>JAQSYT010000018.1 GCA_029256065.1 Paenibacillaceae bacterium
TTGCTTCAGGAAGGCCTGCTCCATTTTTTCTTTGGCCAAATCCGGCTCCTTGGTGCAGCCGGCTGCTGCTGTGGCGACAGCAAGAATGGTACCAAGCAGCAGGGTTTTCGTAACGGTTTTACGCATAACGGGAGTTTTCTCCTTCCTTTCTGTGACATGTTCCATTATACTGGCATCCGGTTTGTTTGTCTCTATGAAACCACCTCTAACACAACCGGAAGATGGAGGAACCCATGAAACATCCTTTGGACCGGCCTGAAGGATCTTCAGAGCTGGAAACGGTAATCCGAAGACAGATCTGTGCCCAACCTGCGGCTGCCATCCCATTCCGGGATTACATGGAGCTGTGCTTATACCATGCAGAGCTTGGATATTACATCCAGCCCCGTGAGAAAATCGGAAAAGCCGGCGATTTTTACACGGCTTCGAATATCGGCGGCATTCTTGGGGAAGCGGTGGCTTACTATATTGCCCGCCAAAGCAGATCCTTAAACGGTCCCGTGCGGATCGTGGAATGGGGAGCCGGCACCGGCCGGCTGGCCGCACAGATTCTGGATGGCTTCCGTGAACATTTCCCGGAGCTGTACGTGCGGGTGGAATATGCCATCGTGGAAAAGAGTCCCTGGCATCAGAAATGCCAAAGGGAGCAGCTGCATTCCCATTGGCATCTGATCCGCCAACTGACACCTGAAGAAGCCATGCAGGGGGAAGAATCCGGAGAGGGACGCTTTATTCTCTCCAATGAGCTGTTGGACGCTTTCCCTGTCCATCGTGTCCGGCAAAGACAGGGCACACTGATGGAGCTCCATGTGGGCTGGGACGAAAGCGCAGGCTCCTTCAGGGAGCTCGAAAGACCCTGCGTCAATGAAGCCCTGACGGACTATTTGAGAGAATCTGGAATCGGCCTGGCAGAAGGGCAAACGGCGGATATTTCCCTTGAAGCGGCTGAATGGCTGGAGGAGAGGCTGCGCCGGCTTAAGTACGGAGAGCTAATTACTATTGATTACGGGGATACAGCGGCGGAATTGTTCGGAACTCACCGTATGAAGGGCACACTTCTCTGCTATAAAAATCATTTAGCAGCTGAAAATCCGTATATTTATGCAGGGGAACAGGATATGACGGCACATGTGGATTTTACTGCATGCATCCGTGCAGGGGCAAAATCCGGAATTACAGATTGGCGGCTTTCCACACAGAAGGAGTTTCTGTTGGAAAGCGGTGTGCTGGAGCGGCTTGTCTCCCATGACGGCCGGGACCCGTTCAGCCCGGCCGCAAAACGCAACCGGGCGGTCAGGCAGCTGCTTTTATCGGATGGGATGAGCGAATTGTTCAAGGTTCTGATTCAGCGTCGGCAGGGCTGATTTTCTATAAGGCTGTTTTCCGGGGGAGGCAAAGCCTTCCGCTCCGGAAGGCAGCTTTTTTGGTTTGCATAGCAAGTTAGCGCATTTTCGTTGACAAGCTCTCCCAAAAGGTATGTTTCTAAGAAAAAGTGTCAATACCGAATAGTATGAGAAGACTTTTGCAAGCAAATAGATTCTATGAATTCTAGTATCGGCATAACCATAAGTATGGAACACATACCAGGCGGTTGCGGATAGCCATTCATGCTGCTGCAATATAGGGCATCAGGGGCGGAAAAGAGTTCATTGAAGCTTTCCCTCCAGTCGGCCCGGCCGATCTCGAGGCTTCCATAACTTATCCGGCCTTTGGCGTGGACCAAGTTACTCAGGCAGCGCCTATATGATATGAAGCGGTTACAGGCTGAGCACGCAAAAGGCACGCAACAGGAGAATAACCTTTTTTGGGAGGTAGTAAAATGTCAGCAGTCAGACAAGATGCGTGGAGTGAAGAGGATGATTTGATTTTGGCCGAGGTGACACTCCGCCATATACGGGAAGGCGGCACACAATTGGCCGCGTTCGAGGAAGTAGGAGAGCGGATCGGGCGGACGGCTGCTGCTTGCGGATTCCGTTGGAACAGCTTTGTCCGCAAAAAATACGAAGCGGCCATCCAGATTGCAAAAAAGCAGCGGCAGCAGCGGAACCAAGCCAAGAAGCATTCTTCAAGCGGGGCAACAGCCTCCGTGGCCATGCTGGATGTCCAGGAGTCCGGTTATGTCCGTCAGGAGGGGATTTCCGAGGAATCCATATCCATTGATGCAGTGATCCGTTTCCTGCGCCAGTGGAAAACCACCTATGCCGATATGTCCCGGCAAATCCGCGCGCTGGAGAAGGAGCTGGCGGAAACCCGGGAAGCTATGATTACTTTGCGCCGGGAGAATGATAAGCTGAATTCGGAGGTTCACGAAGTGTCCACCGATTACAGAGTGGTCAATGATGATTACAAGGCATTAATCCAGATCATGGACCGGGCGAGAAAGCTGTCACTCCTGCAGGAAGAAGAGGATGAGGCCAAATCCAAGTTCAAAATGGATGCCAACGGTAACCTGGAGCGTATCGAGTAAGAAAATATCTTCCAATATAGTGTCTGTCATAACAAGCGGTTCCCTAAAAAATGGGACCGCTTTTCCTTTCTTGCCCTAAAGTGGTATAGTGGTATAGTGGAAAAAGGATGTGAGAGTTTGAACATCGAGATTATTGGCGGAGGCTCATTGGGTTTGCTGCTGGCAGGAAGCCTCGCGGCGGCAGATGCCGGACATTCCCTCACGATGGTGGTGCGGACTGCCCGTCAGGCGGAAGCCATCTCTCTTCAGGGGATTACGGTCAGAGACAGGGACGGCAACCATCCGCACACAGCCGCCGCGGTTTGTTTGGATTTTGCGGCATATTCTGCCGGACAACAAGCTGTGGGAGGTGGAGCGGACTGGATTTTGCTTGCATTAAAGCAAAAGGACATCAGCCTTCCGGTTATTGAGGCGATCCGCGGCCGGGCGGGGCGGGATACCCGCATATGCTGCTTCCAAAACGGTATGGGGCACCTGGAAAAGCTGCGTTCGGTTGTTGGAGGGGACAGACTTTATGCCGCCGTAACAACAGAAGGGGCTATGCGCCTATCCGATACAGAGGTATGGCATACAGGCATGGGCGGTACACGGATCGGAATTGCCGAAAATGGCATCAGTTCGTCAGGACAGCATCTGGCAATGCTAGCGGAGGTGCTGGCCAATGCCGGATTCCAAACTGCTGTTTCAGAGAATATTCAAGCAGACATATGGGATAAACTTATCATAAACACTGTCGTCAATCCGTTGACCGCCCTGCTTGATATTCAGAACGGCCAGCTGCTGGACCATCCCATGTGTTTGGAGCTGATGCAGCACCTGTTTGAGGAAGCGGATTCTGCTGCGGCTGCCGCGGGTTTTGGGAGACCGGACGGCCTCCGGTGGCAAAGGCTGGTTGAGGTGTGCCGGGCTACAGCCGGCAATAAATCATCCATGCTGCAGGATTTGGCAGCGGGCCGTCTGACGGAATTGGAATGGTTGACAGGCAGTTTGCTCCGGGAAGGGAAGAGCCGGGGCCTGATGCTTCCTTATCATGAGACCGTATACCGGCTGGTTAAGGCCAAGGAAGCATTAAAGACCCGCACCGAAGAAGGTATAGAGCTGTCGAAGAATAATTGACCTGAATAAAAATACTTCAAAAATGTATAAATATAAGCTATCATAAATCCATGGAAGCTTTTCTTTAAATGTTTGCGATGAAAAGTAATTTTTTCCACAAGAAAATCGTAGATTTTATTAACCGCCGGTTGTATAATTGAAAAAGATTATAATTCGGACGATAAAGCAAAACGATCTTTTATCGAAATGTTACTTAGTTGTGAAATTTGTGAAGGATTTGAAAAAAATTATTTACAGGTCAATAAGTTTGTGTTAAAAATAGTGACATGGAATTTGTTTTATGTAAGAAATACTGACATGATCAAAAAGGCGAAAATTCGAAATGTTTTTGACCGGTGTACAAATGTTCATGGAGTTGGGCTAATGGTGTGACAATCGTCACTGCTGGACGATTGCTGTACCTTTACCATAAAAAAAGTATTCAGTATAATCGGGAGGGTTACTATGCAAACGAAAAAATTGTTAGCCGCCACGCTGTCCTCTGTGATGGCACTTGGTGTTGCTGCAGGTTGTACCACAACATCTGATGAAGGTGGCAGTTCCACAGCTCCTTCTACTTCTCCTGGAGCCAGCACCGCGGCTTCCACGGCACCTGCTGCTAAAGGCGCGGTAATCAATACTTACATCAATGGCGAAATTCCTACCATGGACCCGGGCCTTGCCAAGTCCACCTCATCCAGCTGGTCTTTGGACCACGTTTTCGAAGGTCTGTTCTTCCAAGACAAAGACGGATTGGTTCCCGGACAAGCGAAGGATGTTAAAATCAGCGAAGACGGCCTGACTTACACCTTCACTCTGAAGGACAACCTGAAGTGGTCCAACGGTGATCCGTTAACCGCAGCGGATTTCGAATACTCCTGGAAACGGGTTTTGGATCCGGCCTTCGCTTCTGAATATGCTTACCAAATCGGTGACTACATTAAAGGCGGCACAGAATACAACAGAGCAGACCCCAAGAAGCTCTCCGCTGAAGAAATGACTAAATTGAGGGATGCTGTCGGAGTTAAGGCAACCGATGACAAGACCTTGGTGGTTAATCTGGTTAACCCGACTGCTTACTTCAAACAGCTGGTTTCCTTCTATACTTACTATCCTGTCAACAAGAAGGTTGTTGAAGCCAACCCCAAGTGGGCCAACGAAGCTGCAACACTGGTCGGCAACGGTCCCTTTGTTGTGAAGGAATGGAGCAAGGACAAGAAAATGGTAGCGGTCAAGAACGACAACTACTATGACAAGGCTAAGATCACTGCAACCCAAATTACCTGGAACAACATCACCGATGACAACACCGCATGGCAAATGTACACCACAGGTGAGCTGAATGTATATCAATCCGTAACGACCGCTGCTATCGACACTGCCAAGAAGAGCGGAGAACTGGTTGTATCTCCGAAGCTGGCTACTTACTTCTACCGCTTTAACGTAACCAAGCCTCCGTTCAACAATGTGAAGGTCCGTAAGGCTCTGACCATGGCAATCCAACGTCAACCGATTATCGACAACATTACCAAGACCGGCCAAACTCCGGCATTTGCCTTCGTATCCCCCGGTATCATTATGGCCGGCAAGGACTTCCGTACAGGCGACGCTGCTTCCCAAACCTACTTCAAGGAAGATGCAGTAGAAGCCAAGAAGCTGCTGGATGAAGGCTTGAAGGAACTGGGCTTGACCTCCTTCCCCAAAACCGAGCTGACTTACAACACCAACGAAAGCCACAAGAAAATTGCTGAAGCTATCCAGGAAATGTGGAAAAAGAACCTGGGTATCGAAGTAACCCTGGGTAACGTTGAATCCAAGGTATGGACTGACAAACAATCCAAACTGGACTACCAAGTTATTCGTACCGGCTGGATTGGCGACTACCTGGATCCGATGACGTACATCGACATGTTCGTAACAGGCGGCGGCAACAACAACACCGGCTGGAGCAACAAGCAATATGACGAGCTGGTAGCAGCTGCCAAGAAGGAACAAAACGAAGCTAAGCGGATCCAACAATTCCGCGACGCCGAGAAGATCCTGATGGATGAAATGCCGATCATGCCGATCTACTTCTACACCTCTGCTAACGCCTTCAAGAAGGAAATCACAGGCATTTACACACCGGCTAACCGTGAAATGAACTTCCGTTATGCAGTAACCAAATAAATATAAAGATCGCACATGAGGTATGCCGTACGTGCAGGCATACCTCATGTTCTGATGATAGAGGCTTGGGAAGGGGTAACTAACTTTATGCGATCATTTCTTATTAAAAGAGGAGTAAACGCCGTTATTACGATTTTGGTGATTATTACTCTGACCTTTATACTTATGCATTCTGTACCTGGCGGACCTTTCACCCAAGAGAAACCGGTGCCTCCTGCTATTCTGGAGAATTTGAACAAATTTTATCATCTGGACGAGCCTGTCTGGAAACAATACTTCCGATATGTGGGTTCCCTGCTGCAGGGTGATCTTGGCCCTTCCTACAAATCGCAATCCCGGGATGTTAACCAAATGCTGAAGGAAGCTATGCCTGTAACCGTTCAGCTGGGTTTACAAGCCTTGGTTGTTGCTGTTATCGGCGGTTTGTTCTTAGGGATTACTTCCTCATTGTACCATAACAGAATTCCTGACCGGCTTGCTACTATACTAGCGGTTTTAGGAACATCTGTGCCCAGCTTTGTAATCGCTACCTTACTTATCCAGTTCCTTGCCGTGCAATTCCATTGGTTTCCGGTTGCCACCTGGGCGACTATGAAACATACGGTTCTGCCAACCCTCGCATTATCGGCTTCGCCTCTCGCGCAGATCACCCGTTTAATGCGTTCCAATATGCTTGAGGTATTGAACCAGGATTATATTAAAACAGCGAAGGCAAAAGGCTTGCCTTATGTGCGTGTCGTTGTAAACCATGCTATCCGTAATGCCATTCTTCCCGTTATCACCATCCTTGGTCCGATCACGGCTCATCTGGTTACCGGTTCTTTTGTCATTGAGAAAATTTTCTCTGTACCGGGTTCCGGTAAAATGTTGGTAGACGGCATCAATAATCGGGATTACTCCCTCATTATGGGCACTACTGTGGTTTATGGCATCGCGCTTGTCGTCATACTCTTTATAGTAGACCTGCTGTATTCCATCATAGATCCGCGCATTAAGCTGAGGGGGTGAACCGGATGTCGATGAATATTAATGAGAATATGTTTTTGCCTGCGCCGAAGGATAATGACGGCGAGCGCATCGTCCGGCCCAGCCTTACGTATTGGCAGGATGCTTGGCGCCGGTTGAAGAAGAATAAAGTGGCTATGACCGCTTTGTTTGCTTTGGTCGGATTGATTTTGCTGGCGATTTTCGGGCCGATGATCCGCCCATTCTCTTATTCGGAACAAAGCTTTATGAATGTGAACAAGCTTCCCAATGCCACTCACTGGTTCGGCACGGATGACTTGGGGCGCGACCTATGGGTGCGTGTTTGGTACGGCGCACGGATTTCTCTAATTATTGCCATTGTTGCTGCTACCCTGGACTTAATTTTCGGAGTTATTTACGGCGGCATTGCCGGCTTCAAGGGCGGTACCACAGATAATGTCATGATGCGTATTGTCGAAGTGCTCTATGCCATACCCTACCTTCTGGTGGTTATCCTCCTGATGGTTGTTATGGAAAAGGGCCTGCTAACCATTATTGTCGCCATGACAGCCTTTGGCTGGATGGGCATGGCGCGGCTTGTCCGCGGCCAGGTTATGCAGATGAAGGAACAAGAGTTTATTCTGGCTGCCCGTACACTCGGCGCCAGCAATAACCGGATTTTGTTCAAGCATCTTGTGCCCAATACCTTAGGCGTTATCATCGTTAATATTACATTCTCCATTCCCGGCGCCATCTTTACCGAGGCGACATTGAGCTTCTTGGGCTTGGGTATTCCCGCTCCTCAAGCCAGCCTTGGTACGCTGACCAGCGATGCCATCAGCAGTATTATTCAAGGGCATCCTTATCAGCTGTTTTTCCCGGCTGCTGTAATTTCTCTCATCATGTTGGCCTTCAACCTGCTGGGTGACGGTCTTCGCGATGCACTTGACCCAAGAATGCGCAAATAAGCGGAAGCACAGGAGGTGGAACTCATGAGCAAGGCAAGTAATGATCTTATATTAGATGTAAAGGATCTCGAAGTCTCCTTCAGCACCTATGCCGGTGAAATTCAGGCAGTGCGTGGAGTGTCCTTCGATTTGCATAAAGGCGAGGCCCTTGCCATAGTCGGTGAATCCGGCTGTGGCAAATCGGTAACAGCACAGACCATAATGCGTTTAATTCCCATGCCTCCCGGAAATATCAAGAAGGGGCAGATCTTATTCGACGGTGACAAGGACCTGGCTAAGCTGTCCGACAAGGACATGGAGCATATCCGCGGCTATGAAATGGGCATGATCTTCCAAGACCCCATGACATCCTTGAATCCGACCATGACCGTCGGCAAGCAAATTGCCGAAAGTCTGGTCAAACACCAAAAGCTCTCTCAAAAGGCTGCTATTGAGCAAGCCGTTGAGATGCTGAAGCTTGTTGGTATCCCAAGCCCGGAATCCCGGGTTAAGCAATATCCCCATGAGCTGTCAGGCGGTATGCGCCAGCGGGTTATGATTGCACTTGCCATGGCTTGTCGTCCGAAGCTGCTGATTGCGGATGAGCCAACCACGGCTCTGGACGTAACCATTCAGGCTCAGATTATCGACCTGATGCAGGATCTCCAGAAAAAGCTGGGTATGTCCATTATTATTATTACCCATGACCTGGGCGTGGTAGCGAATATTGCACAGCGCGTTGTCGTTATGTATGCCGGTAAGGTAGTGGAAGTAGGCAAGGTAGAGGATGTGTTCTATAACTCCAAACATCCGTATACATGGGGCTTGCTTGCATCCATGCCTCGCCTTGACCAGTCTGCCGATGAGCCGCTGATGCCCATTGAGGGCACACCTCCGGATCTGTTTGCCCCGCCAGTAGGCTGTGCTTTTGCTGCCCGCTGCGCTTATGCTATGGATATTTGCAAGAAGATAGACCCGGAACTTACCGAAATCGGCAAAGGTCACTCGGCTGCCTGCTGGTTAACCCATCCGATGGCGCCTGAAGTATCCAGGCCTGTTGTGAAGGAGGCGCGCTAGAATGAAAGAGGATATTTTGCTGGAGGTACGCGACCTCAAAAAGCATTTTAATGTGAAGAATGGCGTGCTTAAAGCGGTGGACGGCATTAACTTCGCTATCAGACGTGGGGAAACCTTCGGTCTTGTAGGCGAATCCGGCTGTGGCAAATCCACTGCCGGGCGCACCATTGTTAAGCTGTACGACGCCACTGCAGGCGAAGTGCTGTTTAATGGCGAGAACATCTACAAGCACAAGGGCCAAAAGCTGAAGAAGTTTAATCAGCAAATGCAAATGGTGTTCCAGGATCCTTATGCGTCACTGAATCCCAGAATGACCATTGAAAATATTATTGGTGAAGGCATTGACGTTCATGGTCTGGCATCCGGCAAGGAGCGCAAAGAGCGGATCTATCAGCTGCTTAGTGACGTTGGCTTGAATGCGGAGCATGCGGGACGTTTCCCCCATGAATTTTCCGGCGGCCAACGGCAGCGGATCGGGATTGCCCGGGCGCTGGCTATTGAGCCCCAGTTTATCGTAGCGGATGAGCCTATCTCCGCCTTGGACGTTTCCGTTCAAGCCCAGGTAGTCAATCTGTTCAAGAAGCTTCAACGTGAGCGGAACCTGACCTATCTGTTTATTGCCCATGACCTGGCGATGGTCAAGCATATTTCCGACCGGATCGGCGTTATGTATCTGGGTAAAATGATGGAGGTCACCACCTCCGAAATGCTGTATTCCCACCCGCTTCATCCGTACACGGTTTCCCTCTTGTCGGCGATTCCGATTCCCGATCCTGAGGTGGAAAAACGGCGTGAGCGCATCATCCTTCAGGGTGAAGTACCGAGCCCGTTGAACCCGCCAAGCGGCTGTCCGTTCCGTACCCGTTGCCCCAAGGCAATGGCTAAATGTGCGGAATCCATGCCGGAGATGAAGGAAGTTGAGCCGGGCCACTTTACGGCCTGCCATTTGTATTAAGTCTTGACCGCATACTGAAAACCGCCTGCCGGCATCCTGATGGGAGCCGCGGCGGTTTTTTTACACATTTACGAAGCAAGCCTTCTTTTCATCAGACAATCAGGTTTACGCGGCAGTGGGATGGAGATCCTCCTCATCCGAGGAGATTACGGTTTTATAAAACAGCAACCAGCAAATAGCAATAACAGCGCCCCACACCCAATTATAAATCCGGACATAGAAAAGATAATTGTCATAACCAATTAAAAGCTTGCCCAAACTTTCGCTGTAGAAGCGGGTCAGCACCGTCCATTTGATAACTGCGAAGCCGAGGCTTTTTAGGCCCATCAGAGCTGTAACCAGCTTAAGCAGTCTCCAAGGCTTCGGTTGATGGTACAGCTTCCGGCAGGCCTGCCGGTTATACCCTTGCAGCTCTGCCACATCCAAGGCAAAATACATGCTCAGCGGCCTGCGTACAAGCAGGGTCACACCGTAAAACAGCGTCATAGCTGTACTTTGCCAAAAGCCGTACACAAACATATTGCATACAGAGCCTGCCAATAGGTCCAGGGCAGAATCAATCAGCATCGTTGCCAGGAGGAATATGCCGGTAAAATTCGCTTTTTTCCTGATGGCCAAAGTCAGCAAGGTATATAGGATGCCAGGAATGCCGGTAATAAGGATCAAATAATAGTCCGGCATATGGCCCTCTCCCAGTCGCCATACGGCTATTGGAAGGACGAGATAAACAGCAATGTCCCAAAGCATGCTTGATTTCATCGGATCACCTTTTGTTGCAGAACGGTCTGCTGGGATAGAATGGAATTATATTAGCTGTAAGCCGGGAGTCTGTCAATGAAAACTTGCAAAAACCTGAGCCGTTTGATATTTGTGCAAAATCAGGGTTTGCGTTAAGATAAAAGCTGGACATGAGAGGAGGCCGGAGCATCTTGCAACTGGTAGAAGCGGTACGGAGTAAAAGCCAGCCGCTGGCAGAGGATTATTGCCGGCATTACGAAAAGGTGGCAGAGCGTTTCGATTATCATCCATGGCAGGACGGGGAGTGGCAGAGGCGGGCAGATTGGCTTGCTTCCAGCCGGCAGGACAGGGCTCCCCGCAGCGGATTAATCGAAGTGCTGAGAGCATACAATCTGAAGCAAGGAAATGACCATGAGGCGGTGCAGAATTCCCTTGCGCTATTAGCCCAAGAGGATACACTGGTGGTTACAGGGGGCCAGCAGGCAGGTTTGTTTACAGGACCGCTGCTGGTGATTTATAAGGCGGTATCGGTAATCCGTCTGGCCAAGGAGGCTTCAGCCAAGTTGGGTAAGCCGGTGGTTCCGGTATTTTGGATAGCCGGAGAGGACCATGATTTCGACGAGGTGAATCATTGGTATGCCTTAACCGGACAACTGGCGGTTGAACGGTTCCGTCTGGAGCATCCCACAGGAAAGCGGGAGGCGGTCAGCCGGCTTTCCTTCGAATCCTGGGCTGATGCACTGGCAAAGATGGAGGAATGGCTCCAGGAGAGCGACTTCAAGCCTGACTTAATGGCCAAGCTTAGAGAATATGCGGAAACCTCCCGGACATTGACGGATTATTTCGCCAGAATTATGAGCTGGCTGTTTGGCGCACATGGATTGGTGCTGCTGGATTCGGATGACCCGGCACTGCGCCGCTTGGAAAGCCCTATGTTCCAGCGGCTGCTGGAGGATTGTGACGAGCTGAACAGAAGCGTACTCTCCGGCAGTGCTGCAGTAACGGAGCTGGGGTACTCGCCTCAGGCAGACCAAACCCCCGGCCAGGCCAATCTCTTTTTCTACAATGATGAAGGGGAACGGACGCTGCTCTACCGGGACGGGGATGGATTTACGAACCGGAAGCGGACTTTCCGGGTAGAGAAGGCGGAGCTGGAGCGCCTTGTCCGCGATGAGCCCTGGCGGTTCAGCAATAATGTCATGACCCGGCCAATGATGCAGGATTATGTGCTGCCGGTGCTGTCGGTGGTACTGGGTCCGGGTGAAATCGCCTATTGGGCGCTGACCCGGGAAGCATTCCACAGAATGGGCATGCGGCTGCCGCTCATTATGCCCCGTCTGGAGTTCACCCTAATTGAAGGAACCGTACATAAAAACATGGAAAAATTCGGTCTCAGTTATGAGACGGCCATGGATGGCTTCAACGACTTCCGTGAGGAATGGCTGATGGACCAGGGCCAATATGAGGTGGAGGAGCTGTTCTCGGAAACCCGCAGACGCTTTCTGGAGCTGTACCGGCCGGTATTGGAGACAGTGTCCAGCTTGAATCCCGGTTTGGCGAAGCTGGGGGAGACCAATAAGCAAAAAATTGTTGAGCAGATCGATTACCTGCGGAACCGGGCGGCCGATTCGCTGCAAAGCAAATTTTCCAGCGGTCTGCGCCAGCTGGACCGCATCAGTCTGAGTGTGAACCCATTGTCTAAGCCGCAAGAAAGAGTGTATAATGTGTTTGCTTATCTGAACCGGTATGGGAACGGCTGGATCGACAAGCTGATTGACATGCCCTATGACAATGACGGCCAACACCGGCTGATGTTTTTAATAAACCAATAATTTTAGGAGGCATTCCAATGACATTGCAGAACAAAAGCATTATCGCCGATCCGGCGCTGGCTCCCGAGGGGCATCTGAAAATTGATTGGGTGGATGCCCACATGCCGGTATTGAACAAAATCAAGGAGCAGTTCCAAAAGGAGCAGCCCTTTAAAGGCTTGAAGGTAGCCATTTCCCTCCACTTGGAAGCCAAAACCGCATATCTGGCCAAGGTAGTTCAGGCAGGCGGAGCAGACGTAACCATCACCGGCAGCAATCCCTTGTCCACGCAGGATGATGTTTGTGCAGCATTGGTGGAGGATGGCGTACGGGTATATGCCAAGTACAACCCCACTCCCGAGGAATATAAGGCTCTCCTGATCAAAACTCTGGAGGAGAAGCCTGATCTGATCATTGATGACGGCGGAGATCTGGTGACGATTCTCCACAGCGAACGGCAGGACTTGCTGGCCCAGGTGCGCGGCGGAGCCGAAGAGACCACCACAGGTATTCTCCGGTTGAAATCTCTGGAGAAAGAGGGCAAGCTGAAGTTCCCCATGGTTGCCGTTAACGATGCCTTCTGCAAATATCTGTTTGATAACCGTTATGGGACCGGCCAGTCCGTATGGGATGGCATCAACCGCACCACCAATCTGGTGGTGGCAGGCAAGACGGTTGTTGTAGTTGGCTACGGCTGGTGCGGCAAGGGTGTGGCCATGCGGGCAAAGGGGCTGGGCGCCAAGGTAATTGTCACGGAAATAGATGCTATCAAGGCTATTGAGGCTTATATGGACGGCTTCCAGGTGCTGCCGATGCTGGAGGCGGCCAAGGAAGGGGACTTCTTTGTCACTGTCACCGGCAACCGGGATGTGATCCGGGGCGAGCATTATGCGGTTATGAAGGACGGAGCGATTCTCTCCAATGCAGGACACTTCGATGTGGAAGTGAACAAGCCGGAGCTGGAGGCTTTGTCTTCCTCCAAGCGTACGGTCCGCAAGAATATTGAGGAATACAAGCTGAAGGACGGCCGCAGCATCTATCTTCTGGCAGAAGGGCGTTTGGTGAACCTGGCAGCGGGAGACGGCCATCCTGCAGAAATTATGGATATGACCTTCGCTCTTCAAGCGCTGTCGCTAAAATATGTGAATGACCAATACGAAGCCATCGGTAATAAGGTTGTCAATGTGCCGTATGAACTGGATGAGCAGGTGGCCCGTTATAAGCTGGCTTCCATGGGCCTCGCCATCGACGCCTTGTCCGAGGAGCAAAAGACCTACCTTGAAGGATGGTCGGAGCATTAAGAATTTCTGAAATAACCTGGCAGGCATTTCTTCCGCTGGTTCGTGTCTGATAACTCCGAGTAGATCGGGTATTCAGGCATGTCCGAACAAGCGGCAGGGATGTCTGTTTTTTTCTTCCTGTCCTTGCAACAAATTCCCAATATGCCGCGTTTGATGGATAACGGAGCCGGCGCTTACATATATACCAAGGATTTGGCGGTTCCGGACAGATCAGTGTTGTGACCAAAAACACAGGGGGAATCGGACATGAAATGGGGGAAAAGGGTTTTGGCGGTTTGGCTGGCGGCAGCGCTGGCATTGGCAGGTTGCTCTGCAGCGGATAAGAGTGAAAGCTCAACCTCCTCGGTAAGCAGTGAAAGTGGGTCATCAGCTGGCTTGAACAACTCTGCAGCCGACCAGATGAAGGTAACCAATACCGCGCTGCAATCGGATAAGGATGCCGCTGGCTCTGGTCCTGCCGCCCAACCGGCTGCACAGGCAAACAACAGCAGCCAGGGAGCAGGCTTTTCCGGAATGGGCACGGATCTGGAGGGGTTAAACCGCAAGCTGGTGTATAAAGCCATTTTGACCATGAAGGTGAAGAGCTATGCGGAGGCCCAGGCGGAGATCCGCAATCTGGTGACCCTTTCAGGCGGGTATATCCTCCAGTTCTCCGAGAATAGCACCAGCCGGGAGGAGGGGGGCAACTTTGTTCTGAAGATTCCGTCCGCGGGCTTCTCCACCTTCCTGAAGGAGCTGGAGAAAATCCCCAATGAGGCCATTCAGCGCAATGTTCAAGCCCAGGACTTTTCGGAGGAATATGTGGACCTGGAAGCCCAGCTAAAGGCGAAGCTGGTGGTGGAGGCCCGTTATCTGGAATTTATGCAGAAGGCCACCCGGACAGAGGAGCTGGTGCAATATACCAACGAACTGGCCAAGATTCAGGAAGCCATTGAAAAAATGAAGGGGCGCATGCGCTACATCGACCAGAATGTGGCTTTTTCCACAGTGGAAATCCGGCTCTACCAGCCTGGCAGCTACATGGATACGAATAAGAAAGCGGACTCGGTATTCGGCCGTTCCCGGGACGCTATGCTTTCCTCTCTGGGCTTCCTGGCAGGCTTCGGCCAGGGGCTGCTGGTATTTATTGCGGGAGTTATCCCCATCGCAGTCATTGGGTCGGTCATCGGTATCCCCATGTGGATAGGGCTTAGAGCAAACCGGAAGAAGCGTGCAGAGCGTGCGGAGGCTTATACACAGAAGATGCAAGCCTATAAGCGGAATCCGCCTCCGGTGGAGGAGCCTTTTCCAACTGTGGAACCTAAGGATGATGAGGGATCGCAGGACAAAACGACATGATAATCTAAAATCAGTTCAAATTTTGACGTAATTGGTTGACTTTTGGCGAAAACTATGAATTTTTTTTTTAGAAATCCTGCTAATAGTAGCAGGATTTTTTGCACATGTGGAGAACTCTTTAAAAGGTGTGGTGAAAAGTGGGGCAAAGTGGGGATAAAGGGGGCGGAAATGAATGTTCATGGGGGAATATCAACATGCCATCGACGAAAAAGGCCGGCTTACCATTCCCTCGAAATTCCGCGACGAACTTGCCCCTACCTTTGTTATAACAAGAGGCCTGGATAAATGTCTGTTTGTTTATCCTATGGAAGAGTGGAGAATCCTGGAGCAAAAGCTCAAGGCGCTGCCCATGATGAAGGCGGAGGCCAGAGCCTTCAGCCGGATGTTTTTTTCCGGGGCCACCGAATGTGAGCTGGATAAACAGGGAAGGGTAAATATACCCAATAATCTCATAAACCATGCACTATTGGAGAAAGATTGCGTCATCATCGGCGTTTCGGGGAAAATTGAAATCTGGAGCAAGGCGGAATGGGAGAGCTATTCCCAATCCTCCCAGGATTCGTTTAACGAAATAGCGGAAACACTGATTGATTTCAACTTCTAAGCATAGTCACATACAGGAGGTCTACGCATTTGTTTCATCATATAACCGTTTTGAAGGAAGAGGCTGTAGAGGGGCTTGCCATTAAGCCGGACGGCATTTATGTGGATTGTACGTTGGGCGGAGCAGGCCATAGCGAGCGGATTGCAGCGCAGCTGGGGCCGGAGGGCCGGCTGATTGGACTGGACCAGGATGACGCGGCGCTGGCTTTTGCCAAAGAGCTGCTGTCTCCCTTCGGCGACAGGGTAACCTTGCTGAAAACCAACTTCCGCCATCTCCGGCGGGCTCTGGAGAAAGCGGGAGTGCCATTATCTGCGGACGGTGTGCCGCTGGTGGACGGCATTCTGCTGGATCTGGGAGTGTCCTCGCCCCAACTGGACGATGCTGAACGGGGCTTCAGCTACCATCAGGAGGCAGAGCTGGATATGCGGATGGATCAGACCGCTCCCTTAACGGCGAGGCAGCTGGTGAATGAATGGCCGGAGGCGGAGCTGGTGCGGATACTGTTCGAATACGGGGAGGAGAAGTTTGCCCGCAGAATTGCCTCGGTTATCATCAAGGCCCGGGAGAAGGCTCCTGTGGAAACCACCAGCCAATTGGCGGAGCTAATCAAGGAAGGCATCCCCGCAGCAGCAAGGCGTACCGGCGGGCATCCGGCTAAACGGAGCTTTCAAGCCATCCGGATCGCCGTCAACGATGAGCTGGGAGCGCTGGAGGAGGTATTGGAGCAAGGAATAGAGTGTCTGAAGCCGGGGGGAAGAATCTCCGTCATCACCTTCCATTCCCTGGAGGACCGGATCGTCAAGCAGGCGTTTGCCGGGCATATTGAGTCTTGTACCTGCCCGCCGGACTTCCCCATCTGTGTATGCGGCCGGAAATCGACCCTGCGTCTGGTGAACCGGAAGCCGATCATACCGGGAGACAATGAGCTGGAAATAAACCAGAGGGCCAGATCCTCCAAGCTGCGCATTGCCGAGAAGCTGGAATAAAGCCGTCTGTCGCATAGATCAACTGTCGCAGCTGCAGGATTGAAACGATCGAGTGAATACCTGATGAAGGATGTGTAAAAATGGCAGCTTACATACGTGGGAATTTGGCAGTCGAGGAGAGACAAACCTCCCCGGAACGTGTTAAGATCAAGGAAACCCGCAGGGTGGTATACCGGACAAGCCGCCTTCCGACACAGGAAAAGCTCCTGTATTTGTTTACGGTGCTGCTTTGTGCGCTGGTGGCGGGCGTCGTTATTTGGCGGTATGCGCAAATCTATCAGATGAATACCCGGATTCATGATGTGGAAAGAGAAATATCCCGTTTGGAAGCAGATAACAATGCCCTGAAAGAAAAGCTGTCGAGAATGATAGATCCTACCCAATATATGGATGAAGCAGCGAAGAAAGGGCTGGTGCGGATTCCTGAAGCGGATTTCGTCCGTGTTCCGGGTGAAGTGAAAACCCAGCCTGGCGGGCCTGTTGCGGTTAAGCCGTAATACCCTGCCTCTGATTGACGGAACAAGCATTTCTGTCCCGCCGCATCCGGCCGCGCCGCTCTATGGCACACCGGATGCATAACTACATATGAATGAAGCAGGGTGAAAACATGGAGAAGCTAACGCGTAGCCGTTCATTGGTTATCGGCCTGTTTTTTACCCTTTTTTTTCTTGGGCTAATAGTCAAGATTTATTGGGTACAGGTGGTTGACCACGAGTGGCTGCTGGCAAGAGCAGAGAAAAAATGGCAGGAATCCAAAACGATTCCGGCGGAGCGGGGAACCATCACTGACCGCAACGGCAAGGTCTTGGCAGAGGACGGCATCGCTTACATCGTTTCACTGAACCCCCAGGTGATCAAGGCCAAGGGGCTGGAACGGGATATTTCCCAAGGGCTGTCAACTGCATTGTCGTCAGGCGAGGATCCTGCGGCAGCAGCCAAGCTGGAGAGCAAGATCTACGAGATGGCTACCCGCAAAAGGCCCAACAGCGAAGAGATGATGATCTCTGTAGAGGTACAGAGCGAGGGGTACAAGATTGATTCGGAAACCAAGGAAAAGGTTGACGCACTTGTTGAGCAGCTAAAGATTAAGATCGAATTGCGGAACAAGGAGACGGAAGGTAAAAAGCTGGATACCAAGGATGTGGGGGTTTACCTCACCGAGACGGAGCGGAGGGCTTACCCGTTTAACAACTCGGCATCCCATGTATTGGGTTATATGGACAAGTGGGGCAAACCCGGCGGTTACGGGCTGGAGTCTTCCCTGAATGATCTGCTGCAGGGCACTCCGGGCAGGCTGGAAAAGGAAAGCGACCGCAAAGGGGTGGAAATCCCTAACGGCAAAATGTCCTATACCGCTCCCGTCAACGGGAAAAACGTGACTCTGACTCTGGACCAGACCATCCAGTATTATGTGGAAAGCGCCATCCGGCAGGTCTATGACAAGTGGAATCCCAGAGGAGTGACGGCCATTGCCGCCAACCCCAAAACCGGGGAAATTCTCGCCATGGCCAACATGCCGGATTATAACCCCAACAAATATTGGGAATCGGCCCAGAATCCATCCGTATATAACAACAACGCGGTGTCCTATACTTACGAGCCCGGCTCTACCTTTAAGCTGATTCCTTTGGCTGGGGCAATAGAGGAGAAACTGTTCGATCCCAAAGAACCGTACCAGTCCGGCAGCATTGTTGTGGATGACCGGAGGCTGCATGACCATAATATTGTCGGCTGGGGGAAAATCTCCTTTATGGAAGGGCTCCTCCGGTCCAGTAACGTGGCCTTTGTCAAGCTGGGCATTGAAAAATTAGGCCAGCAGAAGCTGGGCAAGTATATTACCGATTTCGGCTTTGGCACTCCCACCGGAATCGATCTGCCCGGAGAAGCAAACGGCGTGGTCAAGATGAAGTATAAATCGGAGTTTGCCACCTCCACCTACGGGCAGGGCCTGACCGTCACCGCTATTCAGCAGCTGGCCTCCTATGGGGCCATCGCCAACGGCGGGAAGCTTATGAAGCCTTACATCATTAAGGAAATCATTGATCCGGTCACCAACGAGCCTGTTTTGGTGAACACCCCTACGATGGTGCGCCAGGTGGTCTCTGAGGCCACGGCCAAGGAAGTGGGGCTGGATCTGGAGCAGGTGGTATCCAACCGGGAGATGGGAACAGGCTGGCGGGCGTATATCGACGGCTACCGGATCGCAGGCAAAACAGGAACCGCCAACATCGTTATCCCCGGGGAAAAGGGGTATGCCGACGGGAAATGGCTGATCACCTTCGCCGGCTTCGCTCCTGTGGACGATCCCAAGATTGTGGTGGTTATCGTCGCCGATGTGCCTGATCTGAAGAAGGATTACCATCTGGGGGGCGAGGTGGCGTCTCCCGCATTTAAGGAGATTATCTCACAGTCCCTGAGCTATCTGGGAGTAACCTCCGAAGCCAGCGCGGCCCAAATGGCCAAGATGGAAACCCTCTCACCGGTGCCAAATGTGGTGGGAATGGGTGTCTCAGCCGCCAAAACCACGTTGAACCAATCCGGTCTGAAGGCGGAGGTCATCGGCTCAGGAGGGGATGTGCTGAAGCAGATACCCTTGCCGGATACGAAAATCTCCAGCACCCAGCGGGTTTATCTGATGACCCAGGAGGAGGAGACGGCCAATATTCCCAACCTGGCCGGCAAATCCCTGCGCGATGCGCTGGAGGTTTGCTCCTTAACGGGACTGAAGTGCAAAACGGAAGGGGAAGGGTATGTGGTGGGTCAGACGGTAACGGGAGATGAGAACAACCGCGAGCTGCTCCTTAGCCTGAAGGCGGGATCGGATGCGGCTGAGGCCGGGGCTGCAGAAAGTCCTTCGCCGTCGCCTTCAACCAGCACGAAGCCCAAGACGGCTGCGACTCCCAGCCCTTCTGCCAAAGCGCCGTCACCGGCTTCATCGTCCAAGGCCTCGCCCGGCGGGAAGCCGGCGGGAGCTGCTTCATCTACGCCGACTCCACCAACACAGACGTCCCAAAAGCCATAGCATACGCAAAATTGCCTCCCGCACGAGCTTGTTCTAACCCCTGTTTGTCCCGAATAGTCATGAAGTGAACGAGTCTGACTATTTGCGAATGGGGGAGAGCGCCCGTGCGGGTTTCCAATGTAACCATACGTCGCCGATTATGGTATGCCATGCTGGGGGGGACAGTCCTGTTCGCCGCCCTGATCGTCCGTCTGGCCTACGTGCAGTTGTGGATGGGTCCGGACCTGGCGGAGAAAGCGGAGGAATCCTGGCGCCGCAATATTCCGTTTGAAGCGAAGCGGGGAGAGGTATGGGACAGAAACGGCGTCAAGCTGACGTATAATGTATCCACACCCACCATTATGGCCATTCCGGCCCAGATCAAGAATCCCGAGGACACGGCCCGGCAATTGGCCCAGGTCCTGCAAATTTCCGAGCAATCGGTACTGGAGACGATCACGAAACGCTCCATGATCGAACGGATCCAGCCGGGTGGACGCAAGATTCCGCCGGAGAAGGCTGAGGAGGTCAATAAGCTGAAGCTGCCGGGCATAGTGGTGGCGGAGGACAATAAACGGTATTATCCCTTCGGAACATTAGCCTCCCATATATTAGGTTTTACTGGAATTGACAATCAGGGCTTGACAGGAGTGGAAGCTTCGTACAATAATTTGCTGCAAGGCATCCGCGGCGGAGTATCGTTTCTGTCTACAGCAAGCGGAGGAACCATGCCCGGCTCCACGGATCAATATAATGCGCCGCAGGATGGTCTGAATATGCAGCTGACCCTGGACCATTATATCCAGTCCGTGATGGAGCGGGAGATGGATCAGGCCATGGTGCAGCACCAGCCGGACCGGGTCATCGGTATTGCCATGGACCCGACCAACGGGGAAATCCTGGCTATGGCCAGCAGGCCTACCTATGATCCCGCTAAATTCCGGGAGTATCCCTCTGAGGTATATAACCGGAATCTGCCGATCTGGATGACCTATGAGCCCGGCTCCACCTTCAAGATCATTACCCTGGCCGCTGCACTCCAGGAGAATAAGGTGAACCTGAGCGATTCCTTCTATGACCCCGGCTACATCGAGGTGGGAGGCGCCCGGCTGCGCTGCTGGAAACGCGGGGGCCACGGCAGCGAAACCTTCCAGCAGGTGGTGGAAAACTCCTGCAACCCCGGCTTTGTGGTCATGGGCCAGAACCTGGGGAAGGAAACCCTGTTCGACTACATCGGTAAATTCGGCTTCGGCAAAAAAACCGGCATCGACCTGATGGGCGAGGAGAACGGCATCATGTTCAAGCCGAGCCGTGTCGGACCGGTTGAGCTGGCCACCACTGCCTTTGGCCAGGGCGTGTCGGTAACGCCCATCCAACAAATTACCGCTGTCTCCGCAGCAGTAAATGGAGGCAAGCTGTATAAACCCCATATCACCAAGGGCTGGTATCACCCGGTCACCGGGGAGATGGTGGAATCGGTGAAGCCGGAGCTGGTACGGGAGGTTATCAGTCCGGAAACCTCCCAGAAGGTAAGGGAATCCTTGGAGAAGGTAGTGGCCCTGGGCACAGGCCGCAATGCGTTTGTGGACGGCTACCGGGTAGGCGGCAAAACAGGCACAGCGCAAAAGGTGGTCAACGGCCGCTACTCGGCCAGCGAGCACATCGTGTCCTTCGTCGGCTTCGCCCCTGCGGATAATCCTAGGCTTGTGGTATACATCGCTGTGGACAATCCCAAGGGCATCCAGTTCGGCGGTCTGATCGCCGCCCCCATTGTGCGCAGCATTATGTCGGACTCTCTCCGCTACATGAAGGTGGAGCCCAGCAAGGATCAAATCCCGAAGGAATATAAGTACCCGGACATCCCCGATGTGGAGGTCCCCAATATGGTGGGCATGACCATTCAGGATATCTACGAGGATATCCGTTCCGATCTTGTCCTGGCCAAGTCGGGCACAGGCACCAAGGTGATGAGCCAGCTTCCGGCAGCCGGAACACGGCTTCCCCAAGGCTCTACCGTGCGGATTTATTTATCGGATTAAATATATATAGATGATAACAGGAGGAAATAAGCATGAAGCTGCAAGAGTTGGCCGGATTATTTGCCGTACACAAGCTGATTGGCGATGGTGATGTAGAGATTCAGGGCATTACGGCGGATTCCCGCCGCAAGGTGAAGCCCGGTGATTTATTCATATGTGTGAGGGGCCTGGTATTCGACGGGCACCAGCACGCCGCCGAAGCAGTGGCAGCCGGCGCAAGCGCCTTAGTTGTGGAAGAGGCGCTGCCTCTAGCAGTGCCCATGCTGGTGGTCAAGGATGCCCGGCACGCGCTGGCGGCCATTGCCGCCTGCTTCAACGGTTATCCCAGCAGCCGGCTGAAGGTAATCGGTGTGACAGGCACCAACGGCAAAACCACCTCCACCTATATTATGGAGAAGATCCTCTCCGACCGGGGCTATGTCACCGGCCTCATGGGCAATATCGAAATGAGAATCGGCAAAACCTCCTATCCCACCGGCTCCACCAATACCCGTGAGCCTTTGGAGCTGCAGGAGAGTCTGCGGAGGATGGCTGATGCGGGGGTCCAATACTGCCTCATGGAAGCATCCAGCCACGCGCTGGATATGGGCCGGGTGAAGGAGACCCGGTTTCGTACCGCGCTTTTTACCAATCTGACCCAGGACCACCTGGACTATCACAAAACCATGGATAATTACCGCCAGGCCAAAGGACTGCTGTTCTCCCGCCTGGGCAACGGGGGGGCTGATGAACGGAGCTTTGCCGTGCTGAATGCGGATGATCCGGCCAGCGCCTATTTTGCCGCACAAACTTCTGCGGAGGTGATCACCTACGGTTTGGAGCAGGCTGCGGATGTCAGCGCCACAGATATCCGCATTACGGCCCAGGGCACCTTCTTCCGTCTGGTCACCTGGCTGGGGGAAGCGGATGTGAATCTCCGGCTGGTAGGCAAATTTAATGTCTACAATACACTCGGAGCGGTTGCGGTGTGCCTTTTGGAAGGTGTATCCTTAGAGCATGCCGTGAAAAGCTTAGAGTCCATCCCGCCTGTGGAGGGCCGGATGGAAGCGGTGGGGGAAGGCCAGGAGTTTCAGGTGCTGGTGGATTACGCCCATACACCGGACGGGTTGGAGAATGCGCTGGCTGCTGTGAAGGAAGTGGCGGAGGGCCGGGTCATTACGGTTTTCGGCTGCGGAGGTGACCGGGACCGGACCAAACGCCCGATTATGGGGCGGATTGCTGCCCGGTTCAGCGACTATATATTCGTCACCTCGGATAATCCCCGTTCGGAGGACCCGGAAGCCATTCTCCAGGATATCGAGCCGGGAGTGCTGGAGGGGGGCTTTGGCGCAGAGAGCTACAGGCTGATTGCTGACCGCCGCGAGGCTATCCAAATGGCTATTGAAATGGCAAGCCCCAAAGATGTAGTATTAATTGCGGGAAAAGGTCACGAAACCTATCAAATTATAAATGGCGCCACCCATCATTTCGATGACCGGGAAGAAGCAAGGGCCGCGCTAAGGAGTCGGAAGCATTGATAACAAGAAAGCTGAGCGATATCGCCCGGATGGCGGAGGGCAGTGTGCCCGATCTGTTCGGAGAAGTTGAAATACAAGGTGTAGCGCTTCATCCTGATGAAGTCCGGCACGGCTGTCTCTACATCCCCCTGTCTGAGGGTCTTGAGGACAAAAGGGAATTGGCGGAGGCGGCAGTGCGCCGTGGTGCAGCCGCAATGCTGCGTCAAGCGGGACATATTGAGGAATACCCGGGCCAGATCCCGTCCATTTGCGTGGAGGATGCGAGGGCGGCTCTGCTGAAGCTGGCAGCTGCTTACCGCGGGGAACTGCCGGCCCGTTCTATCGTCATTACAGGCAGCGACGGCAAATCCACCACCCGGGATGTAGTGGCTACCATGCTGGCTACAACCTATAAGACGTTCCAGGCGGACGGTGGGGTGGAGCGTCCATTGACTGATTTGGCCTGTGCTATTCTCCGGATGGAGGAATCCACGGAGATGGCAGTGTTCGAGCTGCAATGGAATGCCCACGAGGATCTGGCGGTGCAGGCCCGTTTTGTGCGGGCGGAGGCAGCCGTTATCACCAATGTGGGGGAAACGCAATTGAAGGTTCTGGGCAGCAGGCGGGAAGTGGCGGCTGCCACCATGAAGGTGGCGGAGGGACTTCTGCCGGGCTCTCTGCTGGTGTATAACGGCGAGGAGCCGCTGCTGGCAGAGATGCTGGCGTCGGCCAACAAGCCTGAGGGGCTTCTGACCTACCGCTTCGGCTCCTCTGAGGAATGTGATATCTACC
Organism: Paenibacillaceae bacterium; assembly: GCA_029256065.1. Taxonomy (GTDB): domain Bacteria; phylum Bacillota; class Bacilli; order Paenibacillales; family NBRC-103111; genus Paenibacillus_AR. The sequence continues at coordinate 23,783 of JAQSYT010000018.1, forward strand.
CCATCGCCATAATGAATGAGCTGGAGGGCACCTGCTTCAAAACCAACCTGCCCACAGCCTCTTATTTCCGCGTCCCCCTGCTGGGGCTGCATAATATTATGAACGCGCTGGCCGCTGCCGCCCTTACCAAATACATGGGGGTGTGCGACCAGGATGCCGTAACCGGTATGAACAGCCTGGAGAGGGTCTACACCCGCCTGGTTCCCATGTATACCCGCTCCGGCGCGGTGATTTTTAACGACTCCCTAAGTGCAACGCCCACGTCCATGAAGGCGGCTATTGAGCTGTTGAAGGAGCTGTCCGGCTATGAGCGTAAAATCGTGGTGCTGGGGGATATGGCCGACCTTGGGCCTGATGAGGTGCGGTACCATAAGGAAATCGGGGCCATGCTTACGGCACCGGAGATTTATAAGGTATTCGCCTATGGAACATTGGCCAGGCATATTGCGTCTGAAGCAGGGAAAGGCCAGCCGCCGGGCCGGGTCAAGTGGTTCCAGGAAAAAGCGGAGCTCATCGATGCCGTAGCAGCCGAGGCTAACGTCAAGGACGCCATACTGGTCAAAGGCTCCAAGATGCTGGGGCTTGACGAGCTGGTAGAGGTGCTGACAGGCGTCTAGGAATGTCATTACAGGGGGCAAAATGTTGTGATCGATCTTAAAGAAGTGCTGTTTCCCATGGGAGTTGCGTTTTTATTCGCCCTGTTGGCGGGGCCGCTGTTTATCCCGCTCCTGCGCCGTATGAAGTTTGGCCAGCAGATCCGCAAGGAGGGGCCTCAGGGCCACCAGAAAAAAGCGGGCACGCCCACCATGGGCGGCATTATTATACTATTGGCCTTGTCTGTGGCCGCACTCCGGTTTTCGGACAAAAATGAAGAGCTGGTCATCCTGCTGGTAGCCACCTTGGGCTATGGCCTGGTGGGCTTTATGGATGATTACATCAAGATTCTGTTCAAGCGCTCTCTGGGGCTGACCGCCAGACAAAAGCTCCTGGGGCAGCTGCTGGTTTCCGGCTTTGTCTGCTACATGCTGTTCCGTATCGGCCACTCTACGGATATTGCCATTCCCATGACGGATGTATCCATTCCCTTGGGCTGGCTGTATTATCCCTTCGTGGTCATCATGATGCTGGGCATGTCCAATGCCGTAAACTTTACCGACGGTCTGGACGGCCTGCTGTCGGGTACCAGCGCAGTCGCATTCGGCGCCTTCCTGATTATCGCCATGAAGGCACACCATCCGGAGTCCGCCATTCTGGCCGCATCCATGGTAGGAGCTGTGTTGGGCTTTCTGGTGTTTAATGCCCATCCGGCCAAGGTGTTTATGGGGGATACCGGGTCGCTTGGAATTGGCGGCGCCTTGTCGGCGGTAGCCATTCTCACCAAAACCGAGCTGCTTATCCTGGTTATCGGCGGCGTGTTTGTGTTCGAGCTGCTGTCCGTAGTGATTCAGGTGGTGTCCTTTAAGACAAGGGGCAAGCGCGTATTCAAGATGAGCCCGATCCATCATCATTTTGAGCTGGTGGGCTGGAGTGAATGGAAGGTTGTCATTTCCTTCTGGCTGGTTGGGCTGCTGCTGGCGGTCATAGGACTATATTGGAACGGGGTGTTCTAGGGCATGAGAGAGCCAGGCTGGTATCAACATAAGCAGGTTATCATATTGGGCTTGGCGCGGAGTGGAGTAGCTGTAGCCAAGCTGTTCCACCAATGCGGCGCTATCGTGACCGTCAATGATAAGAAGAACCGAGAGGAATGCCCGGAGGCCGGCGAGTTGGAGGCTCTGGGTATTTCTGTTGTTTGCGGGGGACACCCCCCTGAGCTGATTCATGAAAATGTTGCCTTGGTCGTAAAAAATCCGGGCATTCCCTATAAAGCGCCGCCTGTGGCTAAAGCACTGGAGCTGTCCATTGAGGTGGTTACAGAGGTGGAGGTAGCGTATCGGATCTGTAACGCGCCCATCATCGGGATTACCGGCTCAAACGGCAAAACCACCACCACCACCTGGGTCGGCCGGATGCTGGACGATGCGGGACTTGCGCCCATTGTGGCCGGCAATATCGGCCGCGCCCTCTGCGATGCGGCGGAGGAGGCCACAGCGGATAACTGGATGGTGGTGGAGCTTTCCAGCTTTCAGCTGAAGGGGACCCAGCAATTCCGTCCGCGGATCGCCGTGCTGCTGAATGTGTATGAGACCCATCTGGACTATCACGGAACCATGGAGGATTATGCCGGCTCCAAGGCCAAGCTGTTTGCCAACCAGACGGCAGAGGATGTGGCTGTTGTCAATTGGGACGATGCCTATTGCCGGTCCCTGATTCCCGGACTGCGCGCGCGTGTCCTGCCCTTCTCCATGAAGGAGGAGCTGGCGGCCGGTGTTTATCTATCCGCCGCTCCTGAGCGCAGTATCATGTACAAGTCCTCTCCGGATGCATCCCCTGTGAAGGTGCTTCCTGCGGCGGAGGTGGGTATCCCGGGTGAGTTCAACGTGGAGAATGCTTTGGCAGCCGTAGCCGCCGCCCTGTCCGCAGGAGCGGATGTAGCCGCCGTGGCTAAGGCGCTGCGTGAATTCCGCGGTGTGGAGCACCGTCTGGAGTTTGTCCGCGAGTCGAATAAAATTGTTTATTTTAATAACTCCAAAGCTACCAACCCGGCCGCAACCATCAAAGCCATGGAGGCCTTCCAACAACCCATCGTGCTTATCGCCGGAGGATTGGAGCGGGGGATGGACTACCTGGACCTGGTTCCCCATTTCCGGGAACGGGTTAAGGCAGTGGTGGCCTTGGGTGAGACCAGGCACAAAATTGCCCATGCGGCTGAAGCTGCGGGAATCAAGCTGGTGAAAACCGTCGATACTGCTAACACCCCTGCGGAGGCTCTTCAGGCAGCGGTGGAGGCAGCCCACGGCTTTGCGCAGGAAGGCGACGTGGTTTTGCTGTCCCCCGCCTGCGCCAGCTGGGATATGTTTTCCTCTTATGAAGAGCGGGGTAGCATGTTTAAGGAGTCCGTGCATAACCTTTAAGAGAGGGGTCCAAGCCTTGCTTGCCCCTCACAAGCTTCCCTCAAAGAGGTGTCGGGCATGGGAAAAACACGTAACTCGCCGGATTTGATTATGCTCATCACAACCCTTGCACTCCTGTGCATCGGTGTGGTGATGGTCTACAGTGCCAGTGCGGTGCTGTCGTACCATGATTTCGGAGACTGGTATTATTACCTGAAGCGCCAGCTCCTGTTCGCTGTTCTGGGGGTTGTCGCCATGACCGCCATTATGAATCTGGACTATCAGGTGTGGAAAAAGCTGGCCAAGCCTGCTCTTTTGGGTGGTTTTGCTCTCCTGATCCTGGTCCTTATTCCGGGCATCGGCGTGGTGCGGGGAGGAGCCCGCAGCTGGATCGGCATCAGCTCCTTCGGCATTCAGCCCTCGGAATTTATGAAAATTTGCATGATTCTGTTTTTGTCCAAGCTGTTGTCGGACGAGAACCACCGTATCACCCATTTCAGAAAAGGGCTTCTGCCACCGCTTGCGGTAATGGGTACAGCCTTCGGTCTGATTATGCTCCAGCCTGATCTGGGCACCGGTGCTGTACTGGTCGGGGCGTCGCTTCTCATTATCTATGCGGCTGGGGCACGGATGTCCCATTTGGCGGGACTGGCCATGATCGGCGTGGCCGGCTTCGTGGGACTGATTATCGCGGCACCCTACAGGCTGAAGCGGATCACCGCCTTCCTTGACCCGTGGTCAGACCCGCTGGGTGCGGGCTACCAGGCCATTCAATCCCTGTATGCCATCGGCCCCGGCGGTCTGGTAGGGCTGGGGCTGGGAGCCAGCCGGCAGAAGTACAGCTATCTGCCGGAGCCGCAGACGGATTTTATCTTCTCCATCATTTCGGAGGAGCTGGGTTTTATCGGGGCAGGTCTGGTGCTGGTGCTGTTCACCATTCTGGTCTGGCGGGGCATGCGTACCGCTATCACGGCGCCGGATACCTTCGGAAGTCTGCTGGCCGCAGGAATCACCGGGATGGTCGCTGTTCAGGTGATTATCAACATCGGTGTGGTCATCGGCATGATGCCGGTAACGGGCATTACCTTGCCCCTGATCAGCTATGGCGGCTCGTCTCTGACATTGATGCTGGTATCCATGGGCATTCTGCTCAACATATCACGAAATTCGAGGTGAATCCTCTTTTATGAACAAAATTGCATTCACCGGAGGCGGTTCGGCGGGTCATGTGACGCCGAACCTTGCTCTTATTGGGGAGCTCCGCAAGTCTGGCTGGGCAGTGGATTACATCGGCTCGGCCGAGGGCATTGAGCGCGGCATTGTAGAAGGCACGGGGATTCCGTTCCATGCCATTTCCTCAGGCAAGCTGCGCCGGTATATCGATTTGAAGAATTTAAGCGACCCCTTCAAGGTGGTCAAGGGAGTTTGGGACGCCTGGCGTGTGCTGGGACGGGTCAAGCCTGATGTGGTATTTTCCAAGGGCGGCTTCGTAACGGTTCCGGTAGTCATCGCAGCCAAATTACGGGGACTTCCCGTGATTATTCACGAATCGGATATTACGCCGGGGCTGGCTAACCGGATCTCTGTCCCCTTGGCCAGCAGGGTGTGTGTCAATTTTCCGGAGACGGTCAAGCATATGAAAGGGAACAAGGCAGTCTATACCGGCCTGCCCATCCGCCGGGAGCTTCTCACAGGCAAGGCGGACAAGGCCAGAATGGAGCTGGATTTTGTCCGGGCACGACCTGTAGTGCTCGTTATGGGAGGCAGCCTGGGGGCCAAATCCATTAACCAGGCGGTGCGTGAGGCGCTGCCGGAGCTGTTGAAGGAGTTCCAGGTGATTCACATCTGCGGTAAAGGCAATGTGGATGACACTCTCGAAGGGCGTCGTGGCTATAAGCAGGTGGAATTTCTTACCGGGGGCTTGGCGGATTTGCTGGCTCTGGCGGATGTGGCGGTTTCCCGGGCGGGGGCAACCTCCATATTTGAGTTTCTTGTGCTTAAAAAGCCGATGCTGCTGATCCCTCTCAGCCGGAACGCCAGCCGTGGAGACCAAATTCTTAATGCGGAGTCCTTCGCCCGCCGGGGCTTTGCCCAGGTGCTGGAGGAGGAGGAGCTGAACCCGGAGACGCTGCTTGCGGGGATACGCGATTTGTACAGCAACCGTACCGCCTACGCGGCTGCAATGGAGCGGGAGGCGGCCGGCTTCGACGCCACCGCCAGGATCGTGGAGCTCATCCG
>JAQSYT010000346.1 GCA_029256065.1 Paenibacillaceae bacterium
TATTCAGCCAGAATCTGGCTTGTCCGGAATGCGGCTTCAGCATGGAGGAGTTGTCCCCCCGGATGTTCTCCTTCAACAGCCCTTTTGGCGCCTGTCCGGAATGCGACGGCCTGGGCATGAAGATGATTGTGGATCCGGACTTGCTGGTGTCCGATAAGGACAAGACCATTGAGGACGGGGCGTTTGCCGCCTGGGCAGGCAGCACCTCCACCTACTATCCGCAATTCCTGGCCTCTGCCTGCCGCCATTACGGCATCCCTATGGATGTGCCGGTGAAGGACCTTACCCCCGAACAAATGAAAATCATTATGTACGGAACGGGCGGAGAGCGGATCCGGTTCCAGTATGAGAATGATTTCGGACAGCGCAAGGATGCCATGGTTCCCTTCGAGGGCATCGTCCCTAACCTGGAGCGCCGGTACCGGGATACGGCCTCCGAAGGCATCCGCGAGTTTATTGAGCAGTTTATGGGCTCCAAACCCTGCGCCAAGTGTAAGGGGCACCGCCTGAAGCCGGAGATTCTGGCGGTTACGGTAGGCACGCAGAACATTTCCTATGTCACCTCGCTGTCTATCGGCGAAGCACAGGGTTTCTTCGATCAGCTTCCTCTGACGCAGAAGGAGGAGACTATTGCCCATTTGATTCTGAAGGAAGTCAAAGCCCGGCTGGGTTTCCTGGTCAATGTGGGCTTGGATTATCTGACCTTGAGCCGCGCCGCGGGCTCTCTCTCCGGCGGTGAAGCCCAACGGATCAGGCTGGCTACCCAAATTGGCTCCAGTCTGATGGGCGTCCTGTATATTCTGGACGAGCCCAGCATCGGGCTGCACCAGCGGGATAACGACCGTCTGATCCAGACGCTGCACCATATGCGTGATTTGGGAAACACCCTCATTGTGGTTGAACATGATGAGGACACTATGCTGGCCTGTGACTACATCATTGATATCGGTCCAGGCGCGGGCATCCACGGCGGACAGGTTATTGCCGAGGGTACCCCGCAGGAGGTTATGGATAACGAAGCCTCCCTGACAGGCCAATATTTGAGCGGACGCAAGTTCATCAAGGTGCCTCTCGTCCGGCGCAAGCCCAACGGCAAGTGGCTTGAGGTAAAGGGCGCCAAGGAGAACAACCTGAAGAACGTCAATGTGAAGTTCCCCTTAGGCGTATTCGGCTGTGTGACCGGAGTGTCCGGCAGCGGCAAGTCCACGCTGGTGAACGAGATTCTGTACAAAACCCTGGCCCGCGACCTGAATGGTGCCAAAACCCGTCCCGGTGAATATAAGTCCATCAGCGGACTGGAGCATGTGGAGAAGGTCATTGATATTGACCAGTCGCCTATTGGCCGGACTCCCCGGTCCAATCCGGCTACCTATACCGGCGTTTTCGACGATATCCGGGATGTGTATTCGGCTACCTCGGAGTCAAAGATCCGCGGCTACAAGAAGGGCCGCTTCAGCTTTAACGTCAAGGGCGGACGCTGTGAAGCCTGCCGCGGTGACGGCATCATCCGGATTGAGATGCACTTCCTGCCCGATGTTTATGTCCCCTGCGAGATCTGCAAGGGCCAGCGCTATAACCGGGAAACGCTGGAGATCAAATACAAGGGCAAGAGCATTGCCGAACTGCTGGAAATGACCATCGAAGCATCTGCTGAATTCTTCAAGAACATTCCGCGGATTCACCGGAAAATCCAGACGCTGGTGGATGTGGGCCTGGGTTATATGAAGCTGGGGCAGCCTGCCACTACTTTGTCCGGCGGTGAAGCCCAGCGGGTTAAGCTGGCAGCGGAGCTGTACAGACGCAGCACCGGCAAGGCCATTTATATTTTGGATGAGCCTACAACAGGGCTGCATACCGATGATATCGACCGTCTTCTGACGGTATTGCACCGGCTGGTAGATAACGGCGATTCGGTATTGGTCATCGAGCATAATCTGGATGTTATTAAGACGGCAGATTATCTCATCGACCTGGGACCCGAAGGGGGAAACCGCGGCGGCACCATTGTTGCCACCGGAACTCCAGAGGATATTTCCGCTGTGGAAGGGTCCTATACCGGCAAATATCTGAAGCCTGTTCTGGAGCGGGATATAGCCCGTACCCGGAAGGCATTGGAGGAAGAACCGCAGGAAGTGGAAGAGAACGCAGCAAGCATCTGAAGGGGATAAGCACCTTAAGGATGCAGAAGAAAACGCCGCATCCCGTACGATGAAAGCTGTACGGGCATGCGGCGTTTTTTGCATCGTTTGATGGTGCGGCTTTACCAGCCCAAGTCCAAGGTTTTCCCGGTTTCCGCCAAGGTTTTGATGTTGCTGAGGATCATCCACCAGCTATCTCCGGTACGTTCCATCGCAGGATGGCCGGGCGTAAACTGATCATTCACCAGTCTCATTTTGGTACAGGCGCCAACGGGCTCTAGGGTGAAGGTTACCCGGGATTCCAGCTCCGCATGGTTGGGGGCATAGGACGGGCCGGGATGCTCGATATAGCTGAATTTATGATGTGGCTCCCATTCCAGCCAGGTTCCATATACATGGACAGTTTCCGGGCCATCGTTGCCAGGGCCAACATAGGCTAAGGCTTCACCGGGCTGGAAGGATGAGCGCAGCTCACAGCCGAAGAAAATTTGGCGGACACCCTCCGGTCCGGTGAGGATTTGCCATAGCGCTTCCGGGGTAGCCGCAACGAAAAAATCATATTGATATCCCATAAATGTTCCTCCTTATTTGTGGTGCTGTATATACTATATGGCATCGTATTGGACGAGTATTGTAAAAACGCGACAGCAGGCAACCAAACCTGCGTAAACAACTTTTGCTGATAGGAGGACATAGCCTCATGAACCATGACATTCCGGCGCCCACCTTAGGTGTGCTCCACATGAATGAAGGAGCGCAGCGGTTCCGTCTGATTCGCATTCCTCCTTCACAGGAGCTGGCTCCTTTCGTGAAGCATTATTGGACGGTGAAATGGGACTTGGCCGATGATGAGGATTACACCCAATTGGTGGTCCCCAATCCATGTGTCAATTTGGTGGTGGAGCCCGGGAAAACGTCTTGTTTTGCTCCCGGAGCTGGGACGTTCTCCTACTTAATGCAGGGAAGCGGTTGTGTATTCGGTGTAAAATTTCATCCCGGAGGGTTTTATCCGTTCGTAAAGGAACCGATATCCGGACTGCGTGGCCAGCCTATACCGGTTATGAAGATCTTGGGGATATCGGGTGAAGAACTGGAGAAGACCATCCTCAGCCGGAAGGATGAGCATGTAATGGCAGAGAAAATGGAACGGCTACTGCTGCGTTGTCTGCCTGAAGCGGACCGGCAGGGCCAGGTTCTCCGGGAGGCGGTAGAGGGCATCGCTCGTGACCGCGAATTGATCAAGGTGGATATGCTCTGTGCCCGAATGGGCTTGCATAAACGGACCGTTCAGCGACTGTTTGACCAATATGTAGGGGTCAGTCCCAAGTGGGTCATCAGGTTGTTCCGCATCCAGGATGCGGCAGAACGGATGGACAACGGCAGGCATGACGAGCTGGTAAAGCTGGCGATGGATTTAGGCTACCATGACCAGGCCCATTTTATTAAGGACTTCAAGAATGTGACGGGTCAAACCCCGGAGGAGTACATCCAGGGGCCGGGATCTGCCTCAGCCTCCGTCTGACTTCTGCTTGTTGCTAAGCAGTCTAAACTTATCCCGTTGCGACTGACTGATTGAATAACGGAACTACCCGACTCTTAGAGGCCCAATTTGAGATAGTTGCAACCGTAACGGAACTAAGAGACTGTTAGAGCAAGTAATAGCGTAAATTTGGCCCCAAAACACCCGCTAAGCGCTTCTGAGTTCCGTAAGAGCGGAGCGGGTAGCAATGGACTATCGGCGTGCGTAGACGCTTCTGAGCTCCGTAAAGATGCAACACGGCTGAATGACTCAGTAGGCATCCCGCCTGGAAGCGTAACAACTATATCCAGTTGGGCAAAAAAGAAGAACCCGAGGGGCTTTCGCCCGCCCAGGTTCTTTTTGCTTTGGTTTTTGTGTTTTTACGAAGCAGCCAAAATGCCGTTCAGCAGCTCTTGGAAGGTGGGTACGCCTACCCGGGCCACAAACCGGTTGAAGGATTCCTCTTCGCTCCGGTTTTCCTTGTAGTACAGGATCAACTGAGCCAGTACGGGGCCAACTTCATCACCCTTTACGCGGCCCTTCAATGGCTGGTTGAATTGGGCGTTCGGGCCAAGAGTACCGCCCACGGCGATATCAAAGGCGTCTACTGTGCCTTCCGGTGTTTTCACCAACGACCCTTGCAGACCGATATCGGCAATTTGCTTTTGTCCGCAGGCATTGGGGCAGCCGACAAAGTGAATACGGATATCCTCGTTCAAATCCACATGCTCATCCAGATATTCGGCCACCCGCACCGCCCGGATTTTGGTTTCCACAATCGCCAGATTACAGAACTCGTTGCCTGTGCAGGAAACGGTCCGGCTCATGAAGGTATTAGGGTTTGGCGTCAGACGCTTCAAGAGCGGTTCTGCCAGCAGCGCCTCTACCTTACTGTCGGGAATATCCGAGAAGATAATGTTCTGGGCCATGGTGGTGCGCAGGGTGCCTTTGCCGTACTCATCGGACAGACGGGCCAGCTCCTCGAATTCATCTCCGGTCAGCCGGCCTACCGGCACATTCAGGCCTACGTAGTTCAATCCGGCTTGCTTTTGGGGATGGACACCGTCGAAGTAAGCGGCATTCCAACCAACCGTTTTATCTTCTCCCGAAGTGGGAAGCTCCCCGATAATCTCTGTCAGCTTCTCCAGGAACTTTTCCGGTCCCCAGTCCGCCACCAGAAACTTCAAGCGGGCATGATGGCGCTTCTCCCGGTATCCGTTATCCCGGAAAATGGTCACAACACCAACAGCTACCTTCAGCACATCCTCCGGACGCACGAACAGGTCCAGGCGCTTGGCCAGATGAGGCTTGGCGGACAATCCGCCTCCTACCCACACATGGAAGCCTGCCACTTCCTGGCCATCAATCACCTTCACGGCAGGTGTGTAAGCCAAGTCATTGATTTCCGCATGGGCGGTATTGTATATATTGCCGGAAATGGACATTTTAAATTTACGGGGCAGATTGGAGAAATCCCGGTTCAGGATGAAGAAGTCATTCACCTGGTTCACCAAATCCTCCGTATCCAGTACCTCGTTGGGATCAATTCCGGCCAAGGGATTGCCGACAATGGTGCGGGGGCAGTCGCCACAGGCTTCATAAGAGTACAGCCCAACCGATTCCAGACGTTTGAAGATGTCCGGCAGATGCTCTACCCTGAGCCAGTGGAACTGGATTGCCTGGCGGGTAGTAATATCCAGCAGGTTGCGTCCGTAATCCTTGGAGATTCCGGCCAAAACGCGGGCTTGCGCCGAATTTACAATCCCGGTGTTGATCCGCACCCGCATCATAAAGTGGCCGTCACGGGGCTTTTGCTCATACACTCCGGCCCATTTGAACCGGTTCAGGTCATCCTCCGTAATCGAGGAATACCCGCCTTCCGCATATTCC
>JAQSYT010000347.1 GCA_029256065.1 Paenibacillaceae bacterium
ATGGAGATTTTTATTGCCAGGACGGTTTCGCCGACGATGAGAAGATAAGCGATCCACGGGAGAAAAAAGGTAGAAACCCCCAGCAGCGGCAGCACGTCGAAGAAGGCGCAAAGTAGGGCTACCGAGAATGCATTTCTTACGTTAAAAAGCAGAAGCCCGATAAAAACCAGCACCCCTGTAATGGACACCAGCTTCAGGGTGGACTTGATATATGTAACGATGCCCCGGAGCACATTTTCCCTCAAGAAATTGAAAGCAATCTTGAAGGTGCCCGGTGTATGCTCTCTGGCCATCCGTTTCCACGTCTCAATCTCTACACTCAAGAAATAGGCCAGAATGGTCCCTATGAAGAAATTCGCCAGAAAGCTGGTGAACGAGGTAAACTTGCTCATCAACCATCCCACGATAAATGTGGTGAAGGTGGAAATGTATCCCGCCATAGTAGAGGCATATTGGACGATCTGGTCAGCCAAATCGGGAGGCAGATTATCCCACCGGTGCTTCAGATCATTGATATTCTGGTACACCTGGTCCTGGAAGTTGCTGCTGAAGCTGGGAATCAGGCCTTTAATATTGTCCAATTGAGTAATCAGGATGGCGCTCAGCCCCACAAGAATCGCCAGAATGATGACGATAAACAGCAGCAGGGAGATAGCGGTGGCCAAGGATTTTTTGACGCCCTTCTTATTCAGGGAGCGCGCAAGCGGTTCAATGGCGGCGAAGATCAGAAGCGCCCAAAAAATTGGTGCGCCTAGCTTGTAAAGATAGCTGAACAACAGCATGAACAGATAGACGGTAAAGATCATTAAGGCAATATCGAATGCCGTTTTATAGTATTTTTTATAAAAGGACATCATGGTCTGGAAGGTTCCCTCCCCGAATAGTTTGGACAAGCTGGATCAGATGCTGCAGATCCCAAGATCACACCTCAGGTCCACTTGGCCGCCCACAGCTTCATTTCCTTCAAAATCTGGTGCAGATCATGTCCTTTAGGGGTGAGGCAATACTCCACCGTCACCGGCACCGTAGGAAAAGCATGCCGCTCCAGCACACCCTGCTCCTCCAAGTGGCGCAGTGTATCAGTCAGCGCCTTTGGGCTAATGCCGGATACCCTTCTTTGCAGCTCGCCAAAGCGTTTAGTACCACTGAACAGCTCCCGAAGCACTAGAAAAGCCCATTTGCCGCCGATTACGTTTAAGGTCTTCTCAATGGAGCATTCGATAACCGACGGCTGCTTTGGGACATAATTGCTGATGTTCGAACGGGTAGCCTCCGCGAGTTTGGGTTGACACATATAACGGCCCTCCTTGTCCGAAAAGTATTTGGCTATTTACACCTTACACAATGAAGAGTGCAGAAGCAACACTTCCCAGTCCTTTTCCCAAAAAAAGGCGCGCCTCCTTTTAAAAGAAGGCGCGCTTAAAGCAAAGCTTACAGCTGGGCAGCCTGTACGGCAGGCTCTGCCAGACAATCCCAGTCCTTGAATACAGGCTGAAAACCGGCCTTGTACAGCATGCTGCGAATGTCATCCACACTGCGGTCATCGGAAATCTCAAATTGCGGGGTGCCGCCTCCAGTGTGGCCTCCTACCTCAGTGGAAACACCCGCCGACATCTTGGTAATGCCCAGCTGCACCAGATGATCGCGCAGGTCCCCGTTTTCCCGGGTGGACAGCGTAATTCCCGCCCGGGGCATAAACAGGCGGTATGCCAACAGAATTTGGACCAGATTCCGGTCGGAAACAAGAGACTGGGGATCATATTCCCCCAGATACGGACGGAACCGGGGAGCGGATAAGCTGATTTCGCACTCCCGGTATTTGTCTTGAAGATACCTTGCGTGCATGCAAGTGTGAAAGGCTTCTCTCCGCCACTCATACATCCCCAGAAGCGCTCCTATATTCACATTCCGGAATCCCGCCTGGCAAGCCCGCTCAGGAGCCTCCAGCCGGTTGCGGTATACCCGTTTAGGGCCTTTGACGTGGATCTGGCTGTACGTATCCCGGTGGTAGACCTCCTGGTAAAGCGTTAACCCGTCTGCTCCCGCCTCCACCAGTTGCCGGTATTCCTCTGTCCGGAGAGGGAAGATCTCGATGCTGACTGACGGAAAAAACTCTCTCAAAACATGGACGCAGTCCACCAGATAGTCCATCGGCGTTGCCTGACGGGATTCGCCGGTCAGCATGAGCACATGCTTAAGCCCTGTAGCGGCAATGGTCTCGGCTTCCTTCCTCAGCTGGTCCATGGAAAGCCGTTTACGGGGAAAATCAAAATCAGCGCTGAAGCTGCAATAGGTGCACTTATTTATGCAAAAATCCGAGACATACATCGGGGTAAACAACTGCATGGCATACCCGAAATGGGTACGGGTCAGCCGTTGAGCCTTCTGCGCCATTTGCTCCAAAAAAGGCCCGGCTGCGGGAGAGAGGAGCGCCAAAAGATCATGTTCCTCCAGCCGGTCCCGGGATAAGGCTCTGCGGACATCCTGCGGGCCGAACTCCTTCCATAGCTGCTCATAGGGATAGCGTTCAAGTCGTTCCAGCGTTTGGGCAAAGCTCATAGCCTGCACCTCCTTGAATAATTGCGGCTGGGCAGCCTCAGGCGCCCAAAAAACCGGTCAGCGGCGAGGATGCGGATGCACCCTCAGACACAGGCCCAAGCCCGGACAAGTATGCCTGGCGGCCGGCTCTGACGGCGTCGCGGAAAGCAGCCGCCATACCCATGGGATCACGGGCGGTGGCAATAGCCGTGTTAAGCAGGACTGCGGAGGCTCCCATCTCCATGGCCTCTGCCGCTTCGGAGGGTCTGCCGATGCCGGCGTCCACTATCACGGGAATATCCATCTCTTCGATCAGGATGCTGATGAGTTCCTTGGTCCGGATTCCCCGGTTGGTGCCGATAGGGGAGCCAAGAGGCATAACAGCTGCGGCTCCGGCATCGCGCATACGCACAGCAGCGGACAAATCAGGGCTCATATACGGAAGCACCACAAAACCTTCCGCTGCCAGAATTTCCGTAGCGCGCACGGTCTCTGCATTGTCGGGGAGAAGATGCTTCTGATCACTGATCACTTCTATCTTGATCCAGTTGCCCATGCCCGCCGCCTTGGCCAAACGGGCGATGCGTACCGCTTCTTCCGCTGTACGGGCGCCGGAGGTATTGGGCAGCAGCACCATGTCTTTGGGAATATGAGTGAGAATATTCTCTTCCTTCGATGAAGGATCAACCCGTCGTAGAGCCACCGTAATCACTTGGGCGCCGGAGTTGGCAACCACCTCAGGGATAAGGGTGTTTCGGATGTATTTGCCGGTGCCAATGAACAAGCGGCTGGACAAAGCATGACCGCCTAAATGAAATAAATCCTCCATGTACATTTCCTCCCGTTTATCGGATTTGGGGGAGCGTTTAACCTCCGCCTACAAAATGAACCATTTCAATACGGTCGCCTTCAGATAGCGCAGATTCGGCATACTGTTGGCTGTTTAGCACGGTTCCATTCAGCTCCACAATCACCATTGCCCTTTTCCATTCCGGCAAAGAAAGCAAGTCCGCTATATTGCAGCAGTCCTCAGGAGTATGGAAGGCTTGGCCATTAATCGTGAGCATCATGCAAGATCACCTCCTTTAAAACCGCTGAACGGTATTCCTGTGCGGCATGGGCAGGGTTAACGGCAGCTCCGATGCCGGAGAGTACCGCGATGCCAGTAGCCCCGCTGCGGAGCAGCTCGGGAATATGGGCTGGTTGAATTCCCCCTAAAGCAATAACAGGCTTTCCCCCGGCTAAGCGGGTGGTTTCCTCCAAAAGATGGAGTCCGCGGGGAGACTCTCCAGGCTTGCTGGCGGATTCATATACATGGCCAAAAAGCACATAGTCGGCACCTTCGGTGAAGGCGTCCACAGCCTCATGGGGGGAATGAACAGATACGCCCACCAAAAGATGGGGCCAACGCAGCTTCACCGTCCCGGGCCTCAGGCTGTGCCAGGCAAGCTGTACACCACAGGCTCCCACAGCCAGAGCCACATCCACCCGGTCATTGATAATCAGCTTGGACGGCGATATGGATGCTTGCAGCATGCGGTGTGCCCAAGCCTCCAATTGGCAGGCAGAGGCGGCTTTGTTCCGGAGGTGGATATAATCCACCCAGGGAGCGGCCTGGATTGCCGCTTGAACGGAGGCGTCGAAGCTTTCTCCTCCCGTGATCATATGGAGCTTTGGTGCAACCATCATTTCTTCCGTCACCTCTTCCATTGTAGACAACAAAAAAACTGTCCCCTGTGAAAGGGACAGTTTGGAATCGGCTGAATCGGCTTGCCGTAGTCGGTATTGCGGACGGTGCAGCATGATCATCCGCTGCTGTCGGTACCGCTTAGCCCGGCTTAGCCTAATCTCGTTCCCACTTCCCTACGCTGGAATTGTCCAGATCAGGTTCAAAGGGTCCGGAATACATCCGTCTCAGCCTTACGGCACCCCTAGTGTGAATAACAGAATAAAACATTTTCTTGCAATGAACCTATCATAACACATGCCACAGGAGCAGGGAAGGGGAAGTATCCATATGCCCCAGGGAATGGAAGGGGGAAGTATCCATCTATCCATCAACCATAGTGGCAGGGCAGTGGAGTATCCTCTACCACAGGAGCAGCCTCTTTCGCCGCCTTATGAACACTATCCCATTGGCTCAGGTAATACGCAGCAAACAACCAAAGCTCAAAATTCAATTTAATCTAAAAAAGACAAACATGGGAAAGGGAGGTACAGGAAACAGTAAAGAAAATTGCTCAGGTTGCAGGATGATTTAATAGTGTGTGGGGTAAATGTTGGGTGTTCCTCAAACGGATAACTTTGTTCTCGTACAAACGCAGTTTTGATTCAAATGATTCTCTGTTGCATTCAAAGTCATGTGTCCATTTGTACATCATTTTCAGCATGTTCCAATCGGGGTGATAATGGCATTTCTCAAGACCAAGCTTTTGCTTGAGGAACCGGGATAATATTCGGGTTTTACGTTTCCATAGGGGAGTATCAAGGAAGATGATCACATCAGCCATCTGGTACAGGCATTGATAAGATTCCCGGTCAGTACCCTCAAAGATCCATGAAGCATTCCGGTCAATATCCATAATGGCTTGTACCTGTTCCGCAGCAGTGCGTTTGAGGCGCCCGCTGGCAGTATTGGGTCGTACAATATTATCCAACTCATACCAGGGTATCTCCAAAAAAGTGGAGAGTTGCTTTGCCAGAGTTGTTTTTCCACTAGCTACAATGCCAATGATTAGAATCTTTTTCATACTGCCTCCCTGAAGCTGCCAAATTGATACTGTGAAATAGATGTTGATGCACAAATCCGGCAAATGGCTGGAAAAGCAGGGATACTGGCCAATGCCAGGTTGGCGCGGCAGCAGAATTCAAGCAGATATGTCTGAAGATACTTTTTTCCGATGCCATGGAAGGTAGTGCTCAGCCAACGGCGGGCATCCTTCATGACGGGGATGATCTTTTTGTGCCGGGGAGAGACATAGAAA
>JAQSYT010000348.1 GCA_029256065.1 Paenibacillaceae bacterium
CGCCTTTTCCCCTTTTAATATCCGCAGGGCCAATTCTGCCGCTTTTTCGCCCTGCAGCCGTCCGCTGATGACGCTGCCTCCAAAGCCCCCGTACTTTATTCCGAAGTCATACAGGTGGTAAACCGGGGCTTTGCTGGCCATGCCCAATTCCTTGGCAGCCGTTTCGAATTCCACCGTGCTGCCGCTGACGTCGCTGAAGTAAGTGGTCATAAGAAGCATGTCCCGCTCCGGGTCCATGCCTTCCGCCAGATCCAGCACCTCCGGAAAGGTTTTGCCGTCCAGGGGAACTACGGCCAGTTCCGGGTAGGTTGCACTGATCTTTTCTTGAATCTGCTTCCCGGTCATTTCCCCGCTTTCGGAGCGGTCATGCAGCAGATAGACGTTGGAGATTTCGGGATTAACGGTTATGGCCGTCCGGATAGTGGGGATAGGGTCCACATTTTCCAGAACACCGGTGATATCGGTTTGACCATAAAGCAGATTGTCTGTTGCCCCCTCCACCACTCCGGCATACACCACCGGCGCATTGTTGAACAGGCTTTGACGGAACTCCAAGGCGAAATCCACAGCGAAATCGTCAAGTGCCACAATCAGGTCAATATCAGTACCCGAATATTTGTATAGCAGGGTAGAAAACAGGTTCTCCCTGTTAAAATCAGAGGGAAACCTCTTCCAGTCGGCATATTCCGTATATACCACCGGATGAAGGTCAGCCTTCTTCAGGACTTCCGTTACGCCCGCCGTTTCTTCATCCGACCATTCGAATCCTTTGTGGTAGGAGTTCAGGATGAGAACCCGGGGCGAGGCCATCATCTTGCCTTCACCGCGGACAGCTGTAGGCACCAGCCCCGCGGCAGCGGTCAAAATCAGGAAAAGCAGCATCAATTTTCGCAAGTATAGTTGGCGGAATCCTGGCATGAAAAAACCCTCTCCTGAGCAGCCGCATCTGTTTCTTTTTCTCTTTTAGGCCCGCTGTTAAAAAACAATCCACGATGCTTTTTCCTTATGTCGAATTATTAACTAATCAATTCCAAATCTATCCGTCTTATCAACATATTTCAACAGGATAATCGGATTTATTATAGCATGTGACATTCCCTTTCGTCATCGATAAATGAAAAAATCTCCAAATGAGCAGGCACATGCCAGCCCATAATTGGAGATTTCTTCTATAGCTTCATTTGATAGTGGTACTCCCGTCATACGTGGCAATTGCGCGGTAGAGGTCAGGACGGCGGTCCCGGAATATCCCCCATTCAATCCGCTGGGTTTCCAATTGGTCCAGGTCGAACTCCGCAGTGAGGACCGCCTCCTCTTCCCTGCCGGCTTCTGCTACCTTTTGACCGGTTGGACCGGCAATAAAGGAAGAGCCGTAGAAGGTAATACTGGAATCGCCATCGGACTCCAAACCGATCCGGTTGGAGGCAATGACAGGCATCAGATTGCAGGCTGCATGCCCCAGCATGCACATTTGCCAATGGTCGCGGGAATCGATGCTGCCGTCCTGGGGCTCAGAGCCGATAGCCGTTGGATAGAACAGCAGTTCCGCCCCCATCAATGCCATGCAGCGGGCGGCTTCGGGATACCATTGATCCCAGCAAACGCCGACGCCGATTTTGGCATAACGGGTCTTCCAAACCTTAAAGCCGGTGTCTCCCGGATTGAAGTAGAATTTCTCCTCATAGCCCGGCCCGTCCGGGATGTGGCTTTTGCGGTAAAGGCCCAGCACAGAACCGTCGGCATCAATGACGGCAAGGGAATTGTAACGGGCGTAGTTTTTCTTTTCATAGAAGCTGATGGGCAGCACCACCTGAAGCTCTTTGGCTACCTCACGGAAATGGGCTACGGCCTTATTCTCCTCCAGCTCACGGGCGTAAACATAATAATCGGATTTTTCCTTCTGGCAAAAATAAGGCGTTTCAAACAGCTCCTGAAGCAGGATGATCTGTGCCCCTTTGGCCGCAGCCTCTCGGACCAGCTTATCCGCCAGCCGGATGTTCTCATCGATATCGGACGTGCAGCTCATTTGGGTAGCCGCTACGGTAACTTTTCTCATGATTGTCCCTCCTGAAAGTTTTGCGTAAGCAAAACTGGCATCGTAAGCATAAACCGGGCTTTCCGAAGGAAAGCCTAAATCGTAAGCATTTTATTGTTGCGCCGGCATCTGCTGGGTGGTGCAGTGCACATTGCCGCCTTCTTTAATAATGGCCATACCGTCCACGGTACGAATACGCCGTCCGGGAAAAGTTCTGGCCAGCGTTTCTTCCGCCAGGCGGTCCGTCTCCGCCGCATCCCCGCCGAATACAGGCAGAATGATGCCGCCGTTGACGAAGTAGAAATTCAGATAGCTTAGGGTCAACCGGTTACCGTTGTATTCCCTGTATGGAGGCTGCTGAATAGGGATAATCTCCAGGGGGCGGCCCTTGGCATCAGCCGCGGCGGAGAGGATCGCCATATTCTCGCGTGTGATGGCGGTGTTCTCATCTCCCGGTTCATCGGATACCTGGAGAATGACCTTGCCGGGAGCGGCAAAGCAGGCAATATTGTCCACATGTCCGTCTGTTTCGTCGCCACTTAAACCCCGTTTGAGCCATATCACCTTCTCAATGCCGGTATGGCGCTTCAGCTCCTCTTCAATCTGTTCCCGGGTTAACCCTGGATTGCGGTTAGGGTTAAGCAGACATTCCTCCGTAGAAATCATGGTGCCTTCCCCGTCCGTGTGGATGGAGCCGCCCTCCATCACCAGCGGCGCATCGAAGCGCCGTACACCTGCATAGGCAAGCACGGCAGGCGCCACCGCATCATCCAGATCCCAGGGCTCGTACTTGCCGCCCCAGGCATTGAAGCCCCAATTGACTCCGGCCAGGCTGCCGTCCTGGCCCAGCAGAAAGGTGGGACCGTTGTCCCGCAGCCAGGCATCATTGTGGGCGACCGGCAGACATTCAGCCTGGACGCCGGTCAATCTTGCCCGGATTTCCTCCAGCTGCTCCGGGTTCACCACCACCGTCACCGGTTCAAATTCGGCAATGGCGCGGATAATATTCTCATAACCAAGGCATACCGCCTCATAATCCTCGGGGTATACCATAGAGTCCCGGACAGGCCAGGAGATGAATGTGCAGCTATGTTCAGCCCACTCGGGGGGCATCGTGTAGGAAAGCTCTTTGGGATTCATGGGGTTCCTCGCATTTCTTGGCATCATAATGTACGAATCTTACCGGGACCGGCCGAAGCCCATCCTCAACTTCTTATCATATAATAAAAGCTTTTGTTCCACAATGGCACGTTTTTTCAGCTCCATGCCCCATTAAACATTTATTGCCTAAGCTCTCCATGGGTGTATTCGAAAATCATATATAATTTTGTTCACATGCCCATTTTGGTGCGTTATGCTTGAAATTTCATATACAAATTACCCTACTGAGCCATTTTGGTTACTTTATATTCGATTTTTCGCATACAATCGCCCTGTTTGGCAGTTTTCCGGAGTTTATATTATGAAATTTCATGTACAGCAGCGGCAGCGGGAGGGGATGCAGCAACAGCAATGGCAGCAGCGGCGGCAAAGACAGCCGCACAAAAAACGGCCCCCATTCGAGTGCGGAATGAGGGCCATCCTATTTTACGGAGAATCTGGCAATCAGTGATGCTGGTGCAAACCGGACATAATCCAGACGGTGCCTACCACAATGACAATTGCCATGAAAACCCCGTATGCAATATTGATGAGCTGTACCTTCCGGGCATCGCCCTCGTTCACGTGCATGAACATAAAGAGCTGGAGTCCGGCCTGCAATAGAGCCAAGGAGCCGATAATCCACATGATCGCCGAAAAGCTCAGAGAGGTTTTCAGCGCAATAACCCCTGCCAGAAAGGTCATGAGAAGCGAGCCCAGGAAACCCAGGGTATGGGATGTGGGAAAGCCGGATTGTTTATGCATCTCAGATCACCAGTCCTTTCAGGTAGACGAAGGTATAAATGAAAATCCACACCACGTCCAGGAAGTGCCAGTACAGGCCGATAATAAAGGTCTTGCGTGTTGTTACCGGAGTCAGGCCCCGCTGGAGCAGCTGAATGATAATCAGCACCGCCCAGCCAATCCCCATCGTCACGTGAAGACCGTGGGTGCCTAAGAGCACGAAGAAGCTGGACAGGAAAGCACTGGTCTGCATGGTCGCCCCTTCGTGGATATAGTGGGCGAATTCGTTTATTTCCATAAAGAGAAAGCCCAAGCCCAGAAGCAGGGTCACTACCAGCCAGCCGACAAGCCCTTTCAGGCTGCCGCGGCGCATCTGCAGGATAGCCAGGCCGCAGGTGAAGCTGGAGGTCAGAAGCAGCACGGTTTGGATCATCACATCACGGATGTTAATCAGATCCTGGTGGGTGGGTCCTCCTGCATACCGATTGTACAGCACGGCATAGACGCCGAAGAGAGTGGCGAACAGCACAATCTCCGCGCCGAGAAAGATCCAGAAGCCCAGGATATTCATCCGGCTCTGCAGCGTCCGGTATTCCATGGGCAGGGCTGTATTCTCATGATGCGTCATACTTGCTCACCTCTTTCTCCAAGCTTCTCCATGCTTTTTCCGTATGGGCGATTTCATCTTTATGAACATGGAAGCCATCATCATAATCAAAGGAACGGATAATCAGACCTACGAGAATCCCGACTAACGCCACAACGGAAGCGATGTGGAGCTCGAAGACCAGCAGGAAGCCGGCGACCAGGAACACTCCGCCCATATACACCGGGAGCCAGGAATTGCTGGGCATATGGATTTCCTCCAGCTCAGATTCCTTCAGCGTTAAGCCCTCACCCTTCTTCTTCATTTGCCAGAAAGGATCCAGGGTGTTCGCCTCAGGCAGCTTGGCAAAGTTGTAGTGCGGCGGCGGAGAGGCTGTCGCCCATTCCAGGGTGCGGCCGTTCCACGGGTCGCCTACTGTCTTCTTGTCTGCATAGCGGAAGCTCCAATAGATGTTGTAGCAGAAAACCGCAAAACCTGCTGCCAGAATAACCGAGCCTAGCCCAGACAGCAAAAACAGCGGTGCAAAGCCGGATTCCTCGGAGTAGGTGTAGGCCCGTCTGACAGCGCCGTTCAGTCCAAGGAAGAACATCGGCATAAAGGTCACGTTAAAGCCGATCACGAACAGCCAGAAATGCCATTTGCCCAGACGCTCGTTGAGCAGGAAGCCAAAAATTTTCGGCCACCAGTAGTACAGTCCTGCGAACACGGCGAACACAACGCCGGGAATCAGCACATAGTGGAAATGCGCGACCAGGAACAGCGTATTGTGGTACTGGTAATCCGCTGCGCCCATAGCCAGCATGACGCCGGTTACGCCCCCGATGACGAAGCAGGGAACAAAGGCCAAGGCCCACAGCATAGCGGTAGTCATCTTAATCCGGCCCTTGCGCATGGTAAACAGCCAGTTGAACATCTTCACGCCCGTAGGCACCGCAATGAGCATGGTGGATATGGAGAAGAAGGAATTCACCCCAGGTCC
>JAQSYT010000349.1 GCA_029256065.1 Paenibacillaceae bacterium
GAAGGAGAGCAGCAGCCTGCCGTTCGAGGTCATCAAGAAGAATAAACAGGAAAGCGCCGCGCTAATAAGCTTCAAAGAATATTGGAAACGCTCCAGAGCGGCTTCCTTTGCCAAGGGCCTGCTCCTGGCCACAGCTGTATGCACCGTTATCGCCGCGGGATATTACGGTTTGTTCCGTTGGAATATAACAGAGGTGCCCTCCAGTATTATTGAGATCACCGAGGTAAGCAAGCTTAAAAACGGCAGAATCGCCTATCATGTCAAGCTGACCGACGGCTACCGGCTGAATCAGGTTAACGCTCGAATGGGGGATGACGGCATCTTCTATATCACCCCTGTGCGTCCGGTCATCAAATCCAGAACGGATGCAGAGTTCGGGTTGGGCAACCGGTATGACTCCATCAATCTTGAACAGTTAAACGCCAACCGTACAAACCCTGACACGCAGATCAAAGCCATCTATTACGGGCCCAAGAATGGCGATCCGATTCTGCTCTGGGAGCAGGGAATGGAGCTGCCTCCGGCAACGGACGTGATGGAAGCGCAGTTCACACACCATAATTAGAGATTTTTAGCCGGGTTTTCCGCAAAAGTAATATAGGAAGCATCCGGGAAGGAATATTCTCCGCGGTAGTTGGATGCGTTATGGTGGGGGTATTTCACCGGGGCATAAGCCTCCGCCATCGGCGCATCCGATTGGGTGTAGATGAACAGGCGCTTGTAATCCCACACTACGATTTCATCCCGGGCGTCATGGCACAGGTCGATGGCCTCGCAGCACAGCACCGGATGCCCATCATCGGGGAAACGTACAGCCTGGATGCCTTCCCCGTTGATCATTCCGCCGCGCTCCACATCCGCATTCAGGAGAATCAGGTCGGAGCCGTCGCCCTTCCAGTTTACCGGGGTCAGCAGGTTGCCGTTTAATTCATTCTCTAGCTCCCAGAGCGGGTTGCCGAAGCAGTCATAGAAATAAATGACCCCTTGATGGCCCCAGAAATTGCTCACCACCAGCTCGAAGCCCTCCTGGTCCGGACAGAAGTTGCCCACGCTCACCCGCTGGGCATGGCCGATGTAATCCCGTTTGATCATATTCCCCTGAAAATCACCGATGAAGAAACCCTCGGTTCCCGAAACGCAGGCGAAGTAACCCTTGTCGCTGCCCGCCATAAATTTCCCCGCCACGATTTCATCCGTATGATCAGCGCTGATGGGGTAGGTCCAGATGGGCTTGCCGTCTGAATCCAGTAGGGTATAGCCGCACAGCAGCTCGTCCCTGCCGTCGCCGTTTACATCGAGAGCCAGCGGGAAGTGGCCGGTGTTCTTGTCGCTTTTGAATTTCCAGAGCAGATTCAGATCAGCATCCAGGGCGTAGATCCGGCAGTACCGGTCCTTGATCAGAATATCTGAAGGGCGGTCCTTGCCGGAGAAATTGGCAATGCGGATGCCGTCCGGGTTAATCCGGTCGAAGGCATAGATTTGATAGGGCACTCCGAAAAGGGTGGTATCTTCATCGTCTGAGTGGGGAGTTTTGGCGCTTTTTTTGACTTCCCCCGTCCGCCCGTCAAGGATGAGAATTTCAAAGTTTAAGGCGGTGATAACCTCGTCCACACCGTCGCCGTCGATATCGTAGACCTGCAGAGGCAGGTCGGCGGAAATTTTGCCCAGCTTATCTGCCTGATCGGATGGTGTTCCCCGCTGCCAGAGCACGTTCCCGTTCAAGTCTATTGCAGTGAGACAGCTGATATGGGAATAGGCGTCCCGGTTAACACGTTTTTGCGCTTGGGCTAGGACAATAAACCATTCGCCGGTGCCGGTCAGATGGCCAAAGCGGATTTGGCGGCTGGTGCCAAAGCTTTGCAGGTCGATGGTTTTCCACAGCTTCATAGCCGGAAACTGCTGCTGAAGGTTGGCGGCGTTTTTCTGCTCCGCGGCTTCTTTGGCCAGTATATCATTGAACGTTTCCCGGCTTGCCTCCACATGCACATCCGTAAACTGGGTGGGGCAGTCCGCGGTCATGCCGATTTTTCCGCCGCGGGCGACTAGAGAGGAGGAATAGCTGAGGAGCTTGATACCGTTAATGCTGGCTTCAACCGTATCGCCATCGCAATCTACCTCCAAGATATAGTAGGTATCGCTATCATGGGGGTAGGAAGCTTTCGCCAGAATCTCCACCTCCTCCTTATGACGGTATGCCAAAACAGCCTCGTCCTGCTCCAGCACAAACACAAACGTGTTGATGCTGTTCTGCATACAGAAAGCAAGCCCGGCGGAGCCTTTGGTGGAAAGCCTTCTGATGACGGCCTGAAGGCGGTAGCTGTGCCAGGTGGTTTTACCTGTTTGGAGAGTGGGAAAAATCCGGTGAGGGCGGTTTTTCTCAATGCGCATTTGCTCCATATAATGTTTGCCGCCGGCTTCGGTGATAATCCAGGAGGGCCCGGTGCCGTTGTAAGCATAACTGCAAATCTGATCGGTCCAGGCGCCATGCTCCCCCGGGTCGGTGACATATTGATACTCGCCCATGGCGGAATGATCGCGGTCATACGGGAATTCCCCGATGGCAAAGCCGGAAAAATCATCGGCAAACAACTCAATGTTCTTCATATTCCTACCCCTTTCAGTCAAGAAAATTGAAATTAAAGCGATTTCTCGCTTAAATTGTACACCAATTTATATCTATATTGTAGACTTTATGGCCAAAACATAGAGTAGTGCTGGGAGACACTAGGGCAGGCAGCGTCTGGCTAACGAATCTATATCACGCTATTCACCTGTTTGAAAGCATTTCGGCGCAAATTCGGACATATAGCGATTCTACGATTCGTTAGATTTAAAAAATGCGCACATGCAGTCAAATAGCGATATATAGATTCGTTAGAGCTTCTCCCCGCAGGCTGCATCTTAACAAGGAATTCAAATTGCGTTGATCAAGCGTTAACAAACCGGTGTTAAAGTGTAACCGTAAGGAATAACTGAATATAGGGTACGAGACGAGGAGAATACCCTTTTTATGCGCCTGACGGAGACGTGAGCCAGTTTCCGTGCGGCGGATAATAGGGTATTTTTTGCTGTTCCCGGAAGCCCGCACCACAGCTTTGCCAAACAGAGAGGAGAGATTGACTGATGAAGAGATTTGCCAGGCTGATGTGTTTGTTCCTGGTAACAGCTATTCTGGCGGGGCTGGTGGAGCCAGCGTTTGTTCTGCCGGAAGCCCATGCGGCTGATGCAAGGCCGGAATTGACTGTGGGTAAGACGGTCTATGCTCCTGTAATCGATGGTAATCTGGATGAATCTATCTGGACCGTCAGCCAGCCGCTGCCCGTTCATGCCGGGGAAGGCGCCTTCCAAGACGCCCGGTTCGGTGTGCTCTGGGACAACACCTACCTGTATGTAGGGGTGAAGGCTGATGATTCCACCCTGATCAATAACCAATCCGCCGGTTACTGGTTCGACCAGGACAATATCAACATTTTCCTGGACCCGACCCTGCACCGGTCAGGACCTTTTGTGAACGGCGATATGCAGCTTGGCTTCGTCTACCGTCCGGATTCCCAAACTCCGGAATTTCACTTCGGCTCCGCGCTGAACAACCACAGCGGCAAGGATGAGAAAAGAATTCTCCGCGCCCTCAGCCAAACCGGCTCCGGCTGGAACCTGGAGGTGGCGATTCCGTGGGATATGCTGGGCTTTGATCCTGTCACCACCAAACAATTAGGCATGAATATCGGTGTAACCGACCGGTTTGATGACGGCTCTGCCGGGGCAGTCAAAAGCCGCAACAGCTACTGGAGCGCCTTCGGCTCCGCTACCTTCTGGAATGATACCACCGGCTACGGCACGCTGGTGCTTTCGGATACCCCGGTTGCCGGAACAGTAAGCAATGTGCTGCTGGATGAGAACTTCGACCAAGTCCCGGCCGGAGAGCTTCCGGCAGGCTGGATTTCCGATGTCAACGCGGGAAGCCCCGCCTTCAGCGTTGTGGAGGACACCTACGGCAACAGAAGTTTGTCCTTCAGCGGCAGTGCCTCGGGCAAGCAGAGCAGGGCGATTGCTCCTGTTCAGGGTGACAATTACATGATTGAAGCGGATATGCGTTTTGAGAAGGTCCTGGACAGCGCCAGATGGGCTTCGCTGATGTTCCGTGTGCCCTCTGAGGGCAAACCGCCTTATAATCAGATGGCTGTCCGGCAAAGCGGCGCTTATGAATTTGCTTACCGGACATCTGCCGGAGGCTGGCAGGTACCGGAGAAGGGGAATTGGAGCCATAACCTGGTTCTGGGCAGCGATTACACCCTGAAGGTCCGGGTATACGGCAATAACATTCAAGAGTACATCAAAGCCAAGGATGATACCGACTATACCAAGCTGCTGGATGTGAATGTTGCCGGCGCCAATGCAGCTTATTTAAATGAAGCAGGGAAGGTTGGTTTTCAGGTAGATCAAAGCCAGGTATCCTTCGATAATCTGAAGGTGACCCGCATTACGGCAGACCGATTGGATCTGTCCGTACCCGCTTCCGTGGAAGCCTTGACCGGGCCGCTAACAGTGACGGGAACCGTTTATTATTCCGACGGTCTTGTCCAAAGCCCGATTGCCGGGAAGCTGAAGCTGTACTCCTCCGATGAAAGCATTCTGGCCATCCGCAATAATCTCGCGTATCCGGTAGGCGCCGGAACTGCCCAACTGAAGCTGGTGTACGAGAACCAGGAGATTACCCGGACAGTGGCCGTTACACCATCCATGACCGGAGCCCAGGCAACAGCTATCCGCCATGCGGAGGGATATGTGCTTGCCGATGCAGGTACGCCGCTTCAACTGCAGGATATTGTGCTGAGCGCAGATTTCACTGACTTCAGCACCAAGGATATCCGGGGAGATGCGGCCACTTGGACAGCAGCGGAAGGCAGCGGCATCACCATTGCTAACGGCACTGTGAAGGCAGCGTCCAAGGGTGTTTATCCCTTGACTGTAAAGAAGGATTCGGCAACAACTAGTGTGCTTCTCGTGGTAAAAAATCCGGGAGACAGCGAATATGTCCTGTATGAGGAGAGCTTCGACGGGATCGCCGACGGCGCTATGCCGGAGGGCTGGAGCCGGAAGGAAGGAACAACCGCAGCCAAGGCGGCGGTGCAGCAGGGGGCTTTTGTGCTGGATGCTCTGGCGACACCGGACAACCCGTCACGGGTGCTTCTGCCGGAGTACCTGGGCCTGTTCGGCAACTACAAGATTGAAGCCGACACCACCCACCTGGCCGCCAATGATGCTGCCCGTTGGAACTCCATTATGTACCGGGTCCAAAATGACGACTACCCGTATTACCAAATGGCAGTCCGCCAAGGCGCCACAGCAACCAACGGCGTAGAGTTTGCCGAACGGACAACAGGCAGTGCGTGGAACGTAATGGAGAAGGGTGCATTTACAGAAGCTATTGACAGCGGAAAACTGTACCATTATACCGTCAAAGCCAAGGATAACCGGGTACAGCAG
>JAQSYT010000019.1 GCA_029256065.1 Paenibacillaceae bacterium
GTGATAATCGTCCGGAACCACTTTTCACTAAGCAGGAAGCTGATCTTCTCCCCGCCGAAAAATTCGATCACCTGATTGATGATCCCGCCTTCTGTCGTCAGCATGATATAGGTAATACCCGAGATGACCACCCAGGAAAAAAAGTGGGGAACATAGATAAAGGTCTGGGCCAGGCGTTTGAACACCTCATTCTTGATCTCGTTCAGCATCAGGGCCACAATAATGGGCAGCGGGAAATAGAAGACCAGGTTATAGAAGGCAATGATAAAGGTATTTCGGAACAGCGTCCAGAAGGAGGGATCGGTAAAAAACCGTTCAAAATGCTTTAGTCCTACCCAGGGACTCCCCCAAAAGCCGCTGAAGGGCTGATAGTCCTTAAAGGCCAGCAGCACACCCCACATGGGCAAATATTTGAACACCACAAAGTACAATAATCCCGGCACCAGCATCAGGTAGAGCCAATAGTCCATTCTCACCCGGCGAATGCGGTGCTTCCACAGCTCCCGCCTGCCTGCAAGAGGCGCAGACCGTTCCATGGATGACGCCAGGTAATCCGATTGCTTCATCTCGTATGCCTCCAATTCGTTTCGCCGTCTCATGAGCAGCTTCAGCATACGGGAGGGCCGGCGGTTCCGGCAATAATCCGCTCCGGCTTTCGCCGCCCGGCAATGGCTGGCGCGGGGAATAATCCTGCATGGCTTTGCAGTAATCACCAGCGGCTATGGCGCAGGAATGGAGCGTCCCCCTTAGAAGAGAAAAAACGCGGCTGCCGTTACCGGCGGTCCGCGTCATATTGGGTGTTGCGGTATTGTCCAGGGGTCATTCCCTCCATTTTGCGGAAGTACCGGATGAAATTCTGCGGGTTGTTATACTGCAGCCGCCCGGCAATCTCGGATATCTTCATGGAGGTTTCCGCCAGCCATTTCTTGGCTATCCCCAGCCTGTGCCGGGCCAGGTACTCCCCGAAGGGCAGCCCGGTTTCACGGCGGAATACATGCCGGACATAGTCAGGGTGGTAATGAATGCGGGCTGCGCATTCCTCCAGGGTCAGGTCAGTATCATACTCCTCCTGGATCATCCGGACAAGCTCATTGGAGATGCTGCGGTGCTGGGATTCCTTCATGTCCTCCAGCACCCCGATAGCGGGAATGATCAGCCGCTCATTGAACCATTGGATCATTTCGTCCGGCGTCCGCAGCTCGAATACCTGGTCGAACAGGGACTTTTCTTCCCCGAACAGGGCTTGCGGCAGCTCACCGTATTCCCGCAGCATCTTCAGCAGATCGGTAAGCAGCACAATCATCAGCATCCGGTACTCCCGGTGGGACAGCGGATTGCTGAAGATTTCACCGGAGAATTGCCGGAGCAGCGCGTAAGCCCGCTCCCGCTCGTAAAGCTTCACGGCATCGATGAGCTCATCCTTCAGCTTTTCCGGATATTCCGGAACCCCGTGCCGGGTGGGCGATACATCCTCCATATACAGGATGGATTCATATCCCAGCTTAATCCGGTAATCCAGGGCGTTCAAGGCTTCCTTGTACGCTCTGCCGGCGCCGGACAAGCTGCGGAAGGTGCAGCTGATGCCGATGCTGGTTTGCAGCATCAGGTAGGTTTTGATCATCCTCTGGATATTCCCGGCCAGGCTGTCCAGCATCAGCCCGTGCTCCTCTCGGGATAAGCACGGACTGCCCACAAGAAGCGCAATGGATTGGTCCGTGACAATGGGGTCCAGCAGGCGGTGCTCCGGCGCAGCCAGCTCCGTGACAATATTCCCCGCAGCGAACAGCAGCAGATTCCTGTCCTTCTCGCCGTAACGGGTTCCCTCCCAGGTATCGATCTGCACCACAATCACATTCATACCGGTCCAGTGCGCCGCTTGCCCCTCAAGCCTTTCTTCTATCTCCTTGGGACGGGCCTCCCCCAGAAAAAGCTTCAGCAGCAGAAAATCATTCAGCTGCTTGCGCTGTTTTTCCAGCTCGCTGCTCATCCGCTTCTCACTTAACAGAACATGACGGACCCTCTCGCCGATTTCCTCCAATTCGTCCTTGCCTCCGGCAGGCTTGCTCCGGGCGGACGGCAAAATTACCTGGTCATACAACCGTCTGACAGGTGTATAAATACTTCTGGTGCCCAGAAGAGAAAGGGCTAACCCCGCGGCTGCCACCAGGAAGCAAATTACTACCGTAAACCATTTGATCGCCTCCGCTTCCCGGGTCATTTCCCGGACAGAGATGAAGGAGGCATAGGTCCAGCCGTTATAATCCGATTTGGTAAAGATAATATTGTAGCTTTCCCCGCCGGCCTGAACGGGAATTAATCCCTCTGACAGCCCGGTATTCTCAATTAACTTAACGAACCGGGACAGACCGGCCAGCTCCTCCTCCGGCAGCGGCAGGCGGTCATAAACCGTATGCAGATCCCGGTCATAAATAAAGGGCATCCCCATCTCCTGGCGGGGCTTCAGATACCGGCTGATATCTGTATACGGAATTTTCAGAATGACAACGGCGGCCGGGTCCAGGGAAACCACGGGCAGGGGTTTGATGTAGTTGATGGTGCTCTCCCCTATGGTCCAGTGGGCGCCTCTGTGCATATCGGCAATATTCCGCCAAGCCTGCTCCTCCCGGTCATATTTGGCAAAGCCATAAATGGTGGACAGGCTCCAGGAATACCGCAGCTGCAAAAACTGCACATCCCCCGGTCCCGGATCGTAGGTTTTAATCCTGCCTAAACCCTCCCGCAGCTCATTGATTAATTGGATATTCTCGCTTCGGTTCAATTCGGACACATCATTAGCCAGCACCTTGGAGAGTGTGGTGGTAGAAGCGAATTGGGTCAGGGCGTTATCCGCTGTCACCAGGGACGTATCGGATGACCTGTAATAGGAAAAGCCGCCCACCGCCGCTACAGGCAGCACAATCAGACATACGGCAAACAGGATCAGCTTGTGATAGTATCTGGATCGCAACAATCTCATCTCAAGTCCTCCCGGGTCTTTTGCCGAACAGGGACCCGCCCCCAGCTTAGTCCAATGGGGAGGTTCCGTCAATAATCATTAGCGGCTATGCAGCTTTCAATTGATTCTTGCCATTTCCGCAGCAGAGCCACAAGAAAGGAAGACTCCCACAAAAGATGAAGCGCCTCCTTCGGATAGGATGCGTAGCATCTCAATAAATGAATCTTTTCCATATAAATGCTCCGGTGATAGTGTAGGCCTTGCAGGATGAAAGGAGGGACGCGAAAGAAATTGAAAGCGCATACTTCAGCGTTGGCAAACATTCTTGTTCAAGGAGGTCTATCTATGAAAGCAAGGACATTAACAGGCCGCATTGCAGTTTTGATTATGGCGCTGTCTTTGGCGCTGGGGAATATTGCCGTTATCCCCCGGGCCTTCGCCGCATCCCAGCCCATAACCGATATTCCGCAATGGCCTGCCAGCTACAACAACAATGGCGTCGACGGCGAAGCCTACATTGACCATGAGCAAACCTACGCCGGATCGGCGGGAGCGCTGAAGCTTGTCAACCGGACCCCCAAAACCAACAATGTCTTTTTGGCCATCCGCCAGCATGTGGCAGTAAAGCCAAACACGGTGTATCAGGTATCCCTGCAGGTGAAGGCTGTGGAAGCAACCCGGGTCAATGTGATGCTGAACCCCGAGTGGACAGCCCGCAAGCTGCTTCCCGAAGGCACTTATGACTGGCAGCCCGTAAGCTTCACCATTACCACTAACGCATCCACCACCTCTTTTCCCTTCGTCATCCTGTCCGATGGATTGGCTGAAGCGGTATGGATTGACGATATTGCAATGGTGGAAAAGGGCTCTGCCCAAAACCTCCTCAAAAACGGCGATTTTGAAACTCTTGCGCCGGTTGCAGGTGTCACCGCGGATGTTCCACCGGGAGCGGTGGAGCCGGGAACACAGGTATCTCTGTCTACAACGACTGTATCCGCCTCTGTTTATTACACCCTGGACCTTACGGACCCGGTTGCCTCCCCCACCCGGCAATGGTATACGGGACCGATTGTTATTGACCGCCCTCTTGTCATCAAGGCATATGCGGAGAAGCGGGGACTTGCGTCCAGCCAGGTCTCCACCTTCCATTACACATTGCCGTTGGAAGCCGGGGTCACCCATATAGATGAAGAGATGTTCCTCTCCAATCTTGCATCAGGCAAGGCGGTTCCCGTCTATTATAAAGATGGCTTCGCCATTGACGGAAGCCTGGAGGAATGGAGCGGGGAAAGCTATATTACCCTCCCGCTTGCAAGCGGTAATCTTCCGGCCAATCTGGCCAGTTGGGAAGGACCCCAGGATTTTTCGGCCAAAGTCAGGTTTGCCTATGATCAAGACAACCTGTACATGGGGGCGCAAGTGACGGATAACGTCCATTATGCCCTGCCGGGCGCTACCATGTGGTCTGGAGACAGCATCCAGTTTGCCGCGGGAACGGATACCATGTTTGGTCCCGAATACGGGTTCTCCCATGTGGACGGCCAAGCCCAGGTTTGGTCCTGGAGCGCAGGAACAGCCGCTCTTGGCAAGGATGCTATCCGGCTGCAAACCAGCCGCACCGGAGAGATAACCACCTATGAAGCGGCGATTCCCTGGAAGGCGCTGCGGCAGGAAAAGCCGGGGCAGGCGCTTCCCTTCAATATTCTGTTCAACGACAACGATGGAGCCGGGCGGAAAAATTGGGTGGAATGGACGCCGGGCATAGGCAAGTATAAGGACCAAGGCGTATTCGGCAATCTGTTCCTGATTCCGGAGCAGGCTGAATGGAGCGCCTGGCTGGACCGGGATTATGACAATGTAGAGGAAAACCGGACTATTGCAGAGAAGGGCCAGCTCTTGGATTACTCCCTTTATGTGTTGAACCCGTCTTCGGAAGAGAAGGAGTACCGGATCACCGTTCCTGCCATCCATCAAACCTGGAATTCGGTCAAGATGCCGGCCCATACGGTATGGCGCAAGCAGTTTCAGACTTCCTTCTCCCAGGTTGGGCCGCAGAAGCTGATTGCAGAGGTAGCGGATGTGCCGGGAGGGGCAAGC
Organism: Paenibacillaceae bacterium; assembly: GCA_029256065.1. GTDB lineage: Bacteria > Bacillota > Bacilli > Paenibacillales > NBRC-103111 > Paenibacillus_AR. The sequence goes on from JAQSYT010000019.1 coordinate 5,054, forward strand.
AATTCCTTGGAATGGAATGTCCTTGTGCTGACCAATGGCAATGATCTGGTGGAGGAGCTGGACCGGCTGGCGGCGGCTCTCCCAGAGCTGAAGGCATTGAGGGACGCTGCCTCCTCAAGAGGGCTGCCCATGGATTACGATGATGTGGACATTGCAGTCATCGAGAAGTTCATACCCTACGGCAAGGAGGATGTGCAAAAAGGGCGTCTGGATCAGGCCCAGTATGTGGCAGAGGAATTGGACAGGCTGTACCTGGAAACCAAGAGCCGTCTGGAGAGCTATCTCAGCGGCGCTGCCACCCCCCTCACCGCTCCCCGTTATGTGACGGGGCAGGTACTGCTGGACGGCTATTCCTTCATCGGCCAGACTGTGGACGCCCAGGGGAATCAACAAACAGGGCCGGTATTCTTTACAGGCTACGGGCATTTCGCACAGGTCCGCAAGGATGTTCCCCAGATGTCCTCCTTCGGAGCTAATATCATTCAGATTGAAACCGGACCGAATAAGGTGCTTCAGGCGCCGGATTCCCTGCTCGGCTGGAGCAAGGGGGTATGGGGCGGAGCAGAAGCTACTTTCCAGTATGACGGACAGATTTTCCAGGAGGGAAGCCGTTCTCTCAAGATTACCAACCGTTCACCCAAAACCCCCAATGTTTATGGAACCGTATGGCAGCGGATTGCTCTTAAGCCCAATACCGACTATACCATCCGCCTATGGGTGAAGGGGGATAACGTCAAAAACGCATGGTTCGGCACCTTCGACAAGAGGCAGGCGATTCCCAACGGCACCTTCGAATGGCAGCAGCTTACCCTGGCGTACAAAAGCGGCAGCGCCGAAACCTCCATGGACCTGCGCATTCTTTCGGAGAATCTGGCAGATGCCTTGTATATTGACAATATCAGCATGGAGGAGACAGGAACCTCAGTCAATCTGGTAGCTTATCCGGGCTTTGAAGCCGAAGGCATTACCGTGAAGGAGGATTATATCATCTCCACCGCCTCTATCCGCAACGATATCCAGAAGGTGCTGCAGGATGCCGCAGACCATAACCAGGCTGTGAGTCTCCTGCTGTCCCCCCACTATTTCCCGGCTTTCCTGCTGGAGAAATATCCGGAGTTGAAATCCAATAATGCCGGATTCATCAAATACAATTTCAATCACCCCAAGGCCAGGGAGGTTGTGGAGGATTATCTGCGGACCATTATCCCCATGGTGAAGGATTACCCTTCCTTAAACAACCTGGTGCTGTCCAATGAGCCAGTGTTTATGTCATATAAGGACCCGGTGTTTCTGGCGGACTGGCAGCAGTATTTAACCGGATTGTACGGAAGCATCGGTCAACTGAATGAAGCCTACGGAACCAGCTTTACCGATTTCACCCAGGTGATGCTTCCGGCGGCTGTAGAGAGAACGCCTCTTTATTACGATTGGGTCAATTTCAATGACCAGTTGTTTGGCAGCTGGCATCAATGGATGGCGGACATCATTCACGAGATGGCGCCGGATATTCCCCTGAACGTGAAAATTATGGCGGGCGCCCTGTCTAAAGACCAGTTGGCCAAATCCCCCGTATCCTGGGGGGTGGATCCGGAGCAAATTTCCGGGCTAAGCCAGCTGAACGGCCTGGATGCCTGGAATTTCTTGTACAGCGAGGGGGCTACAATTACCGAGAAGCTGAAATTCTATGATCTTCTGGCCTCGTTCAAGGTAGCCCCGGTGATCAATACCGAAGACCATATTATTCCCGACAAGGACACCCGGTTTGTGCCGGAGCAGGTTTCCCATGTCCGCAACGATCTCTGGCAAGGCGCCATTCACGGACGAAGCGGCTCTATTATTTGGGTATGGGATAGAACCGATGATACTACAAGCGACCTGGCCGGCAGTGTGCTGAACCGCCCGGATGTGGTTTCCGCCATTGGCAAAACCAGCCTGGATCTGAACCGGCTGGCTGCTCAGGTAACCGCCTTCCAAAAAGCTCCTTACGAAACGGCCATCCTGTATTCCAAGGCCTCCAACCTGTACCGTCCCGCTTATCTGGATGCAGTGGACCGGGCCTATACCGCTCTAAGCTATTCCGGGCAAAAGGTGGGTTTTATCAGCGAGAAGCAAATTCGCGAAGGCAAGCTTGCCGGCCTGAAGCTGCTGGTGGTGCCGGACAGCCGGTATGTGGATGCCGAAACCCTGAGTGTTATCCAGTCCTGCCTGGACCACGGCGGCACTGTAGTAGTGATGGGCGAACAAGCGCTTCAGTACAATGCCCATCAGCAGACGCTGGATGTCCAGGTCCGCAACGATGTGATGTCCAGGTCTACAGTCATTCCCGTAACCGGAACGGCCGACACGATGAGCTCACCTTCCGCGGCCAGCCTGAAGCAAGAACTGCTTCCCATTCTGTCCGGCCTGAAGCTGCTGCAGGCGGAAATTGTAGATGCGGCCACCAAGCAGCCGGTTATGAATGTGGAATGGCGGTTGGCGGAGCATGACGGACGAGTGCTGCTCAATGCCGCCAATTACAGTTGGACGCCAAAAACCGTTGAAATCCGGCTGAAGGGTCAGCCGGTGGCAATTGCCGGCGACTTGATCGGAATGAAGCCGATGCAAATTGCCCAGTTGGAGCTGGCGCCGTTTACGCCTGTGCTGCTGGATTTGGGGGCAGCTGCAGTTGATCCGGGTCCCGGAGGGAACGACCCGGGAGAGACCGATCCGGGGGAAACCGATCCTGGGGAGACTGGTCCGGGGGAAATTGATGATGACGGGGGCAACGGAGGCAACCTGGGGAGTCCGGAAGGCAACCCCGGCCCGGTGAATAATCCGGGGAACGGAACGGTAACACCCCCGGCAGGCCAGCCGGGACCAGGACCGGGAACAAGCTCGGGGAATAACGCCCCGGAGAAGCCGGCTCTGCCCGAAGCGCCCCGGGATATAGCCGGGCATTGGGCGGAGGCAGCCATCCTGGAGGCTATCCGGCTGGGTCTGGCGGAGGGCTACGAGGATGGAACCTTCCGGGCGGAGCAGCCCGTCACCCGGGAGGAGCTGGCGGTTCTGGCGGCCAGATGGCTGAAGGCCCAGGGACAAAGGGCAAGCTTGACGATCCTCTCCGGCCAAATGCTGCCGTTCCGGGATGGGGAGGCCATCAGCAGTTGGGCTGAAGAAGCCATTGCCGCTGCGGTGTTGGCCGGATGGCTGGAGGGCTACGGGGACGGCTCCTTCCGGCCCCAGCAGGCGGTCACAAGGGCGGAGCTGGCTGTATTTATGCAGCGAGTATTGGCACTGAAGGCTGACGATAGCGGAGCGGCGCTTCCCTTTGCCGATGCACCGGAGATTCCCTCCTGGGCCAGTCAGGGAGTTGCCGCAGCGGCTGCCGCGGGATTATTCCAGGGGAATGAGCAGGGACAATTCCTCCCGGCAGCCTCCGCCACCCGCGCCGAAACCGTGTTCATCCTCCTGCGGGCAATACCATAAACATCGCCTGCCGTCTTACAGAGCCGCACTTCCAGCAGAAGCATTCTGCCGGAGTGCGGCTTTTTCAACAGGCAGCGCCTGGCTAACGAATCTATGGCACGCTATTTCGCGAAAAACGGGCATTAAAAAAATCTAACGAATCTGTACCATGCTATTTGTCTGTTTGAAAACGTTTTGGGGCAAATTTGGATAAATAGCGATCCTACGATTCGTTAGATCTAAAAAATGCCTACCTGTAGTCAAATAACGATCCACAGTTTCGTTAGAATCACCCACGGCCTCGCGGCCTTAACGTAAAGCCCCAAAAAATAGAGATAAAAACAAAAAAAGAAGGGCCCCTTCCGCCAATATCGTGTAGCAGAAGAAAAGATGAAGCTTTCGGCTCCTCCTTGCCCGTGTTACCTTGAGGACACAAACGAACCCCACTATTTGATTTGACAGACAGAAAGGAGAACTGCCATGGCTCAGTCAGCCGCCAAGGGAAAACCGGCAGCATTGCCGGTCCTGCCCTCAACTAAACTTAATCGCTCATTACGGAAGGTTCTGAATCGGGACAAGTATTTATATCTGATGCTGATTCCGGTAGCTGTTTATTTCATTCTATTCAAATATGCCCCCCTGTTCGGAGAGATGATCGCCTTCAAAAATTACCGGCTGGCAGATGGAATATGGGGTAGCGAATGGGTAGGCCTCGAGCAATTCCGTAAGCTGTTCACCAGCAGGGAATTTTTTACCGTGCTGCGCAATACCCTCCTGTTGAATCTCTACAACTTGGTGTTTGCCTTTCCCGTTCCCATTGTGTTGGCCGTTCTGCTGAATGAAGTGACCAAAAGCGGCTACAAACGGGTGCTGCAGAATCTGCTCTACATTCCCCACTTTATCTCCTGGGTCGTGCTGGGCTCCATCGTCATTGCCTTGCTGTCCCCCTCTACCGGCGTGGTCAACCATATCCTGGGGTGGTTCGGCATCGAACCCATTTACTTCATGGCCAGCACCTTCTGGTGGCCCGTTTCCTTCATCATGTCGGGAATCTGGAAGGAGGCCGGCTTCGGCACTATTCTGTACATGGCCGCCATGTCCTCCATTGACCCGACCCTGTATGAAGCGGCCCGGATGGACGGCGCCAATAAGCTGCGGCAGATTTGGCATGTGACGCTGCCGGGCATCCGCAGCACAGCAGCGATTCTTCTCATCCTGAAGGTGGGGCAGATGATGGATGTAGGCTTCGAGCAGGTTTATACCATGAAGAATCCGGCCGTCACGAAGGTCGCGGAGGTTATCAGCACCTTTGTATATACCCGGGGCATCGAGAACCTGCAATACAGCTACACCACTGCCCTGGGCCTGTTCCAGTCGGTGGTTGCCCTCATCCTGGTGGTATCCGTCAACAAAATCATCAAAGCCATGGGAGAAAACGGATTATGGTAAATGGAGGGGGCTCGTTATGAAGAACACAACCACACTGACCTCAGGCTTATTCCGGTGGCTGAACTATCTGTTTTTGGCTCTGTTCGCCTGCGCAACCGTGTTTCCCTTTATCAATATTATTGCCACCTCATTCAGCAGCAGCAGAGCCATCTCGTCCGGTGAGGTTTTTCTGTGGCCGGTGGATTTCAATATCTCGGCATACCGGAACCTCATTGAGGACGGGCAGCTCATTGTCGCCATGAAAAACACGGTGCTGATTACAGTGGTCGGTACCTCCCTGAACATGCTGTTTACCATGCTGGCTGCTTATCCCCTGTCCAAAAAACGGCTAAAGGGGCGCAATGCCATGCTGATGGCGGTGTTGTTCACCATGCTGTTCGGCGGGGGAATGATTCCGCACTTTCTCGTGGTAAATGCCCTGGGCCTGGTCAACACATACTGGGCCATCTGGCTGCCTGCCCTGATCAGCATTTACAACATGTTCGTCATGAAATCCTTCTTCGAAGGCCTTCCGGAGGAGGTGGAGGAGTCGGCCTCCATGGATGGAGCCAATGAGCTGTACATCCTCTGGAAGATCATTATCCCGCTGTCCATGCCTGTGATCGCCGCCCTTACCCTGTTTTATGCGGTGGGCTGGTGGAACTCCTATATGAATGTGCTGATCTATATCCGCAGCGGCGACAAAATGTCCCTGATGGTGAAGCTGTACCAGATGATTCAACTGGTGAGCCCCGAGCTGCTCAAAAGCGGAGAAGGCGTCCAACAGCAGACGATTACGCCGGAGGGCATCCGGGCCGCTTCGATTGTCTTCTCCATCACTCCCATTTTGTGCGTCTACCCTTTCCTGCAAAAGCATTTTGTCAAGGGCGTTATGCTGGGATCGGTTAAAGGCTGATATCTTTGGCGTTTCACACCGCCATGATATACTAAATAAAGATTCTAGGAGGTCAACACACATGGTAATCAAGAAAAAGCAATGGGCTGTTTCCGCTTTGGCATTCTGTCTGGGCGCCGGAGCTCTGCTGGCAGGCTGCTCAGGCGGGGATGAGCAGGCAGCTTCCAGTCCCGCTGCAAGTGCGACCGCAGGCCAAGCCTCTGCGTCGGCAGACCCGTATGACAAGCTGCCCAAGAATGTCAGCATCTCCACTCTGGACAGAGGTGCTGTATCCAGTGACCAGGGAACCTACGAAAGCAACAAATGGGTTAAGTGGATCAATGAGAAATCCGGCATCAATGTGAAAATTATTCCCGTGCCGCGGAACCAGGCCCAGGATAAGCTCAATGTTCTGATCGCCTCCAACCAAGCCCCGGATCTGATTTGGGAATTTGACCGTACCTATATCGGCAAGCTGGTGTCGCAGGGCGCAATCCAGCCGATTGACGAGTATATTGAGAAATACAGCACCTCTTACAAGAAATATTTGAACGACAACCCGGACCTTAAGCCATTTCTTACCTTTAACGGCAAAATATACGCCGTCGCCAGCAAAAGGGATACTGTCGCCAACCATGGACTGTGGATTCGCCAGGACTGGCTGGATAAGCTGGGCCTGAAGATGCCCACCACCATCGAAGAATTGATAGAGGTGGCCAAGGCCTTCAAGGATAAGGACCCCGACGGCAACGGCAAGGCGGACACCACGCCCCTGGTCGGCTCCACCACCTTTGATGCCTACTCTGCCGTATTTGCCTCCTTCAACAACCAATGGTATCTGGACAACGGTAAAATGGTTTACGGCGCCCTTACAGACCGCTTCGGAGACACCATGGCTTTGGAAAAGCAGATGTATGAGCTGGGTCTGGTGGACAAGGAATACATGACGGATAAGAACTTCCAGCGCGCCATTCAGCTGTGGACCACAGGCAAAGCGGGCATCTACGCGGGCAACTGGAACCTCGGCGCCATTATGACGGATATGCTTACCAATGTTCCCAATGCCAACCCGGTTCCCTTGGAGCCTGTTACCACCAAATACGGAAAGTTCGGGCTGTATCAAGAGGCCGCTCCGAATATGTTCGTTGCCTTCAATAAGGACATGAAGAATCCGAAGGCTGCGGTGGAATATCTGGACTGGATGATCGACAAGGGCTGGAAAACTCTGCTGTACGGAGAAGAAGGCGTTCACTACAAGGATGTGAATGGCGTCGCCCAGACCATTGACGCCGACAAGTTGAAGAAGGAGGTTAGCTACGCCGGTGAATATGCCGTTCTGCGCCAAAACACCCTGAAGCCTGCCGATCTCCCGATAAAAGCCGCTCCGGATGCGCTGTCACAACGGATCGCGAAGCTGAATCAGCTTTCGCTGGAGACTGCCCTAAAGAATACGTTCAGACGCGACATTCCCTATCAGCCCAATTTCACCGAGTTTAATGAGATCCAAACCTCGATGAAGCCGTTCCTGGAGGAGCTGCGGGCCAAGGTTACCATGCAGGGCTCCCAATATACGGCAGCCTGGGGTCTGGAGGAGGTCCGCAAGGAATGGAAACGCCTGGGTGGCGATAAGGTGACAGAGCTTGCCCAGCAATGGTACGAGAGCAACAAAGCCAGCTTTAAATAAAGGCCAATCATTCACAGCATGGGGGGACAGGAGATGGGCGCCATTCGCAATAGCTGGATGAAAAAAACGTTGACCGGATTGCTGCTGCTCCTGATCCTCACCGTCGCTGTATCGGGTATCAGCTTCTATCTTATTTTTACCGGCAGCCTGAAGGAGCAGTTAAACCGGACCAATATGGAATTGGTCAAGCAGGTAGAGCATAAGCTGGCGCTGGTTCTGCAAAGCATCGACAATGAAGCGGTGCAGCTGGTCCAGTACGAGGAGGTAAAAAAGTTTTTTGATGAGTATCTACCTCCGGGAGAACGGACAGGCAACGACTTCCGGGTAGGCAACCATATTGACCGGATGATCCGCAGCGACAGCTATCTATTTTCCATCGATGTTTACTCCTACAAGCAAAACCGTCTAGTGTCCGGGGATATTCTGACCGATGAACGAAAGCTGGAGGACTACTCCTGGATCTCCCAATTCGAGCGGTATAAGGGATATTCCAGCTGGCTTCCCGCCCGGCCGCTGTATATTAATCAGTCCAATTCCCCCACATACCGGAATGTGGTTACTCTGGTGCGGACATATCCGCTTATTCACTCGGAGGGCGCGCGCCAGGGTGCCATTGCCTTCAATATTAAGGAGGAAATGCTGCATGCCTTGATCCAGAACACGGATGGGGTATCCGGCGGCGAACGGGGCCTGACCTTCGTGGTGGACAGAAGCGGACAGGTTGTCCTGCATACGGACAAATCGAAGCTGGGCAAGGACATCAGCCAATATACACATATTGCCAAGGCGCTGTCTCCGGATTCACCGGAGGGCTTTTTTGCCGAGCAGGTAGACGGACAGCCGTCCCAGGTGTTCTATACGGAGGTGCCGTACGCGGGCTGGCGGATCATCCGGATTGTACCGGATATCCAGGTGAATAATCAGCTGACGGCGGTAAGAAACACCTTCTTCGCCATAGCAGGCGGCATTCTGCTGCTGTCGGCGGCTGTTGCCCTGATTCTGGGCCGCTGGACCTTCCAGCCGCTGAACCGCTTCCTTCAATCTGTCTCCGCCAAAGTCAGCTCCAACCCCCACTATGCGCCGGCCGGCCGGGGAAAGGATGACCTCCAGTTTTTGGAGGATACCTTCGAAAATCTGATGTCTAACAGCGAGACCCTCCGCAAGCAGATGCGGGAAAGCCAGCCAATCCTGAAATGGCAATTGATTATGGAGCTTCTGTCGGACTATAAAATGAATTTCACCAATGCGCGGCAATACATGGATATGCTCGGCATCAACCTTCATCCCAACCGCTTTATCGCCATGACGGCGGATTATGACGGCAAGAAGGAATCCATGTCCGAGCGGGACTTGCATCTTTATAATTACGCGCTGTGCAATGTGGCCGAGGAGCTGATGCAGGCGGAGGGAAAAGGCGTAGCCATCGAACTGGAGAATGGAACCTGCGCTCTCCTCATCAGCTTTGAAGAGGGAGACAGGGATGCGGAGGTGCGGGCTGTCGCCGTAGCGGAGCTGATTAAGAGCTACGTGGAAGAGAATTTCAAACGGACGGTGACCATCGGCATGGGCGGGCTGGTGGAGTCCATGAAGGATATTCACCTTTCCTACAAGCAGGCTCTGGATTCCATTGCCTACCGGCTTGCCCTGGGGGGCAATATGGTGATTACCCTGGAGGATGTCCAGCATGACCAGTCTCCCCACTATTACAAGCTGATGTCCATGACCGACAGCTTCATGGATTCCATGAAGCTGCTGGAGGCGGAGAAGCTGCAGGCCCAAATCCAGCGCTGGTTCGAGGCGCTGGCGCAGTACAATATATCGCCGGAAATGATCCGCCAGCTGAACATGCAATGCCTGATGAAGGCGGCTATGATCCTGAATGAGGCAGGTGTCGATCCCGACAAAATCTGTCTTCCCGAGGACGTGCGGGAGGCCCTGAATCAATACGACAGTCTGGAGGGGCTGCAGCATTATCTGGTGCAGGTATTATCCGCCTATATGGAGCAAATCAGGTTCAAACGGAGCAACCGGGAAAAAAGCGATCTGATTCTCCGGGTACTGGACTATATCCAAGGCAATTACAGCAGGGCCGATCTGTCCCTTAATCTGCTGGCCGAGGAATTCGGTGTCAGTGTTTCCCATTTGAGCAAGGTGTTCAAGGAGCAGGCAGAGAGCAACTTCATTGATTATCTCATGGGGCTGCGGTTGGCCAAGGCCAAGCAGCTGCTGGAGGAAACAGACGGCAAGGTGCGGGATATTGCAGAGGCGGTAGGCTACAGCAATGTCAACAGCTTTGTCCGGATATTCAAGAAACTGACTGCCCTGACCCCGTCGGAGTACAGGGAAAGAAAAGTCCGGAGGGATGAGACGCAGTGATGAATGAATTGTATGAGCTGGAGCTTTTGAAGTCGGCTGTGGAAGAAAAGAACAAGAGCTATACCCCCTCCCTTTCCATGCTGACCGCCCGTTATCACACCAACGGATACCATACCGCCTTGAAGAATGTGGAGTGGGGCCATCCCTGCAGGGAAAGCATCGAATATGCACTGGCGCTTCTGGATACGGGGGAAGCGGAGTACGAGGAGCGGGCCTTCTCCGTCATCCGCCAGGTCATCTCCCTTCAGGATCAGCACCCGGCCCATGATACGTACGGGCTGTGGTCCTATTATTATGAAGAGCCGCTGGAGAGGATGGCTCCCCCCGACTGGAACTGGGCCGACTTTATCGGCAAGGTGCTTGTGATGATTGCCAAACGCCACCGGGAGCGGCTGCCGGAGCCGTTGCTTGCGGAGCTGGAGCGGACAGTCTGCCATGCCTGCGAATCCATTATCCGCCGCAATATGGGCCCCCATTATACCAACATCGCCATTATGGGCTCCCTGGTGACCATTGGTGCCGGAGAGGTATTCGGGCATCAGCGCTATCTGGACTACGGGCTGGAGCGGTTTGAGGCATTTTGCCAATATACGCAGCAGTTGAATACCTTTCAGGAGTATAACAGTCCCACCTATACCATCATTGCCATTATTGAATTGTCCAAAATCAGCCAGATAACCCGCCACGCCAAGGCTTTGGACATTTGCGGAAAGATGCTGGATTTGGCCTGGAGTATGGTCGGCGCCCACTTCCATGCCGCCACCCGGCAATGGGCCGGCCCCCACAGCCGCTCTTACAGCACCCTGCTGACCAAGGGGACTCTTGCATTTTTATCCTTGGGCGCAGGTCTCCCCTGGCGGGAAGCCGAGGATGGCCCCATGCCATATAATCTGGAGTGGTACAAAAGCGGGGTGAATTGTCCGGAGAAGTACAGAGGACTGTTTGCAGAGCGGACTACCCGGGACATTCAGGAAATCTACTACCGGAGTCCGGACGGATATGAAAAGGTGGCAACCACCTATATGACGCCTTCCTTCACCATCGCCTCGGCCAGCAAGGAAGTCATGTGGAATCAGCGGCGGAATCTGCTGGCCTATGCTGCCGACAATGAGGGAAAGACTGTTTACACGGCGCTGCGGATGCTCCACGACGGTTATGATTTCTCCGCTCCCGTATTCTCCTCGCAGCAGGATCAGGGGCATCTCCTGTGCGGGCTCCAATTGTCCGTCAACGGCGGCGATACCCATATCGGGCTGGATAGGATCAACGGAGCGGTGGAAGCCTCGGATCTGCGGCTGAGACTAGAAATCGGCGGAGCGGCGGAGAATGTGGAGGCCTTGCCGGCCGAAGGCGGAGCTGTGCTGCGCATGGGCCAGGTCCGGCTGGAGCTGTACCAGCTGGCGGCAGTATTCGAAGGCGGTGACGGACTTCTGGCCCCGGCTCCGCAATGGACAGTTGGCCGCGAGGAAGGCAAGCTGAATCTGGACCTGGTGCTGTACCATGGACCCCGGAAGAGGCTTGACATTGCCGGACTCAGCCGGGCGGGCCTGCTCTTCGCCATATCCATGGAGGAGGTGTCCTCCGACGGGCAGGATGGTCTCTCCCCTGCACAGCGGGAAACCATGCATGTATCCGCAGATGGGCAAACGTTGGAAGCCCGATGGCAGCCCGGCGACAAGGTGCTGGCTTTATCTCTTGCTTTGAAGCCGGACACGGTGGAAATACTTCGGGGCCAAGCTTAGCTGAATTCCATAGGACGGCAAAAAACCGCAGGGAACCTTTATCCTCGCGGTTTTTTTGTATTTTACATAAATAGCCGTTTAACCTACAGCACCTTGGACAAAAACTCCTGGGTGCGCTCCTGGCGGGGACTGCCGAAGATCTGCTCCGGCGGTCCTTCCTCCACGATATGCCCCTGCTCCATAAAGATCACCCGGTCCCCCACCTCACGGGCGAAGCCCATTTCGTGGGTGACGACCACCATGGTCATGCCTTCCTTGGCCAGGTCCTTCATGACCGCCAGCACCTCGCCCACCATCTCGGGGTCGAGAGCAGAGGTTGGCTCGTCAAACAGCATTACCTTGGGCTCCATGGCCAAGGCCCGGGCAATGGCAACGCGCTGGGATTGTCCACCGGACAGAGAGGCCGGATAAGCATCCGCTTTTTCCGACAGGCCCACCTTCTCCAAAAGCTCTATGGCCTTCTTCTTGGCCCGCTCCAACGGCCACTTGCGGATCTGCACCGGGGCCAGCGTAATGTTCTCCAACACCGTCTTGTGCGGAAACAGGTTGAACTGCTGGAACACCATGCCGACCTCCTGACGGATTTCGGTAATCTTCGTATCCTTGTCCATCAGCGATACACCTTCGATGCGGATTTCGCCCCCGGTGGGCTCCTCCAGCAGGTTCAGGCAGCGCAGAAATGTGGATTTGCCGGAGCCGGAAGGTCCGATCACCACCACAACCTCCTGGGTTTTGATGGCCACATTAATATTCTCCAGAACCCGGTTAGCTCCGAAGGACTTGGCCAATTGGCTCACTTCAATAATCGTATCCTTCATGTGCCGTTACACCTTCCTTTCGATGTATACGAGCAGCTTGTTCAAGCTGTAAGTAAGAATGAAATAAATGGCTGCAGCCGTGAGATACGGCTCCCATACTCTCATGTACTGTCCGCGCATGGCGTTGGACCAGTACATAATTTCCGGCGCCGCCACCAGCGCCACCAGGGAGGAATCCTTGACCAGCACGATGAATTCATTGCCGAAGGCGGGGATCATCCGTTTAATGGCTTGGGGGAGAATAATGTGGCGCATGGTTTCCCAGTGGCTCATGCCCAAGGAAAAAGCCGCCTCCCGCTGGCCCTTGTCGATAGACTGGATGCCCGCCCGGAAGATTTCCGCACAATAGGCGGCGGAGTTCAGGGACAAGGCGGTAATGGCTGAGGCCCAGGGATTGGTGCTGCCTGTAAGTAACGGAACGAGGCCGAAATGCACAATCAGGATTTGCACATACAAAGGAGTTCCCCGGAAAAAGTTGATATAAGCCTGGGAAGGCCATCTAAGAAACCAATACCGGGACATTTTGCTGAAGCTGATGGTAAGGCCTCCGATGGAGCCCAACAGAATGGACACCAAGGAGATAATGATGGTAAAGCCCGTCCCCTTCAGAAGGAGACTCCCATATTCATAAATAATGTCAAATCTGAAATCCATCCAACTCTTCCCTTCCGCACATGAAAGAAATTTTCCGAGAGACCATCCGTTCACACAGAAACCCATGCGCTAAGAAAGCACTGCACATGGGCCGAATTAATCTGAACCGCTTCCGCGTACCCTTACAGCCCCTCTTACTTGGCGTTCAGAAGCACGCTCACGTTAGGCTCTTCGCCAAACCACTTTTTATAAATCTTGACATAGGTTCCGTTCTCAATGACCGTTTTGATAGCCGGATCGAGCTTAGCCTTCAGGTCGCTGCCCTTGGGGAATGCCAGACCATAGAACTCAGCGCCGAAGTTGGTTTTGTCCAGAAGGGTAACAAACTTCTTGTTGGGGTTGTTCTTGGCGTATTCACGCACGATAGCAACGTCAGCAACAGCTGCGTCCACGCCGCCCTTGTCCAGCTCCATGAAGGCCAGAACATTGCTTTCGAACTTCTTCAGGTTAGAGTTGCCGTTGCCCATAATCCCCATCATCAGATCATCGGCGGTGGTAGCGCCTTGAACGGCAACCTTCTTGTCCTTCAGATCAAGAGCAGTTTTGATCGGGCTGCCTTCCTTCACAAGAATCATATTGGTGGATTCAAAATAGGGAATAGAAAAATCATAGCTTCCCTTGCGCTCATCGGTAATGGAAATGGAGGAAATGCCCATTTGGTACTCGGTGCCTTGCTTCACGCTCTCCAGCATTGTGTCCCAGCCGGTGTTTTTCACTTCATAGTCCAGCTTCGCTTCCTTCATCACTTCGGCCAGGAAATCGATATCAAAGCCGACAATCTTGTCCTTGTCCATGCTCTCCATGGGAGCGTAGGATGCATCCGTGGCCACCATAATCTTCTTGCCGCCGCTTGCGCTTGTTCCCTCTTTCTTCTCGCCGCAAGCCGCCAGAGAAAAAGCTAACACCAAAGATAAACCAGCTACCAGCATCTTCTTCATCCGTTTCGTATCCTCCCGTTTTTGAACATTTGACCATTGTTTTTATGTTTGAAATTTTAACAGTTTAACGGACAAAAGACAATGGAATTTTTGATTTCATGTCAGTAAAGATAACATAATTTCTGAAAAATTTACGAGATTGCCATAAAATCGTCTTTTTCCGCCAGCAGCATGTCCAGTCGGGTCAATTACCGGTCTGCTCTGTGTCCTCACGCCACTTTACGGCATGCTGGCGGACCAAACACATAAACTCCCGCATAACAGGAGTGACAGCTTTCCTCTTATGGCTTGCCATCTGTGTAACCAGGCGCTGGGGCCGGTCATCCCACGCCAGAGCAGCCAGTCGGCCCTGGCGGATTTCGTTTTCTACAGTAATGAGCGGCAGGAAGGATAGTCCCAGACCGGAGATGACGCAGTTCTTGATGGCTTCAATGCTCCAGAACTCCAGTCCTTGGCTGGGGTAAACGCCGCATGCGTTGAGAGAATGCTCGAAGAGGGCGCGGTAGGTGCAGCCTGGCTCTGTATAGAGCATCACCTCCTCCTTCAAATCCCCTGGAGTCACCGGATCAGCCTTTTCCAAAGGGTGGCCCGGAGGGGCAATGAGGGTCATCCGTTCCTCCACCAGCGGCTCAATGTGCAAATCCTTGTCCTCCGTTGGAAGCTGGAGCATAAACACCAGATCCATCTCACCGCTTTTGATCCGTTCTGTCATCTCCCAGCATACGCCCGGCTTCAGAATAATCTGTACTGCCGGGTAGCGGCTTTTGAATTCGCGGATCACTGCCGGCAGACGGAAGGCCGTAAGGGATTCAGGTGCGCTGAGCACCAGAGTGCCGCTGATCTCTTCGTTGAAGCGGATGGCATCCTTGGCCAGGGCATGCAGCTTGGAAATCTCCTGGGCGTACGGGAGGAATTTCTGGCCGGCAGCGGTAAGAGTGGTTTTTTTGCCGAGCCGGTCAAACAGGGGGGTGCCCAGCTCCGCTTCCAGCGCCTGAATCTGCGCCGTCACGCTGGATTGCACATACCCAAGAGCAGCAGCAGCCTTAGTGAAGCTGCCCGCTTCCACCACCGCAATAAACGTATGCAAGTGCCGCAATTCCATGTCATAATCTCTCCCATCGATAAAATCGATATATACCATCAAGACATTCCGTTATCCGATGGAATTATTATCTGGTAGGATATAAGAAATTTCAAGCATTATCTATGTGGAGGTGTCCGGAATGGCCGAAGGATTTATGCTGCTTATGGCTATAGGTTTGGCTGTCCTTGTGTATGGAGAGGGAAGCGGGAAATACCCGGCAGGAGCAGGTGCCTCCCGGATCAGGCTGAAGCCGGTATTGCTGATCCATGCTCTTCCTCTTCTTGCTTATACCTTGGCTATGGGTATCGAATGGATAACGGGAGACGGGGGCCTGGCCCGTTATCCCGTAGCAGGGGCGGCAGCTATCTTCTATGCCATTCTCATTATCGCCACCCGGCGCTTGACCCTGAGTCTGGCACTCAGCCTGGGCGTTGCCGCGCTTGCCTCCCTGCCCTCTCCGCTCTTGTAAGGCCCGTAGCCGCCGCGTTGCATTTCCCTCCTCCCTGGGCTAAGCTAAAACAGTATGAAGGGAGGACAAATGCATGAAGAAAATCCTGATCAGCTCCTGCCTTCTCGGCGAGAAGGTCCGTTATAACGGCGAAGGCAAACCCTGCGTTGATCCGCGGCTGGCCCGCTGGCAGCAGGAGGGGCGGCTAATTCCGGTGTGTCCGGAGGTGGAGGGCGGCCTGCCGGTCCCGCGGCCCCCTGCGCAACGGCTTAAAGAGCGTGTGGTTACCGAAGAGGGCGGCGATGTGACGGCGGAGTTCCGTTATGGAGCGGAGGCTGCTCTGGCACTGGCCCGGCAGCATGAGGTTTCCTTGGCTATCCTCAAGCAGAACAGCCCCTCCTGCGGCAGCCGCTTCATTCATGACGGCTCCTTTCAGGGAGTGCTCATACCCGGTGAGGGCATCACAACGGAGCTTCTCCGGCAGCATGGCATTCCCGTCTTCGGCGAGGATCAGCTGAATGAGGCCGAGCAGGCGCTGGCGGCCCTCTCCGGGGATTGAAGGAGGAGTCTATGGAGCGTTTACAGCAATTGCTTACCGGATTGGGCACCGGCGGGTATTGGACCGCTATTTTGGCTAATATCATCTTAATCGCCTGCATTGCCCTGCTCAGCATACTGGCTAATTGGATCACCAAGAAGGTTGTGCTCCAGGTTATCAGCCGCTATATCCATAAAACCAAATACCAGTGGGACAATGCCCTGCTGGAGCGCAAGGTCTTCCACAAGCTGTCCCATGTGGTTCCCGCCATCATTATTTATTTCTTCTCCTTTATGTTCCCCGCTTACCAAGGGCAGATCGTAAAGGGCGTCAGCATCTATATGAATGTGGTGGGCATTCTGGTTTTGAACGCTTTTTTGAATGCTGTCAACGATATATACTGCACCTATGAAATTTCCAAGGCCCGCCCGATCCGCGGCTATATCCAGATGCTTCAGATTTTTGTGTGGATCATCGGCAGCATTCTGGCCATATCCACCCTGGCCGGCAAAAGCCCGCTGCTTCTCTTAAGCGGGATCGGCGCTTTATCCGCTGTGCTCCTGCTGATCTTCAAGGACTCTCTGCTGGGGCTTGTGGCAGGCGTGCAGCTGGCCTCCAACGATATGGTACAGGTGGGCGATTGGATTGATATGCCCAAGTACGGGGCGGACGGAAGCGTCACAGATATTTCCCTGAACACGGTGAAGGTCCAAAACTGGGATAAAACCATTACCACCATCCCTGCTTATGCGCTGATATCGGATTCCTTCAGGAACTGGCGGGGCATGATATCCTCCGGAGGGCGGCGGATTAAACGCGCTGTCTATGTGGACACCGGGAGCATCCGCTTCTGCACCCCGGAGATGATCGGTACCTTCAGAAAAATCCAATACCTGAAGGACTATATTGACCGGAAGTCGGAGGAAATCGAGCAATTCAATCTGCAAAACGGCATCGACCGCTCCAGTAAGGTGAACGGCCGGGCCCTGACCAATATCGGCGTGTTCCGTGCTTATATCCAGCACTATATCGAGCGCCACCCCAGCATTCATCCGGGAATGACCCGGATGGTCAGGCAGCTGGAGCCGGGACCAAACGGGCTGCCCATCGAAATTTACGCCTTCTCCAATACAACCGAATGGGCGGTGTATGAGGGTGTGCAGTCCGACATCTTCGATCATATTCTGGCGGTAGCATCGGAGTTCGGCCTCCGCGTCTTCCAGAGCCCCTCCGGGCATGATCTGCACCGCCTGACGGAGCCGGCCTCCACCGGGTCTCCGTCAGATCAGCCGAACCAAACGGAAGAACCCCGCAGACTGCTGCAGGGTGCGGATTAAAAAGAAAACCCGTTTCCGGGAATGCCGGAATCGGGTTTTTTATTAGGAATGTATAATTCGGCTGAAGCTTAATCCAGATCCCGCAGCGGATACAAGACAATGTCCACAGGCAGGTTGGAGGCACCGGGCGGAGAGAATTCAATGTCCAGGGTGCTTTCCTTCCCTGTAGTGCGGCCCAGCAGGATAACACCGTCAAAGGCGCTCAGCACGCCGGATTGGGGAACCAGCACAATTTCCCCGTTAATCTTGACGGGACCCTTGAAGATGCCGCCCTTGGCCATAAGCATGATACCCATTTGGGGAGGATTTTTAATGTGGATATCGTACTTGACGCCCCAGTTGCCGTAGTTGGTGCTGGGGGTTTTGGATACCGCATCATAACCCTTCAGGAACGGGTCGCTCTTGTCATTGCCAATCTGCAGCTTCATGGGATTCTCCAGCTGGCGGTTCAGATCCAGATCCCAGGCCAGATCAGCGGAGGAATAGGTGCCCCGCACATGATCCAGCTCCATCCGGTACTGCAGGTCCTTCAGCGGCTTCTGATTGGCCGTATCCTGAGCCACAAAGCTGATCTTCAGCGGGCCGTTGCTTTCCACGTCATAAATCACATTGGCGCCTTGCCCCGCCAGGAACACTGGCATTTGGGAATAGACATAGGTCTTGCCGGCAGGAATCACCAGCTTGCTCTCCGGTGTCCGGTCATTCAGGAACTCAGTAGTGGCTTCATTGCCCATAATATTGGCATAAATGGTGGGCCAAACCTCACCCTTATTAGTGGTGGTCAAGGTGACTGGCTTATCCGACAGATTCGTGGCGTACACCATAAAGGTGACGCTTTTGCCGGACAGGTTAATATGATGGGCATACAAACGGGATTTGCCGTTGATGGTATCCTCGTACAGAATGCCCGGCTGGCGGATTTCCTCCGGTGAATCGCTGACCAGAAGCGTACGGGAGGTATCATAAGAAGTCGTCTTGTCCAGCTCCGGGATTTGGTCGAAATACCGGTAGTACGAATCCCAGCCTACCTTAATGAAGCTGCCGATGGGTTTGTTGTAAATGGGATATTCAAACTCGGACAGGTACTCCGGACCCTCCACCAGGATGGAATCCGAATAGACGGCGCTTTTGTTGCCGTGGGCATCCGCCACCTCAAGGGAGATGGTATATTTGCCGGAAGCGAAGAAGGTATCCTGCTTCCCCTTCCAATTAAACTCCACCAGCCCTTCGGCATCGGGATCATAGCTCAGGTCGATATATTTCACCGGCTCACCCGGGCGGTACACTTTCTTGGAGGTGGTGAACTTGGCCACCGGCTTGGAATTCTGCTGGTCGATGATGTAGATGCCCTCAGGGTTGTTCAGCACCAGCATCTCCACCCGGCGCAGCTCATCGTTATAGGTATAAGGAACGCCGGTCAGATCGGCCAGCCAGGTCAGCTTGACCAGAAGCGTACCGTCCACAATCCGGGCAACAGACGAGAATGGGATATTCACACCGTCCTGGATGATGGTCTGCTTATCTGCGGACAGGACAATCTCATGGCCTCTCGGCTTCATATCGATCGTCCGGGTATCATTGTTCCACTCTACAGAGAAACCCAGGGTGTTGCCGACAAAACGCGCAGGCACATAGGTGCTGCCATCAAAAATAGTGGGAGGCACATCCAGCATAACGGTTTCGCTGCCTACCACTGCTTCCTTGTGATCCAGATACAACAACACATAATGCGAGGTAGCGGATACGGCCTTCACTCCGACCGTCCCCAATACCTGACTGACAACCAGCACAACCGCCAGCAGCAGCCATTTGACCGCCGCGTTTCTTCTAAGCATTCACATTCTCTCCTCTTGGCACATACTCTATTTTCCATTTGACGAAGAATTATACGCCATAAAGAGCCGTTTTGTTGCACCATGTGGCAAAATTTATCCCGATTTCCCGAAATTATTTCCAGTTTGCAGCTCTGCTTATGCCCGCTTCTACTCACCGGTGCATGAATCTGCTATGAGTGGGGACACTAGGAAAAACAGCCTATGGAAGCTTGCAGCATGGCTGGCCCTGCTGCGCAAGGCTTACAAAGCGGCTTTGTGAAAGGATACGCTATGGACCGCATCCCCATTCCTAAGTTAACCGCCCCCGAAATCTCCAACCTGTGGGCTTCCTACATGACCGACTCTATGTCTATATGTGGAATGCGCTATTTCCTGGAACACCTGAAGGATGACCGCATCCGGGCCATTGTGGAGTTTGCCCTGCAGCTGGCACTGGACCATATGCAAAAGCTGTCCTCCATAATGACGCTGGAGGGTTATCCTCTTCCGGCCGGGTTTACGGATCAGGACGTCAATTTAGAGGCGCCTCGGCTTTTTTCGGACAACCTTATTCTGATGTATATTGGGCATATGGCCAAGCTGGGGCTGTCCTCCTATTCACTGACGCTGGCCACCTCCACCAGGCACGACGTAGTCGATTATTACACCGAGGCCATTACGTCCTCCATGCAGCTTCATAACCAGTCCCAGGCGTTGGGACTGGAGATGGGGATTTATGTCCGGGCTCCTGTTATCGAGCTCCCGGAGCAGGTTGATTTTGTCCATGATAAATCGTTCTTGGGGGCATTTCTGGGGCATAAACGGGCGCTGCTGGGTGTGGAAATCAATCATCTGTTCCACAATATGAAACGCAATGCCCTGGGTAAAGCGCTAATTCTGGGGTTCTGC
The DNA here is from genome assembly GCA_029256065.1 of Paenibacillaceae bacterium. Taxonomy (GTDB): domain Bacteria; phylum Bacillota; class Bacilli; order Paenibacillales; family NBRC-103111; genus Paenibacillus_AR. Next base: position 25,163 of record JAQSYT010000019.1, read on the forward strand.
CAGGTAGCCAAATCCGAGGATGTAAAGAAATATTTTGAAAAGGGCATCCACTTGAGCCAGAAGCAAGTTGACGTATTCGGCAAAACCCTGCTGGAGGACAGCCAGCCTGCCCCCATGCTGTGGGATGCGGAAATATCCGCCTCCGTCGTCTCCCCTTTTTCCGAGAAGCTGATGATGTTCCATGTATCCGCCCTGATCGCTTCGGCCATCGGCCAATACGGCGCCTCCATCTCCGGAAGCCCCAGGAAGGACCTAGTCCTTGACTATACCAGACTGGGAGCCGAAATTATGCAGTACGCCGAGGAAGGGACGCTGCTCATGATCCGCAAGGGCTGGCTGGAGTATCCGCCCCAATCCGTGGACCGCAGAAAGCTGACACATACGTGATGATGGTTTCGAATAAACAGGCCCCGGCAGCCCATCTAAGGGAGTTGCCGGGGCCTGCTTCGTGTGCGGTTATTCCCCATCCCGCATCCGGCATGCCTTAATCTCACCAATATACATGCGGTGGTAATCATTGTGGTACATGTCATGAACCGACGGGTCCAAAAAATGTCCGGGGTTCAGGTCCTGGTAATACAGCTTGCGGCACTCCAAAACCAGCCTGGCTTCCTGGAAGGAAACCAGCCCCGATTGATGATCCGCTACTGTAAGGCCGGCGGCTTCAATCTTGTCTGTGTCGCGGCCTGATGATGCTCCGCAAATCTCCAGTGCGTCCCGGTATTCTTCCGTAAAGAAGGACATGGTGAACCCGTCTGAGGCCTCCAAAAATTCATAGGTATAACGGGTGGGCCGCACAAAGCAAAATGCGATATTCTTCCCCCATAAAACCCCCAATCCTCCCCAGCTGGCCGTCATGGTATTGTACCGGTCCGGCGTTCCCGCGGTGATCAGCATCCAATCCTTATGCACCAGCCGGAATACATTGTCTGTCAATTCCTCCGGCCGGATCAGCCTGAACTCCTGTGCCATGGTGTACCGCCCCTTTCATTTTCCAATTTTCATCCTTATGCCTTTCAAGATACCACACGGACAGGGAATTTCAACCATCTTCTCTATTTTGCGCCATCTCTTGACCTTGCCCTTGGGGCAGGAGCTAAAGTGGGCGTGAAGGCTACATACCTGTCGGGAGGTTGGTGGAAATGGCGATTTTGAAAGCGGAAGAAATGACTTGGACTGAGATGGACTTGTTAGACCGGGAGCGTACAATTTTTCTGCTCCCGCTAGGGTGTGTTTGCAAACACGCCCTAGGTCCCTTGGAGGAGCATGGCCCCCATCTGCCTCTTGGTACAGATCCGTTGACGGCTGGAGAAATGGCGGAAAAAGCAGCCCAGTTACTGGAGAAGGAGGAGAGCACCTTCTCCTACATTTTACTGCCGCGGCTTTGGGTAGGGCATAGCGAAGAGGCCATGCATTTCTGCAGAACCTTATCCGTGGGAACCGGAACCTTGAAGGCGCTAATTACCGACCTCTGCGCTGCTATCGCCCGCCATGGCTTCCGCAAGGTGCTGCTTATTAACCACCATATGGACCTGTTCCATATCCGGGCATTGCTGCAGGCAGCAGAGGAGGTTAACCGCAGCTGTGCCATCCGGGTGATTGAAGCGTCAAGCGCCATTTTCTTCACAGAAACTGGCGGGCACCTGGCGCCTGAAGCTGAGCAAAGCGGCATGGAGGACACGGAGATCCACGCGGATGTGCGGGAAACCCCATTTATGCTGCACCGTTATCCGGGCCTGGTGCGGGCATAGCGGCTCCTTCTCCAGGCTCGGGCTGGCCCATGCCGCTGTTCTGGACTGGATCAGGGAGAACGGGTATGAACCGGATGCTCCCCCTTTTGAGCTGTATGCCACCCCTTCCCCCTCCGGCTTCCATTCGTCCCACGCCGTCACAACCGTATTTTACCCGGTCAGGATCAAGTATGGATCGGCACCCATGCAGGCATATTAACATCACAATATTTGCCCAATGCTAGGGCGTGTGCAAAAACTGCTCCCCTCGGAGTTTGACCCCTAGGAAAGGAAGCTGAAATTGTGAAAATATGGAGCCATGCTGCATTGACCGTTGCTGTCAGTTTCAGTTTGGGCATGCTGCCCGTGTTTGGAGAGAAGCTTGAAGCCCCAAGTCATGACAGACGCTATTATGAGTCTACAGGTGAAGTTATCTGGGAGGTGCCCACGGAGCAGAAGATTGTGGCCCTGACCTTCGATGATGGGCCGGATCCGGATAATACGGCCCTTATCCTGGATCTGCTAAAGCAGCACAACGCCAAAGCCACCTTCTTCGCCATCGGCGAAAAGGTCAGCCGCAATCCGGAGCTGGCCAAACGGGAGGCGGAGGAAGGCCATGAACTGGCCAATCACACGTATCACCATCTGTTTCTGAACAACCGCTCCTTCGGCAAGCTCGAGCAGGAAATTCTGGAAACGGAGGGTGTGATCCGGAAGGCCACAGGCCAGAAGCCCACCCTGTTCCGCCCGCCCGGCGGCATCTACAACGACAGGCTGATTGCCTTGGCGCGGCAGCACGGCTACGTAGTGGTGTTGTGGTCCTGGGAGCAGGACACCAGGGACTGGAGCCGGCCCGGTGTGGGCAAGATCATCAGCAGAGTGCTGGACCACCTGGAGAACGGCAATATCATTCTCCTTCACGAATATGTGGAGGGCGGCTCGCAAACAGTAGAAGCGCTCAAAACCATCCTCCCCGAGCTGAACAAACGGGGTTACCGGATGGTAACCGTATCCGAGCTGGTTAAGTATAAGCTGGCCAACCCGATGCTGCGCGACAAAACGCCGTAAGGTGCTTTATTGAATCCATGTGAGGCAAAAAAAGCTGCAGCCTGTCCCCTTCCGGACAACGGCTGCAGCTTTTTCAGCAGCCAATTTTATTATTATAAACATCTCACCGACTCCCGCTCCACAAGCTCAGGAGGAACTCTCTCCCCTTGCGAGGGTCCGCCGTTCAGCAGATTGGCCAGCAGCTCTACAGCCCGGGCGCCGATACGCGCGCTGTTATGGCAGATAGTAGTCAGCGGGGGATTCATATAAGCGGTAAAAAAAGCGCCGTCATATCCCATAACTGAAATATCCTCCGGCACACGGTGCCCCTCCTTTTCCAAGGCGGTAATCGCCCCCATGGCCATCAGATCATTGGCACAGCATACGGCCGTTATCTCCGGGCAGTCCCGGAGCAGCTGGAGGACAGCCGCTGCACCGCCGGTTCCGCTGAAATCTCCCTGTGACACCACCAGCCGCACACCGCCAGCCAGCGCTTCCCGAAAACCCGCCAGCCTCTCCTGACAAACAGACAAGTGAGCCTCTCCGTCGATATAGCCGATATTACGGTGGCCTTTCTCCATAAGCAGACTGCCGGCAAGACGGCCCCCTTCATGGTCGTCGGAGCGCACCAGAGAGCATTGCGGGCCCAAGGCATCGCTAAGATTGACACTGGGGAGCCTCAGCTTCAGCGCCTCCTTCATCAACGGATGGCTCTTCCAAAAAGGCGGCATAAAAATGCCTCCCTCCAAGCTGCGCTGCTGTACCCACTCCGTCAGACTGCCCTGCTTGTACCAGGCATGGGAGACCGGAAAGATAACCGCATCCTTGCCCAATCCGCGCAGTGCCTTGCAGATAGGCGAAAAAAACTCGTGGTGCTCCGGGGTAGCCTCCATTTCAAACTCAGGCATAAAGATGCCGATCAGCCCGCTTTTCTTGCCCACTAATTGTTTGGCACCCAGATTGGGCACATAGCCTAATTCTGCGGCCTTCCGCTCAACTAGGGCAATGGTATCGGGGTGGACGCCGTAGCTATGGTTCAATGCCCGGGATACAGTGCTGACGCCCACATCCAGCTCGCGGGCAATATCCTTAATCGTCACTCGCATGAGGCATCTTCCTTTTATGAACAGTATTCACTTATTATCCGCCAATAGCTTGCCTGCTTCAAGCTTCGTTAACGCCTTGCCCGCTGCAGGAGCGATCCCCTTAGACTTAAGCGCCTCCAGCTGTGTCTTCGTAGCCGGAACCTGGCGGACCAGCGCATCGAAATTGTCATGGGCCAGCTTCCGCTGCAGCACCGGGTCGTCCACAAGATCCAAAAGCCGGTACATGGCATCGATAGCCGTTGTCTCTCCATAGGTAGCCGGTGTCGCTCCATATTGAAGTCCATAGCCCGAATCTGTGCTCAGGAGCACCCGATCCGGAAACCTGCGGATAAGCGGCAGGAAATCCTCAAGCTTATTGCTGCTTTCAGGAGAGTAAGCCGTAAACCCGGCGGAAAAATCCGCATATAAATTGGAATGCTTCTCCATGAGCGCTTCAATGGATTCGGGAGAATTGAATGCGTTGATGTGGGCGAAGAGAAACGCCGTATCCGGATATTGGCGCATGGCTTCCTCCAGTTTGCCCACCGCCCATCCGTTGGGAGGATCGATATGAAGCAGAATCGGTGCTTTATATTCAGCACACAAGGCGTAAATTTGCGGCAGGTAGCCGTCCATGGGATGGTCCCCTTTCCACAGCACCTTGGAGACTACGGGAGAATAGATCGAAGCGGCAACAATTTCGCCTAATCCCATGTAGCCTTTTTCCAGGTTGGTCCGCACCGTGTCCAGACTGGAGGGGCTATGCAGATCAAACCCGGAGAAAAAAGGAATGATCAGCTCCGGATGCGCCTGATACGCTTCCCAGGCAACAGCATCCGTCTGTATGGCGCTGGGCTCCGACGCGTCCCCGAAAAGAACAACCCGCTTTACCTTCAGCCATTCCCAATCTCCAAGCTTGGACTCGTACGGCCCGCTTGCATCATGATTATGCACATCGGTAAGGCCTAAGTTTCCATACTTCTCCACAAGCTCGTTTATGGATGTTTCCGAAGGGGCGGTAATGCCGGAGGTTTCCCCTGCTTCTATCACAGGCTGTACAGCAGAGACAGCCTCATTAGCCGCCGGCATATCCCGCTCCCGGGACTCCATTGCCAGCCATAGCCCTGCCCCGGTTAAAACAACCAGTAAAGTCATAGCGGTTAAAAGTGAACTTTTTGTAAAATGAAGCATAGGACAGCCCCTTTGTCTTATGATTTCGGAAACGTTTCCCAATTAATAACTCCATTATACCTGATTCTGTTATATGTTCAACGAAAATTTCGGTAACGTTTCCTACTGAAATTTAGGGTACTGTCCTCTAAACAGTCCATCTGGCAGACATGCGGTTTTCCATTCAATTAAGCGGCAGAATTTGATAAAACAGAGTATAATAATGGAAAAAGTTGCTGCCGGAGGGATACCTTGTGCGCCCCAAAATCGGAATTATGCCGTTTTATAACACACAAACAAACCGGATCGAGTTAAATTTGGGCTATACTGAAGCCATTGAGAGGGCTGGAGGGCTTCCATTCCTGCTCCCTCTTACCTCCTCCAAGGAGGTGCTGGACCAGCTCATTGGGGAAATGGACGGTTTCCTCATCTCGGGCGGGCAGGATGTGAATCCCGCCTTATACGGCCAGAAGATGCTGGAATGCTGCCAGGAAATCTGCCCGCCGCGGGATGAACAGGATGTGTATCTCATCAAACGCGCGCTGGAGCTGGACAAACCCCTTCTGGCAATTTGCCGGGGCTCCCAAATGTTCAATGTGGTTTTGGGCGGCACCCTCTATCAGGATTTGCCCAGCCAATACATACCGCCGGAGACAGCATCCACTCAGGCACCCCTTGTACATAATCAGGAAGAGCCCTACCATACGCCTGTCCATGGCGTCACTATTGTGGAGGGGACCCGCCTGCACAGCTGTCTCGGGGTCAGCGGGCTTCAAGTGAACAGCATCCACCATCAAGGCATCCTGCAGCTGGCTCCGGGGCTTGTGGCATCGGCCTATGCGGAGGATGGGCTGATTGAAGGCATTGAGGTGCCGCAAGCCCGAATGGCCATGGCCGTCCAGTGGCATCCTGAGTTAATGGACCATGACGCCTCCCGCCGCCTGTTTGCCCTTTTGGTCAATAGCTGCCGGCAT
>JAQSYT010000350.1 GCA_029256065.1 Paenibacillaceae bacterium
TCTTCCTTCCTCTTGCTGGCCCTTTTCCTGCACCGCAGCTGCGGCAGCAGACGGCATCCCCCCTCTCAATGGGTATTTCCTTATCCCTTTATCGCGCCAATCATAACGCCTTTCACAAAATATTTTTGCAGGAAGGGATAGACAAGCAGCATGGGCAGCGTCATCACAATCACACTGGCCGACTTGATGGATTCCGGCGTCAACAGCTTGTAATCATCCGGATTGAGGTTGCTCATTTCCGTCAGGATGGAGGCGTTCTGGATCATGTTCTGCACCAGAACAGACAGATTGTATTTGTTGGGATCATTAATATAAATCATAACGTTGAAGAAGGAATTCCAGTGTCCCACCCCGTAGAACAGCGTCAGCGTGGCAATAACAGGCAGGGACAAGGGCAGAATCACTTGCATAATAAGCCGCCATTCGCTGCAGCCGTCAATCCGCGCCGCATCCTCCAGCTCCTCGGGAATCGCCCCGAAGAAGGAGCGGAGCAGCAGCATGTTATAGACACTGATCAGCCCCGGCAGCCACAAGGCCCAATATTGGCCCACCAGGTGCAGCGATTTGACCAGCATATAATCGGGAATGAGACCGGCCTTAAACATCATGGTGAAGACAATCGCCAGAGTAAAAAAGCGCCTGAAGTAAAAATGCCTCTTGGACAAGGGATACGCTGCCAGAATGGTAAAAGCCATATTGAACACGGTTCCCGCAAGGGTAATCAGCAGACTGTTTTTGAAGGCCTTCACAATATTGGTTCCTTCGATCATGCTTTTGTACGCCAGCCAGGAGGGCTCCACCGGCCACAGACTGACCTTGCCGGTGGCAATGGCCGTATTGCTGCTGAAGGAAATGGCCACAATATGAACCAGAGGCAGCAGGCATAACAGCCCGATCAGCGTTAACAGAACATAATTGACTCCGTAAAAAATCCGTTCTCCAACCGTTGCTTTCATCAGATATCCTTCCTTCCCTTTCTTAAACTACCACAGGCCCTGATCGTATTTGCGCGCAATGCTGTTGGTCACCAGCACCAAACTTAAGCCAATCAGCGATTCAAATAATCCAAGGGCCGTCCCGTAGCTGAATTCCCCCATACCCAGACCAAATTTGTAGTTCCAGGTGCTAATCACCTCGGAAATATCGGACACCATCGAATTCTGGAGCACAAAAACCTGATCGAAGCCCACATCCATCACATGGCCGATATTCAGGATAAACATGAGAACCACCGTTGCTCTGATGCCGGGCAGGGTAATATGCCAGATTTGCCGCCACTTGCTGGCCCCATCCATGTTAGCGGCCTCGTACAGGTTCAGATCAATGGAGGTTAAGGCGGCCAGATAAATAATGGCGCTCCAGCCGGCGCCCTTCCAGATGGTGGAGCCTACGAAGATCGTCAGCCAGGACAGCTTGTTGTACAGAAAGGGATAAGCCTCCCCGGTAATCTGCCTGACCACATGATTGACAACTCCCGTCTCCTGGGCAAATACCATCATAATCATGCCGCCCACAATGACCCAATTGAGAAAATGGGGCAAATAAACCAGGGTCTGGACCCATTTCTTGAACCATGTCCGCCTGACCTCGTTAAGTAAAATAGCCAGAATAACGGGGAACGGAAAGCCAATTAAAACATTCATCAGGCTTAGCATCAGCGTATTGCGGATAACACTGGTCATTTGCGGACTATGGAAGATATAGCGGTAGTTCTCCAACCCCACCCAGGGGCTGCCCCAAATGCCGTCCGCCATATTGTAGTCCTTGAAGGCGATCACAATGCCCAGCATCGGTATATACTTGAAAATAATGAAATACGCCGCGACCGGAATAAACATGATGACCAGCGGTTTGTTCAAATTCCAGATGCGGCTGCTTGCAATTCCCCTGCTTCGTTCTGCACCGGCTTGCTTATTCATTTTTGTTCCCAGTCCAGGGGCTTCCCTTGGTTCCATCTCCTGCTCCACCTTTCTTTTTTGTGAAAATGCGGTGTACGGCGCATTTTCATTTGGGGGCCCCCCCACGAGTACCCGGCTTTCGCTTGGAAGCATTCCGTCACGCTTGGGGGATTGTTTTTATTTAGCCTTTTATCCCGATCCTGCCATCAGCTTGCTGCCTGCCCGGCGGATACAGTTGCATTATAGGCGGCGCCGGTCCGTTTCCACAACTAACACCTTTGGAGGGGGTAACAAAAATGAAACTCCGGTCAAATCCGGGCTATGTAGCCGTTTTCGCCTGCTGACAATATTGAAACAAGCCGCCTGAACCAGGCGGCTTGTTGAGGTTGTTCGTATGCCGGTGCGATGGCCGGGCCTCCCGGCGGTTACTTGCGGTAGTCGCCGGGCGTAACGCCGGCAATCCGCTTGAATACCCGGTTGAAGGAGACGTAATGGGTATAGCCGGCCCGGACAGCTACCTCCTGCACGGTCAGCTCCGTTTCCTTCAGCAGCCGCATGGCCTGCTCGATGCGGATGCGGGCCAGATAATCCACGAAATTCTCGCCGGTCTCCTCCTTGAAGAGCCGGCTTAAATAATTGGAGGTAATGTGGAAATGCTCCCCGACATAAGTCAGCGACATATCCGGATTATCATAGTTTTCCTCAATAAAGCGCCTTGCTTCCCAAACGATGGAGTGGGCAGCCCGCTTTTCCCTGATCTGCCGGATCAGAGCATCCTGCTCCTCCAGAATGGGCAGCACCTGGCAGGTGAGCTCCTCCAGCGTGTCCATCCCGCCAATGACCCGCTCCAGCTCGGGAGCCGCCTGCACCTCCCACGGCTGACGGCTTTCCTCCGGCAGCCCGGCCAGCTCAAGGTTCAATTGGTACAGCATATACCCCATCAGATTGACAATATCATCTCTGGAGAACCTGCCTTTTTTCAATGCTTCCATCACCTGTGCAAACAGCTCCCGCCACTTCTCCTCGCCAAGACGGAAGGCTGTGGCCATGGCGCGGATGGGCTGCAGCTGGCTGAACACATCTCCGGGGGATTGAACAGGCAGATCCAGTTGGGCAATCACCCGGCTGCTGCCAAGCACCGATTTATACTTCATAGCCTCCGCGGCGCTTTCATAGGAAAGTCCGACCTCTGACGCCTTCTCTACCGCAATGCCCAGAGCAATTGTGGTGGTGAGGCGCAAATTCTGGCGGACCCATTCCACCGCGCTTCCGGTCACAAGTTGGAGCCGCCCTTCCGATTCCGGAGCCTGTCCTCCGCTCTGATGCAGAATCAACAGGCCCATCCGCTGGCTGGTCAGCCACTCCGCCCAGATGCAAAGGCCTTGCTGCTCCGCGAACTCCGACACCACATTGCCCAGGGCAAACCGGAGCAGCCCCTGATCCCGGTGGTTGTAGCTTCGGCAGAAATCCTCATACCGGTCGATATCCACAATGCCGGTCTGCAGCCGGTCGACAGGCGCTTCCATCCCCAGCCCCTTTAGCTGCTCCCGCCATTGCTCCGGAGATATCGCCCTGCTGCCTTCAAACAACTCCTGAAAAAGCAGTCTGCGCCGGTAAATCACATCCTCCCCGGTTTGGCGAATCAGATCATCCAGCGCCTTGGCGATAAAGACAAACTCATCCCCGCCTCCGCCTTTTCGCAGCTTGGGAGGCTCCACAGACGCATATGTTTCAATGCTCTCCATAATCTTACCGATGGGCTTGTAATTGCGCATCGTAATATAGATGATAAAGCCGATGCCAAGAAGCACCGTCAGAACCGCCAGCGCCAGCCATACCCGGGGAGGAATGGTGTAACCTCCCGCATAGCTGCCGTCCTTCAGGCCGCTCTGCACCTCCCAGCCGGTATAATCGGATTTGATACGGGTCAGAACCTTGGCGCTCTTCGCCTGCAGCCGTTCTTCATGGCCCGCGGCCCTCTGTTGTATGTCCGTGCCGGACACAAGGGCTCCGGCATCATCGTACAGCCTGATGAAGCTCAAGCCCGAATCGGAAAAGCTGTCAAGCAGCCCGGCAATCGCAGCAGTCTGTATATTCACCACCACCATGCCCTGCTCCCCGTCCAGCAGTGGATAACGCAGAACCAGGGAGAACATGTCCTTCTCCTCCATTCCCACACCGTCCGCCGTGCGGGGGCTGGTCCAGAACCTCATCTGCTCCGTTCTATGCCGGACCTCCTGCAGAAAGCTTCTGTCGGGAAGGTTCTCCAGGCTCAGCATGGAGGAATTGGTCATAACCTTCTGATCTGCGAAACGCACCAGATAGATGGAGTCAATCAGCGGAGAATTGTCCGTCAGACCGACCAGCTTATTGGAAAGCTCATAATCGGCAATATACCGGTTGGTCCGGGTCTGGGGCTTCGGCTCAAAAAAATCCCTCCACACCGCATTCGTCCCCAGCTCCCCCAGCATCATCTGATCAACCATGCGCAAGGAATAATCAATGGATTGCTGCACCTGGGACGCGAATACTCGGTTGGCCCGGAGGGCTTCTTTTTTTCCTACTCCAATGGCGGCAAAAACAAACAGAATGCTGAGAACGGCGGCAATCGCCAAAAACACAGGCAAGTAAGACAAAAGCAGTCTCTTGAACCAGGGCCTCTTGCTAAGCATAAATCTGTCATCCCCTCCCTTATTCAAGGGTAATCATGCTGCCCCCACTCTTCAATCCTTTTCTGTGGCCACCTTATGACATTCCCTGTCCATTTACAACTAACAAATTTGGAGCAAGTATCATTTTTAGCGCATTCCCGCAGATTCCGCCCCCATCCGCCATCCTTCCCGAACTATCCCGTTATGAAAGCACAACATTTGGTTCATACTATAGAATACTGCCCAGTGCATGCTTACGTAGCGGCATTTGCAGCGCAAATGCTAAGGAGGTGTATGGAATGAGCGAACCAACAGCGCCGGAAGAATCGGTGCGAGCCTTAAGCAGCATCCTGGACATGCACATCGACCGCAGCTGGCTCTCCGAGATGCGGCAGCGGGAGGAGAAGAACGGCCCCTGGGACGACTGGACCCTGTTCCAGCTGGCCTATGAGGCGGAAGCCTCCCGGCTGGTAAGCAGCTTCGACGAGCTGCTGTGCCTGAAGCACCTGAACCAGGTGGAGCCCATGGCCCACCAGTTGGAGACGGCACGCCGGGTGCTGCTGGAGATGCGGGGCCGGGCTATTTTGGCCGATGAGGTAGGGTTGGGGAAAACCATTGAAGCGGGGCTGATCCTGAAGGAGTATATCGTCCGGGGCTTGGTCAAAAAAGCGCTGATCCTGGTGCCCGCCTCCCTGGTGCTCCAATGGGTACGGGAGCTGAATTCCAAGTTCGGCATTCCTGCCGCCGCCCAGAAGAAGGAATACATGTGGGAGCAATGCGATATTATTGTGGCTTCCATGGATACCGCCAAGCGGGACCCCCACCGGGAAATCGTTCTGAACATGGATTACGACATGCTGATCATCGACGAAGCCCATAAGCTGAAGAACAAAAAAACCACCAACTA
>JAQSYT010000351.1 GCA_029256065.1 Paenibacillaceae bacterium
CAGCCACCTTAATTTTACCAAACGTTGAAAGAATTGTACATCAACGAAGCTGTTGATGGACAATTCTTTTTTCGTTGTTTTTTGGGGGAAATTCCCGAACGCTGGCGCTTTGACGCAATAACCTTGAACCGGATTTTCACCGAATCATCCCAATTTTTTAGAAAAACTGCCGGATCAATGATTGCCCCCCTTTTGTGAACCGGCCTATAATTAAATAGTAGATTCTATTTTTATAGGAGGACTTCTATTGAAGCGGGCACTGGTCGTTGACGATACGAAAACCATCCGGCTGCTTCTGACCAAGGCTCTGGAGCACAAAGGGTACATAACGGCAGTGGCAGGCAACGGCCAAGGGGCGATGGAGCTGCTGAAGGCCACCACCTACGATGTGGTGTTCCTGGATATGAAGATGCCGGGCATTAGCGGCAAACAAGTGCTGGAGTGGATGGTGCAGCGGGGCATTCTGACTCCGGTGGTGGTGATTACCGCCTTCGCTACGGTCAAGAATGCTGTGGAATGCACCAGGCTGGGCGTATACGCTTATCTGCAGAAGCCGTTTACCGTCGAAAAGATACACCGGCTGCTGGAAGAGCTGGAGCCGGCCCGGTCCTCCGCCACACAGGAGGCAGGTCTGCTTTTGGAGGCAGGTCATTGGGAAAAGGCCTTGCCCCTGCTCACCTCCGCCCTTGCTGTTTCCCCGGCTAACCCCGAAATCTACCGGCTTATGGGCATGGCCTACCGTCAATCCGGCCGGGCGGAGCAAGCGTCCAAGTTTCAGAAAACCTACGAGATCATGAAATAGTCCAAGGAGAGGAGCTTGCGTAATGGATTCCCGGTTATCCCAGAAGCAGATCAGCCGGCAATCGGAGGAGCTGGCCCAGAACAGCGCCATCCAAGGACTGTTTCACCTCCTTCCCTACCTTGTGCTGGTCCTCAACAAGGAGAGGCAGATTATTTATTCCAACAACGGGCTGCTTCAGGTGCTGGGCATTGTGCCTCTTCACGAACGGTTGGGCTGCCGTCCGGGCGAAATGCTCCGCTGCATCCATTCCAGTAAAACACCGGGAGGCTGCGGCACCACCCCCTACTGCACGGTCTGCGGCGCCAACATGGCCATTCTGGAGGTCCAGCAGACGGGACAATCCGTGTACCGGGAATGCCTCCTGACTGCCTCCGCAGACGGCCGGCAGACCCAAAGCCATGAGCTGTCCATCCATGCCATGCCTGCAGGCGGAGCCAACCCGGAGGCGATTCTGTTCATGATCCGGGATATCAGCGAGGAGAAGCGCAAAAAAGTGCTGGAGCAGCTGTTCCTGCACGATCTGTTGAACAGCGCCGGTGCAGCAAGAGGCTTCATGGAGCTGACCCATATGACGGAGAATCTGCCGGAGCTTCAAGAGCTGTGCGGCTGCGCCAAGGATGCTGTTGAGCTGATCATCGGGGAGATTCAGGGACAGCGGGATCTGCTGCATGCCGAAAAGGGCGATCTCGCCGTAAATCCGGAGACGATCAGCCTGAATGCCCTGATACGCTCAGCGGTGGATACTGTGCAGAATGCAGTGGAGCTCCCCATCGATATCGACTACCGGTGGGATGAGGAGCTGGACCTAGTCAGCGACCGGGTGCTTTTGCGCCGGGTGGTCACCAATATGTTGAAGAATGCGGCAGAAGCCTCCGGCGGACAAACCGTGCATATCCGCACCGCCAGGCAAGGAGACGGAATCGCCATCGAAGTACGCAACAGCGGATATATGTCCCGTGAGGTGCAGCTGCAGCTTTTCAAGCGCTCCTTTAGCACCAAAGGAGAGGGGCGCGGCTATGGGACTTATGGCATGAAGCTCTTCGGCGAAAGGTACTTAAAGGGGAAAATCCGTTTTGTCTCCACTCCGGAATCCGGTACGGCCTTTACTTTTCTGCTCCCGCTGGAATGGAATTAGGGGATTAAGGACGAATCTGCCAGTAATTTGGCGAATCACGGCGCAATTCTTCGAATGAATCAGCTGGCCTCTCTAAACCGGGCACAGAAGAACCGGATAAAGCAGCCTGGAAACCCTCTTCTCATTTTTCAACGTGCCGGCTATTGCGGTATGATTTTTCTAATTGAGAGAGACAGGGGTGTCACACGTGGCATTAGTATTTGCCCGGCAGCCGATTTTGGACAGGAATAACCGGATTTACGGATATGAGCTTTGTACAGAGATGGGGTACAATCGGCCTACCAAAGCAAGGACGGAGATGATGCTCCGGCACAAAATCGCCACGCTGTTCCAGCAAGAGAAGCTGGTGGAGCTTATTGAGAAGGACGTGGCATTTACTTTTGAAATTCTGAAAATTGCAAATTCAATCTATTATTACCGGGGCAATCCGGTAGCCTTGCTATGCGATAAAAACGGCTATTCCTCACTGAAAACAGAAATGTTTACTATGGGGCTGCTGTCCATGATCGATAATGTCATGTCTCTCTACTTCCGCTTGATGCTGGCATTCGAACAGGGAGAGTGGGATGAATTGAGGCTGTTGTCCGATCTATGCGGCATTGCGACAGAGCAAGTGATGGAGGCTTACACCGGGGCTGTCATTTGGGCAAATCGCTGCGATCTTGTGTGATTAACGCTGCGGAGGGAACCCCATTGATTGCTTTGCTGTATGCTGCGCCTTTTCTTAATGCCAAGCTCTTCGAGCATAATCCTCTTGCCCTGCTGACCGTAACCGGCAGCGGACGGCTGCTGAAGGCTAACCTGCAAGCCAAAGAGCTGCTTTCAACCGGAGCGGACGGCATGTTCTGCCCTGCCATTCTGGAGAATAGCCTGCTGCGTCAGAGGCTGGATGCCGGCCAGCCCTTCAGGGAATTGAATATTTCGGTATACCAGTCCGGCAGACGCCGTGAATTCCTTGTGGAAGGCTCCCTCATAAAAAGTCTGTTCCGGTCCATATTCCTGCTATCCCTTCAGGATACCACCGCGGCAAACCGGAATTTGCGGAAGCTCCGCTACCGGGCCTCCCGGGACTCCTTGACCGGGCTTTTGAACCGGGGGGCGTTCCTGGGAAAGCTGGATTGCTCCATTGTACAAGCGGACAAACAAGACGAAATTTTGATGGTCATGTATATAGACATCAATGATTTCAAGGAAATTAATTCGGCTCACGGGCATGAAGCCGGTGACACGGTCTTAACCGGTGTTTCCAGGTTGATCGCCCGGATCGTCGGCCGAAAGGGTGTGGTTGGCCGGCTGGGCGGGGATGAGCTGGCTGTGTTTATGAACCCTGCCCCCTCCTATCCGGCATTCGGCGATACTGTTGTCCAGCTTGCAGAGGCTATCCGCTCTATGGATATCCCTTACAAGGGACAAATCATCAAGACAGGGGCCAGCTACGGAGCCAGCCTCAGTATTGGTGCCGGTGAAAATGCGGCGGCCATATTGAGCCGGGCCGATAAAGCCATGTACCGGATGAAGGACGGCCCCCGCTTTGATTAATACCCCGCTTCGTGCTAAAGTGTTAGCATGCAATGATAAACCACATAAGCGGGGGAAACACGGTGAAAAGCAACAGAATCAAGACCGTACAGGTCTACAAACTCGACAAATGGAACATGTTGAACGTGGAGATTAACGGAAAGACTCTCATACTCAGGGAAATCTCCGAGGAATGGGGCGAGGAATGCCACACCTTTCTGAGCCGGCCGGCTATGATGCATTGGGCGGAGGATCGTTTTTCGCCCGAGCGCTTCAAGGGGACAGAAGAGGAACGGGTGCAAATATTGGAGAACTTCCGCAAAATTTAAGGGCGGAAGCGGCAGCAGCAAACGGTCCAACTGCAGGGAGAGCGAGTGGAATGTCCATATCGAGAAAGACAATGCTGATCGTTACAGTCTGTACACTTCTAATAGTAGGCTTTGGGACAGCGCTGACTTACATCCAGATGAGAGGGACTGTTATTTCCAGTCAGGAGCGTTACGCCGCCGTTGCAGTGGGCAGTATGGCAGAGATGCTCGCGGATAATGCGGAAGCAAGCGGCATCGGAGCCATTATGGAGCAAGTAAAAGAACGGAACGGACAAATTAAAGAGCTGCAGCTGATTTCCGGCGCGGCTGCCTCTGCAGTGCAGGAGAACGGGACAACCACAGCCAGGCAGGGTAATCTTCTTGTGGTACAAGCCCCTGTGACATTGGCCGGAGGCGGCTTGTACCGGCTGGAGGCCACCTTTTCCGTCAAAGAAGAGCTTGACCTCTTAAACCAGACCTTCCTGTTTATTGCCGGAGCCGGGTTTGTGGTCATGGTCTTCTCACTGGCAATGGTATGGCTGTTTTCTAACCGTTATATGGTTCATCCCCTCCAGAAGCTGAACAGGATGACAACTCAGGTGGCTGCAGGAGATCTGACGGTTGTGGACCTGAAAGCCGGGTCAGGCGCGATCCGGTCCAAGGATGAAATCGGCGCTCTGTATCAGGCGGTTACGGGAATGACCGGTCAATTGAAGCTGTTGATCCATAATGCCCAGGACGCATCGGAGCAGGTTCATACCCTATCCTCCCAGGCGGAGGAAACCAATACGTCCGCATATGAGGCCAACCGCAAGGCGGTGGCTCTTGTCAGTGAGATTAATAGCCATGCCCGCGCCGAAAAAGATAATATCCAAAACATTTATGCAGCCATAGAAGGAATTTCTCAAGGCATTGAACAGATTGCGGGAAGCGCCGAGGTAGTCTCCCATGGCTCCCGGATCATGGAGGAAAGAGCGGAACTGGGTGAGCAGGTGGTAGACCGGACATTAAACGCCATCAGCGCTGCTGCCGGCAAAATCAACCAGACCTCAGCTAAAGTGGACCAGCTGGCCGCGCGGACAGAGGAAATCACCGAAATTGCCGGGATGATCACAGGGATTGCTAACCAGACCAACCTTCTGGCCCTGAATGCATCCATTGAAGCGGCACGGGCAGGTGAAAGCGGCCGCGGCTTCTCGGTGGTTGCTTCGGAAATCCGCAAGCTGGCGGAGCAGGCAGCACAGGCAGCAGGCTCCATCTCGACCATTCTGGAGCACATCCGTCCTGAGATGAGCAGTGTGGTCGCCAACATCGAGCAGGCCGTCCAGGAAGCGGACAAGGGCCTGGAGGCCACAAAGGAGACAACGGATTCCTTCCAGGCGATCCGGGAGCAAATCGGTGTAGTGGGCCGGCAAATTGCCGATGTTTCCAATCTCGCTGAAACCATGACGGCCAATTCCCAGGAAGCCGTGGCCGCTATGGCAGAGATCGCAAGCTCGGCGGTGTTCACCTTCGATTCCACCGATGAGGTTGCTGCCCATCTGCATACCGAGGAGGAGAGCTTGAGTAAGACGGTGGACATATCCCACTCTCTGTCCCGGCTGTCCGTATCTCTGAACCAGGAATTAGGAAAATTCAAGACCTGAGCAGACAGGAAATATACCATACATATAAAAAAACAGGAAGGA
>JAQSYT010000352.1 GCA_029256065.1 Paenibacillaceae bacterium
ACATGCTTCACCGTCATCCCCCGCTCGAACTTGCCGGAAACAATCCGCAGGAACGCCACGCGGTCACGGTGGGCCGGATTCATATTGGCCTGGATCTTAAACACGTAGCCGCTGAATTTCTCCTCATCCGGAGCCACCTCGCCCTCGCTGCTGGAGCGGGGCTGTGGTTTGGGTGCAAGAGACAGGAAGTTATCCAGGAAGGTTTGAACGCCGAAGTTATTGATGGCTGAACCGAAGAATACCGGCGTCAGCTCCCCGGTCCACACCTTCTCGTAATCAAAGGCATCTCCCGCAATCTCCAGCAATGCCAGCTGCTCCTGGAGCTGTTCATACAGATAGTCCGGCCCGGCCACTTCCTTAACCAGGGGATCGTCGTAGCCGCTGACTTCCTTCACACTGATATTGTGATGCTCCCGGTCATCCCCCTGGAACAGCTCCAGGCGGGTTTTCTCCCGGTCATATACGCCGCGGAATTGCTTGCCTGAGCCGATGGGCCAGTTCATGGGATAGGAACGGATGCCCAGCAGGTTCTCGATCTCCTCCAAGAGCTCGAAAGGGTCCCGGCCCTCCCGGTCCATCTTGTTGATGAAGGTAAAGATGGGAATGCCCCGCTTGCGGCAAACCTGGAACAGCTTCTTGGTTTGGGCCTCGACACCCTTAGCGGAGTCGATGAGCATTACCGCGCTGTCCGCTGCCGTCAGGGTCCGATAGGTGTCCTCACTGAAGTCCTGGTGACCCGGTGTGTCCAAGATATTGATGCGGTGGCCTTCGTAGTCAAATTGCATCACGGAGGAGGTAACCGAAATCCCCCGCTGCTTTTCGATTTCCATCCAGTCGGAGGTGGCGTGGCGGTTGGCTTTCCGCCCTTTAACCGTACCGGCAAGCCGTATAGCGCCTCCGAACAGAAGCAGCTTTTCCGTCAAAGTGGTTTTACCTGCGTCGGGGTGGGAAATAATGGCGAAGGTTCGCCGTTTATCGATTTCCTTCAACAGTTCTTGATTTAAGGATGTACTCATGCTTGGTTTAATTCCTCTCTAACGCCTGTTGTGGAAGTCGCTCCTCAGGCATATATCGTCAATGTTTATACTTTACCAGATTGCAGCTTGACCTTCCAGTCCGCCTCCGGGATCCATTCGCCGGTGCTGAATTCTCTGCCCTTAAGCTCCACCCTGTCAGCAAAAACCTGCACATACAGCCCCTGTGCGGCATCCTGCCGGGTATGCTCATACTTAGCGTTCAACACCCGCCCCACGGATGAATTGACGAACCAATGGAAGCTTTCCTTTAAATAATGGGCGGTTCCGTTGGTGAAATCCTGATGCCCATGGCCGGAGAACACAAACACATTGGGGTATGGCTTGAGGATCTCCCGGAATTTCTTGGCCGGAATGACCCGATGAGAGCCTCCGTCCTGTCCTGCCGCAGGCAGCGGCTGATGAATCATCACGAAGACAGGTCTGCCGGGCTTGTTGGCTGCCAGCCGCTCCTTCAGCCAATTCAGCTGCTCATCCGAATACCAGGCGCCCTCGCCTACATCTGTTCTCGTCTCTTGATAAACCTCTTGGGACAGCATGAGTATCAGATGGCCTTTCACCTCCACCTCGTAATAAGGCTTCTCCAGCTTAAAAAAGTCCAAAAATGCTTTTTTGGATTCCTCATCCGTTTGGCCGTTGGGAAAACCCTTCTGGTTCCAGTTGCCTTCCTTGTCGATCCACACCCGGTAGTAATCATGGTTGCCCATGTTGGCATAATATGGCGGAAGCTTGTACTTGGACAATACGGAGCGCAGTTCCTTGTAATCCTTATCTGTGCCCGATTCCGTCACATCGCCGGTAAAAACAATACAATCCGCAGCGGAAATATACTTCTTCGTAATTTCATCCAGTGTTTTCTTCAAATGCTCCGATGGATAAGCTACCCCCGAATTCACATGGAGATCGCTCAGAATAAAAAATGACAGCAGCGGTCCCTCCGGTCCTGCCGAGGGTGTTGGTGACGGAGCGGCCGTTGAAGCTGCAGGTGACAGGCTTCCGCCTGCTTCCGGAATGCCCCCGCCGTTGCCCGGCCGCCAGCGGGCAAGTCCTGTGGCGACAACCGCACCGCCCACGGCAAGAGCAGCCACCCATTGAAGAAAACCTCTTCGGTTCATGTAACAGACCCCTTATGGACAATTTTTATATGCAAGCACGTTTACTTCTATTATACTCCTGCATGTTATTATACGATTTCCATCCGGTTCCTGTATATCTTCAGCTTTACCAGTCTCTCCGGAAATGGCTGCTTCATAAAAAGTTTACGTAAATCGACGAAAATTCAGCCTTAATTCCCATATACCCAGCTAAAGGAATGGAGATTTTTGACGAAAAAAGTCAAAACAGATCTTTTATACGTTATATTTAGTAAAATGTTCGTTCTAAAGCCTCAATTGGTATAACTTGTATAATAATCATTGAAAAGGAGTAATAAAGATGGTAGAATGTTGCATAAATCGACAAAATATTCCGAAATGTGCTAGGGCGTGTCTGATAACTCCGAGGGGAGCAGATTTTATCGAATTTTCGTTCCTAGCAAGGAACTTTCGCGAAGGCGTACCGGGGGTACGTCAAGCGGAAGTGACGAAGTGAGGGACGAAAAGGCGGTGAAAGATGCCCTCAAGCGGGTTTTCAGACACGTCCTACGAAACGAGTTTTTCATAAGCGGAATGAATCATTTATGCCAGTCAGGAGGCCAGAGGAATGATCTATTATATTTTACCGTGGGCACTTTGTTTAGGTTTACTTGCCTACATTCTGTACATCAAGCGTACTACAGTCCAGACAGCTTCATCACAGCCTGCATCTGCGGTTCCGGAAGGCACTCCAGCTGCCGTGCTGCCTGACAACAGCCTCGGGGATTTCCTCAATCAAGCCTCCGCATCCATCATTGATTTAAGCGCCTCAAGCAATGCTCTTGTAGACCATGCGGATAAGATCAGAAACGATATGGAGATTGTATCTGCTACCACAGAGGAGCTTTCCGCCGGTATTCAGGAAACGGCAGCCGCCTCAGAAGAAATTGCCGCCTCTGTTACCGAAATGGAGAATATGATGACGGTCATCTCAACGGAGACCAGCATTGCCGGAGCCACAGCTGATGAGATTAAGGAACGGGCCAGCGAGCTGAGGGAAAGCTCCGTAGCCTCCAAATCGGAGACGGAGAAGATGTATTCCGATGTAAAAGACGCTTTAGTAACCGCTCTTGAACGTTCGAAGGCAGTAGCGGAAATTTATATATTCGCCGAAAAAATCATGGACATTGCCAGCCAAACCAAGCTGCTCTCCTTAAACGCCAATATTGAAGCAGCAAGATCAGGCGAGCATGGAAGAGGCTTTGCTGTAGTCGCAACTGAGATCAATAAGCTGGCTGAAATTTCCTCCGGTACAGCCTCCAGCATTAAAAAGTGCATTGATGATGTGAAGCTGTCCGTCCAGGACCTGTCCTCCAGCTCCAAAACCATCATCGATTTCATCGACAGCAATATCCTCCACGACTATGACAATCTGATTGAGCAA
The DNA here is from genome assembly GCA_029256065.1 of Paenibacillaceae bacterium. GTDB lineage: Bacteria > Bacillota > Bacilli > Paenibacillales > NBRC-103111 > Paenibacillus_AR. The sequence goes on from JAQSYT010000352.1 coordinate 3,552, forward strand.
AGCGAGCAATACTACGAGGATTCGGCCAAGTTTAATAGCTCCATCCTCAAAATTAATGATATGGTCGATCAATTGTGCAGCACCGGCGCCGGTATATCCATTGCTGTAAGCCAATTAACCCAAAATACAATTGATGGGGCGGCTGGCACCCAGGAAATTACCGCCTCCATTAATGAAGTGATGGAAAGCTGCAACCTCATCTTCCGCTACGCCTCAGACAATACCAAAAACGTGGACAAGCTTACGGAAGCCATCGGTAGTCCCATTTACAGAGAGGAATGATAACCATGACAAAGCTTCTGGAAAATCAGGTTGCAATCGTAACAGGCGGGGGAACAGGCATCGGCAGAGGCATCTGTATTGATTTGGCCAATAAAGGCGCAAAGGTAATCATTACCGGCAGAAGGCTTTCTTTGTTGGACGAAACCAAAGCCATGATTGAGCAAAACGGCGGTTGGGCACAAAGCGTGGTGCTGGATGTTTCCGATAAGGAAAACATCAATGAAGTGATTGACCAAATCCATGCCGAGCATGGCCGGATTGATATTTTTGTCAACAATGCGGGAAACCTGAGCGAGCCAGCGTTTGTCTACAATATGAAGGATGAGGACTGGGATGCGGTGCTCAAAACCCATCTGTACGGCGCCTTCTATTGCTTGAAGGCCGTCTCCAAGAAGATGAAGGAGGCCAACTACGGCAGAATCCTCAATATTTCCTCCGTCGCAGCCATCCACGGATTTAACGGCAGCATTAACTATGCCGCCGCCAAAGGCGGGATCGAGGCCATGACCCAGTCTTTGGCCAAGGAGCTGGGTGTTTACGGCATTACCGTCAATGCCATTCAGCCCGGCATCATCGAAACTCCCATGGCTACGGATTTCGTAGCGGCAATGGGCGAAACCTTCATTAAGGATACTCCGGTCAGAAGATTGGGCCAGCCCCAGGATGTAGCTGTAGCCGCCTCCTTCTATTGCTCCCCTGAATCAGGCTTCATCACCGGGACAATCTTAAAGGTAGACGGCGGTTATATGCTGCAGTCCAGCATGGACCAGTTTGTATTCGGAGTTTGTTAGAAAAAAACCGCCGGTATAAATACTACCGGCGGTTTTCTTTATTATTCCTGGCCTTTCACCCACAGCACGTCGCTTTCCTCCTGGCCGTTGATGGGCCACCAGTGGAAGCCATCCTCCGCCAGCAGCTTATCCATGGCCTCCGGCCCCCAAGACCCGGCAGGGTACAGATTCAGATCACGTGAATCCTGCTTCCACGCCTGGACGATCCGGTCCACGAAACGCCATTGCAAGGATACCTCGTCCCACCTGGTAAAGTAAGTGGATTCTCCCCGTGCCGCATCATACAAGAGACGTTCATACGCCTCAGGGGTATTCAAGCCCACCTGGCAGCTCTGACAGAAGTCCATGGCTACCGGGATAATCATGGAATCGGAGCCCGGCTGCTTGGCATTGATTTTGATATATATGCCTTCCAGAGGGTTCACCCGGAACACCAGCAGATTGGGCTGGAGCTTGGTCCGTTTGGCCAAATAGACATTGTCCGGCATATTCTTAAATTCCACCACAACCTCAGTGGTCTTTACCGGCAGCCGTTTTCCTGTGCGGATATAGAAGGGAACACCCGCCCAACGGAAATTATCCACGTAGAGCCGGGCGCCGAAATAAGTCTCCGTCGCCGAGTCCGGGGACACCGCATCCTCCGAACGGTAGCCGGGCAAAGCCTTGCCCCGCAGCACTCCATCCGTATATTGGCCGCGGATCACATTGGCCCGGACTTCATCCGGTGTTTCATGGATGCGCAGGGAGCGGAGCACCTTCACCTTCTCGTCCCGGATATCCTCCGGATTCAGCCTGGAGGGTGGCTCCATCGCCATCATGGTGAC
>JAQSYT010000353.1 GCA_029256065.1 Paenibacillaceae bacterium
ATCCTCAAGTGCACGGATCGCATCACGGGCTGCACTGACTGTAGCTTTGTCATCGCCCAATTTTGCATAAATTTTGTTTAATGTATTCGTAATGTCAGTTGCCTCACTCGGCAAAGATGCTGCATATACCGGCATACCAGCAAGGGATCCGACTACCAGAGAAGCAGCCAGAGTTGTAGTTATTGCTTTCTTTTTCAATTTCATGCTTTACACTCACCTCATCTTTAATTTTAGGGAACGATAAATCTATGTATAAATTAAATTATAAAACTCTTAAGTAAAACAAACAAAAACTTTCAAAAGCGATTTTATTGAAAAATGATTAGTTTATGAAGAAAATTTTAACATAGATAGAATCCAGGGGTCAACGTTAAATGGATAACGCTACCAAAAAAGAAAGCGTTTTTTATTATGTACTTTGTGTGAAATAGGAATAATTTCCTGGTTATAAAGTACTCTGTCAGCATTTTCCTTATAATACGTATAGGTCTTTTCTCCCAGTTTCTTCATTATATATGTTGCGGCAGTTTGCAAAGAAACGGGCCTTTCCAGAGGATTATGAGCATCTGAAGAAAGGAAATGGATGAGATTAGACCGGCACATATCAAGAGAAATGGATTGGATTTTGCGCCCGAACAGACCGTTAATAGAGTGTGTGGTCATCTGTGCGAGAGCACCACGGTCAATTAAATCTGCAAATCTGGACAGGTTTCCGGAGAGTTCCATGTTCCGTTCCGGATGGGCGATAATCGCTGTAATTCCGGCAAGTCGCAATTCATGCAGCAAATCTTCTATTCCATCCGGAACCCGGCTTGAGGAAAATTCCAACAGCATATAGCGGGAGTCTGCAAGGGTTAACAGCTTGCCGGCGTTCAGATCGTCCAGCAATTCCTTGTAAACTCTGATTTCCTGTCCAGTATGAATTTGAAGATTTATTCCTTCAGCTGACAATGCCCCGTTTAAGTCATCTACTGCTTGCCGGACCTTCCCTGCATCGTTCTGGTACCGCCCATTGGCATGATGGGGGGTGGCAATAATATGATGGATGTCATCTTTTACTGCAAGTCTGGCCAACTCCAGTGATTCTTCCAGATCCCTGCACCCATCGTCTACTCCCGGCAGGATGTGATTATGAATGTCTATCATGTTTCTGCTCCCAAATATGTCTGATTTATGTCTGTATTGTACCTGATTAGCAATGTTGAGTCTATGGTACATTTTATGCAATTTCGACAAAAGAAAATGACCCTTGATAGATTCAAGAGTCATCTTCATTCTATTCTTTTGCCCCCACGCTCTCCCGCCCAATAGAATGATACTCAATTCCTTGGTCAGCAGCATGTTCAAGAGTAAAACAATTGCGCCCGTCAAAAAACACGGGGGACTTGAGAAGTTGGGTCGCTTTGGCCAGATCCATGGTCTTGAATTCCGGCCAATCGGTGATGATGAAGACACAGTCTGCTTGGGTGAGGGCCTCCTCTAGGCTCCGGCACAATGCTACTTCCTCGGGAAGAAGCTGCGCTGCCATTTCGGGCTGGATAGGGTCATAGGCTTGAACACGGGCACCCTCCTCAACCAATTGCCGGCTGACAACGATGGAGGCGGACTCCCGCATATCATCCGTGTGCGGCTTGAATGCCAGGCCGAGAAGAGCAACTCTTTTGTCCGTCAGGGATCCGAAACGCTCCTTGGCTTTGTCCACCAAAAGACGCTGCTGCTTATTGTTGACTTGGATAACGGATTTCAGAAGATCGAATTCATGCTCCACATTTCCCGCGATCTGCACAAGAGCCTTCGTATCCTTAGGGAAGCACGACCCTCCATAGCCGATGCCTGCCCTGAGAAACTGGCTGCCGATCCGTTTATCCATGCCCATGCCTGCAGCTACATCTTCAACATTAGCACCCAGTTTTTCACAAAGAGCCGAAATCTCATTAATGAAGCTGATCTTGGTAGCCAGAAAAGCATTGGATGCATATTTAATCATTTCGGCGCTGCTGATGTCCGTGTGATATACCGGAATACCGAAGGGTTTGTTGATCTCTTCCACAAGTTGAGCTGCACGTGGATTGTCCGAACCGATGACAATGCGGTCGCCTTGGAACGCATCTTGAACTGCTGTTCCCTCCCGGAGAAATTCAGGATTGGACACCACATCGAACGAGGTGCGCTCTTCCACTCCCGCGGCAATCATTTGCTTAATCCGGTAATTGGTTCCCACGGGCACAGTACTTTTGGTAACAACGACAGTGTAGCTCTGAATATGAGCGGCAATGCTTCTCGCTACCTCTTCCACATACGAGAGATTGGCAGTACCGTCCTCCCGCGGCGGAGTGCCTACGGCAATGTAAATGGCTTTAGCATCCTGAAAGCCTTCTTGATGAGAGGTAGTAAAAAACAGCCTGCCTGCTGTAATATTCTTCTGCATGAGTTCGTCCAAGCCCGGCTCATAGATGGGTGAAACCCCGGCGCGCATTTTGTTCACCTTGTTTGCATCCACATCAATGCAGGTAACCTGGTGCCCGATTTCAGACAAACAAACACCGGTTACGAGACCCACATAGCCCGTCCCAACAATTGCTATTTTCATAGAATCGTCCTTCTTTCTTTAACCTTCCACACTGTTCTCTATTATAGCATAATTGCCTTTTTGCGGAAATTGGTCGCCACTCCCTTCTTTATATTTCATCCCTGTTTGACATTTCCCCTTCATTGCCGAAAAAAATCTGTTCCTGTCGTGGTATACTAATGGGAACAAACCATGATTTATGAGGTGTGCGTATGGCCATGTCTCCGATTCCCACGAAGGTTTTGCAAAACCTGATGAATGCGATCAAATTGAATATAACTGAGGAGCAGCTGGAGAAGGGCTATGGGCTGTTCCGTCAGTCAGACAGTGTGGAGTGGATGCAAGGACCCGATGATGGACTGGCGGCCACGTGCAAGGAGGGCGGAGGCAGCTTCCAAGTGCAGCTTGGCTCATCCTCAGGCAACCCGATTTCCTGTGACTGCGGGGAGGGATTATGCCGGCACGGTCTGGCTGTATTCCTGCAGCTGCTGCGGGTGGCGGGCCGAAATCCGGAGATGTTCCTGATGGAATGCGGCACAGCTGTGAGACAACGCGCCCGCAGGGAAGCGCTTAGAGAAACGGCGGCCTCGGACCAGCCGACGGAATCGCCCTCTCTCCGACCTGCTTCCCAATTATCGGTTGAACCGCTGGTACCGGAATCCCTGGAGGGGCATCAATCAAGGGAAGCCCGCCGGAAACTGGCTAAGCGGAAGCCCACCACAGCGTTCCCTGAACCGGATGACTCCGCTGCCGACTGGCGGGATTATTTCCGCGAACGATTCGGCAAGGTGCTGGTGACACCCCGTCCCAGTTCTAACCTGTACAGTCTTGGTCCGGAGGTCACCAGCTTTTATTATAGCGTTCTGGAAGGGATGGCAGATGAATCTGCCGCGTGGCCCCCCACTCTCCGCGGCTTGTTTGTGCTGCATGCCCAGCTTTATGCGATGGAGGCCATTGATGGGTATTTTAACCGGCTTCCGTTCAGCTTTGGGCATTATTACGGCTTGGAGAAGAGTGTGCGGGAACTGGCTCAATCCCTTCCGGAGCACATGGAAGAAATTCTCTCTCTCGTGAACATGAATGAAGCATATAGCATCTACAGCAGCATTTTGGAGGAAGCCCTCAGTGTTCTCCAGCAAAACACCTTCAAGCTCATCGCCTCCCATCAGGATTGGAGCGGATTGTACCAAGCAATTTGGAGCCGGTTGTTTAGCGTAGGGGATCTGATGGCCAGAGAGCGTGCGAAACTAAACAGCCTCCTCAAGCTGGCGGACAACAAAAGCCTGGAATCCAGGCTCCGGTCAAGTCTTGCGTTTTTTGATTTTTTGGGCGGTGACGATGAGGCTGCTCTGGCCCAATTGACTGCGGATTCTTCTCTTACCAAAAAAGGATATTCCCCTTTTCTGCGGGAGCTTTACCGTCTGGAGGCTTGGAGCAGGCTGCTCTACTGGCTGCAAGCCCTGACATTTCACTTGAAGCGGGAACCCTACTTTTTGGAGCAAAACATCTTCCCCCTCTGGCTGGAAGCGGCCGAAGCACAGCCTGACGAGCCGGGGTGGCTCTTATGGATCAAGCAGATGCTGCCCCTGTCCCGCGGCGTATATATCACGTACCTGATCGATAACGGGGATGCCCGGAAGGTAACCCATATGCTATTGACGGAGGGTTATCCGATTTATTACATTGACCGGGAGATTCTGAAGCTGCTGGAGAAAACCGATCTCCGGCTGGTCCTGCCCCTGTATCACCAGGATGCGGAGCGGTATATTCTGGAGAAAAACCGGCAGTCCTACAAACAAGCGGTGCGGCTACTAAAAAAATTGGCGGGCTTCTATAAAAAGCTGAAGGAGCAGGACCGCTGGCAGGCCTATATTGTTCAGCTGGCCGAGCGCCATTCCCGCCTGCGCGCCTTCCAGGAAGAGCTGCGGAAAGGAAAATTGATCGTATGAGCATCCATACACAGGCGGAAACGGTCAGACTGGATTGCGTTCCAGCTCCTACCGGCAGCGGCCTTCTGTTATTCCCGGAAGGACCGGTCCCCCTCCCCATTGAGCATTTGAAGCACAGATTATTTGCCTGGCATGAGCCAAGCTTCTACGGAACCTTGCTGGAGACGACCAAAAACGGCCCCCAGGACAAGGACGCCATCCTGCTGCCCGAAGCCATGTCTGTCCACTATCTGGCCCATGGAATTCACGATGCTGCGGCTGATGTATCGTTTGGCCCGCAGCTTACCGCTTTCATTCAAGCTGCCCCCATTCTGCTCCGCTGTCTGGAGGAAGGCCGTTTCGCCCCGGATTATATGGCATGGCATAATGGACGGACAGGCTGGAGGCTGCTGCTTGATGAAGAGGAGCAAGCCATATGGGATGGCGCTGTGAAGGAAGCCAATCACACAGGTACCGGAGCGCTGGTGGAGGAATGGCCCGCCCGTTTACTCCACGCTTGGATGGGCGAGGATGCCGGGGTGATGGCCGCCTGGGAGAAGCTTACCGCAGCCTACCCTCTGTTAGAGCCCAACCGTACAGCTGAGCAAAGTAATGAAACTCCCTTCTCGCAGCCAGCCGGATTAGTAGCAGATGAGGAGGATTGGCAGGTCCTTACCGGTTGGAAAAGGGATGAGGTTCCCTTCCGCGTTGCCCTCCGCCTCTCTGAGCCGGGAACGATGGATGCCGACGGAGAGAGTCGAGAATCCTGGGTATTGGATACGGTTCTTTTGGACCGGGATGATCCTTCCTTCCGCCTGCTGTGGCAGGATTGGATGGAGCAGAAATTTGTGCAAACCCCTTCAATGGCGGAGGAAGCACAGGCTTCACTTGCAGGAGTTCCCGAGGGCCTCCCTATCCCCTCCTCCTGGCTGCCCGGTTT
>JAQSYT010000354.1 GCA_029256065.1 Paenibacillaceae bacterium
CTATTCGAGGTAGGCTGGGTAATCGGCATGAAGCATGCGGAGGGAGCCATTGAGATCGGCGGCACTGTCATCGCCATCATCGTCAGCTTTTATTTGATGATCCGCGCATCCCGGGCCCTGCCGGTGGGAACGGTGTATGCAGTGTTTGTTGGGCTGGGAACTGCGGGAACGGTGGTGGCAGAGCTGGTTTTATTCGATGCCCCTGTGAAGCTGCTGAAAATGATGCTGATCGCGCTTTTACTGGCGGGTGTAACGGGATTAAAGCTGCTAAGCCCCAAACCGCAAAAGGAGGTGGGATAAACCATGGAATGGATTTTCCTGATATTGGCCGGTATATTTGAAATGATGGGTGTAGCCATGATCAACAAGCTCAATAAGGATCGGAGCTGGAAGGCGTTTTTGCTTATGGCCGGCGGATTTACGTTAAGCTTTCTCTTCCTGTCCCAGGCTATGAAGGTACTGCCTATGGGAACGGCATACGCAGTGTGGACAGGCATTGGGGCTTCCGGCGGCGCAGTGGTTGGTATGCTGGTCTACGGGGAGCCCAGAAGCTTGCCCAGAATTCTTTGCATCGCGACTGTGCTGGCTTCTGCCGTAGGGTTGAAGCTGGTTGGTTGAGGGTTGACTTAGGGGATACTCCGGGCTGGGCCCGGAGGTGGTCAGGGTGCTGGTTGAAGCGGGCGCACATGTTACTGTCCCGGCAAGATCCCCCGGAAACGGGAATAGCCTGGAGGGAGAAGCCAATAGCTGCAGCAGCAAGTTCAAGCCCGGCTCATCCGGGCAAAACCTTGGCGCTTTTAATAGGCTTCACCTCAAGCCGCATGTATTCAAAGCTGACGCGGCAGCTTGCGCCGATTGGCGCCTGTGCTAAGACGCCTGCTTTTACCTTTTCCGGGACATCCATACTAAAGTAGCGGATTTGGGTCCAACTGCTGCCATCCAGGGAAGAGTAAAAGCCGAAGCAGTTACCGGACCGCAGAATCCGCAGGTAGGGCTTGGCCTGGCCGATGACATGGGACGGGCAATCATCCGATACAGTCCTTGTGACTACGCTTACAATTGAAGGTCCGGTTTTCCAATTTTCATAACATAGCTTAGCCCAGTTGGCAGAGTCGGCCATCACCAGAAGACAGCCGGCATCGAACCACTTCAGCATCCGGATATCCACACGGGTGGTCAGGTCAAAATCCCCCTTCACCTCTGCATACAAAAAGGGTGCTGAAACATATACGCCCGCACTCTCCGGGTCATTGAAAAAATTGGTGGAGGGCGGTGCATTCACCAACAGCCCTTCAGGGCCAAACCGCCATTCCTGAGGCTCATTAAGCCAATAAAGGCCATTTCCCAGGCTTTTGCCTTCCATTCCCTGAAACATATTCATGTCCGCTTTTCGCTCCTGTAATCATGGTTTATGATCTGACAGCTGCTGCTTTACGTTGCATGACATTCCCATTCATCGTACCAGATATACGCCGTTATTTCCATAATTTAATAATATCTGAAAGGTATAGAGGGAGGCCAAGGGCCTCTCTTTTTTTGTTCATATTCAGTTCATAAACCGGCGGTACCATTGCCACTATCAACAAATCAAGGAGGAATTGCAATGGATAGACAGAGGAGAGAAGCAAAACCCGTCAGCGGGGAATGGGCAGTGGAGGCTATAGGGTTGGTTAAGACCTTCGGTGAGAACAGGGCTGTGGATGGCGTCAATTTGCATGTGCGGACTGGAAGTATTTACGGGGTGCTGGGCCCCAATGGGGCAGGTAAAACCACCACCATCCAGATGCTGGCTACGCTCTTGAAGCCGGATGCCGGTTCAGCGCAAATTTTTGGGCATGATGTGGGTAAAGAACCGCAAATCGTGCGGCAGCTTATTGGGGTTACGGGGCAATATGCCTCTGTGGACGAATCCCTGAGCGCTACGGAAAATCTGGTGATCTTCTCCCGGCTGCTGGGTCTTTCCCGCGGGGGTGCAAAGAAGAAAGCGGCGGAGCTGCTGGAGGAATTCGGCTTAACGGATGCGGCCAAACGACCGCTGAAGAACTTCTCCGGCGGGATGCGGAGACGCTTGGACCTGGCAGCCAGCCTGATCGCCCAGCCGCCGCTGATTTTTCTGGATGAACCCACTACGGGGCTGGATCCCCGGACCCGGGCCCAAATGTGGGAAACCATCCGGCGTCTGGTAAAAACGGGCTCGACGGTGCTTTTGACCACTCAATATCTGGATGAAGCGGATCAATTGGCTGACCGGGTCGCGGTAATTGACCGGGGCCATGTGGTTGCGGAAGGAACTGTCGATGAGCTGAAAATGTCAGTGGGAACGGCTTCGCTGCAGCTCCGGGTAGCGGATGCGGCAGAAACAGAGCATGCGCGGCGGAAGGTGGAGCAGGTGCTGCAGGTGCGGGCGGCAGTCTCTGCGGAAGCGGGAAAAATTACTGCGCCGATGTCGGACCCGGATAGAGTGGCGGATTTGCTGATCGCACTCCGGGAGGAGGGGATCCATCTTTCGGAAATGAGCATGCAGAAGCCAACCTTGGATGAAGTTTTCCTGACCATTACCGGAGATGCGCCGATAGATCATCCGTCTGCACAGCATGCAGCATCACATCAATTGAAAGGGGCAAATGTATGAGCCAGACAACCATCACACCAGGAGTAACCCGCCAACTGAAAAACCGCACCAGCCTCGGCCAGACCATCCGCAATTCACTGACTATGGCATACCGGGGATTGCTGAAAATCCGGCATACGCCTGAGCAGCTCTTTGACGTGACGATTCAACCTATTATTTTCACGCTGATGTTTACGTACATCTTCGGCGGAGCCATCTCCGGGGATGTGGCCAGCTATTTGCCTATCATCATACCAGGCATATTGGTCCAGACTGTGATTACCACCTCCGTAGTTACCGGCGTCCAGCTGCGGGAGGATATGGACAAAGGTGTATTCGACCGCTTCAAATCCCTGCCTATTGCCCGTATTGCGCCGTTGGCAGGGGCCCTTCTTGCGGATACGGTCCGTTATACCATCGCCACTGTGCTGACCTTTGTCATGGGGTATCTGATGGGCTACCGTCCCGCCGGGGGCATAGAGCATGTTGTGCTTGCCGGGTTTTTGGTGATTGTCTGCTCCTGGGCCATCAGCTGGATTTTTGCCTTCTTCGGTGTAATTGCCCGGACGGCCTCCAGCGTACAGGGCATGTCCATGATCATCCTGTTTCCCTTGACCTTCCTGTCCAATGCCTACGTACCTGTGGAAACCATGCCCAAGTGGCTCCAATGGTTCGCCAACCTTAATCCCATCTCCCATCTGGTGAGTGCTGTGCGCGAGCTGACCAATAGCGGCAGTGTGGGCAGCGATCTGGTCATTTCCCTTGTTGGGGCTGCCGTGATTGTGGCGATTTTTGCCCCGGCTACCGTGCGGGCATATATGCGTAAATAACTGGCTGGGCATGCTTGACAAAATAGAGGTGCTTCAGGCAAGGTTGCAGTGGAGGTGGCCGCATGACCCGGATATTAGTAGTAGATGACGATATGCATATACGTGAGATGGTACGGCATTTTCTTAAAGCAGAGGGCTGGGAGGTGCTGGAGGCGGCGGACGGGCGGGAAGCTCTGGCTGTTTTGGAGGAAACCTCAGCGGACCTTGTAATTCTAGATATTATGATGCCGGGTATGGATGGCTGGGAGCTGTGCCGCGAGCTGAAAGAGCAGCAGGAAAATCTGCCGCTATTGATGCTGACCGCCAAGGGGGAGGCCTCCCAGATTGTGAAGGGCTTTGCCCTTGGCACCGATGACTACATCGCCAAACCCTTCGATCCTATGGTGCTGGTGGCCAGGGTTAAGGCACTGCTAAAGCGGTACCGTATCCTGTCCTCCCAAACCGTGCAGCTGGGGAAGCTGGTTCTCCGGCGGGACACCTTCCAATGTATGGACGGGGCGGAGGAGATTACGCTGCCCCTCAAGGAATTCGAGCTATTGTTCAAGCTGGCGGGTTATCCCGGCAAAACCTTCACCCGCGACCAGCTCATTGAGCAAATTTGGGGCTACGATTATGAAGGGGACGAACGGACGGTGGATGTGCATATCAAACGGCTGCGGGAGCGGTTCCCGGAGAGTGAGCATACCTTCCGGATCAGCACCATCCGCGGCTTGGGCTACCGTCTGGAGGTGGTCCAGCCATGAGAGACAGGCCGGGCTTCCTTCATATGGCCGCCAATGTGCTGATGGTCATCGCCTTTCTGTTGCTGTGCTGGACAGGGACGTACATGGCCACAAATGCCCTTTATACCGAAATCGGCTGGGAGCCCCACGGGCTGCTGGCTTTTCTCATCAATGCCGTCCTGGGCTTTATTCTTTTCGGTATAGCCATCGCCATTATCGGCCCGTTTCTCAGGCCTGACGATCACAAGCTGTTTACCGAGCTCATTGAAGTGATGCTGCGGATATCCCGGGGGGATTTTCAAGTGAATCTGAACCCGGTTTTGGATCAAATGAAGGGGCATGACCGGGAGCGCCATCCCATCGGCAAGCTGGTGACCAGCATTAACGATATGGCTGTTAATTTGAAGGAGATGGAGGAGCTGCGGCAGGAGTTTATCTCCAATGTGTCCCATGAGATCGGTTCGCCTTTAACCTCAATTATAGGCTTTGCCAAAGCCCTCAAAAGCGGAACGCTGGATCAGGAGGAGCGGGAGCGTTATCTGGATATTATCGAAACGGAATGCGTCCGGCTCTCCAAGCTCAGCGATAATCTGATGAAGCTGGCGGTGCTGGATTCGACGCAGGCACCGGCACATCCTGGAACCTACAGGCTTGACAAGCAGCTTATTGCGCTTATTTTGGCGTGTGAGCCCCAGTGGGAGGCCAAGGATATCGAGATGAATCTGGAGGCGGATGAGCTGGAGATTACGGCGGATGAGGATTTAATGAGCCAGGTATGGCTGAATCTGCTGCACAATGCCATCAAATTTACGCCGGCAGGCGGGAGGATTGGTGTAGCTGTCGCCAGGGAGGGCAATTATGCCGCGGTGCGGGTTGCGGATAATGGGCCGGGGATTGCCCCGGAGGATCAGGAGCGCATCTTTGAACGCTTCTACAAGGCGGACAAATCCCGCACCCGTTCCGGTGGCGGCAGCGGACTGGGCCTGTCCATCGCCCAAAAAATTGTGGAGATGCACGGCGGCTCCATTGCCGTAGACAGCAAGCCGGGGGAGGGAACGGTGTTCACCGTACGGCTTCCGGCAGCCGGGGGCGGCAAGGCTTGAGCTTCGAGAAACGTTGTGTTGTGAGCTTCTGTAACGGAACCCACAAGCGCTTAGCGGCTGCAAACGGGTTTGTTTGGCGCATTAACGGAACTGAAAAGCACTTAGCGCGGATTTAGACGGCTGTTAGTCCGTTTTTTTCCTGCTACGAGCTT
>JAQSYT010000355.1 GCA_029256065.1 Paenibacillaceae bacterium
CGGCTTCACCACGGGCTTTGGCTGCCTCAATCTGAACCTCAATCTCCTGGTCCATCAGCATGCCCAGCTCGATTTCCTTCTGCAGCCGCTTGGTCAAATCCCGCATGGCCTGCTGCTCGAAGGACAGGGTGGTGTTATCGTTTTTGAGCACCGTTTTCCCCTTTTCCAGGGATACGATAATATCCGAAATAACGCCGTCGGCCTTCTGGAATTTAGCGAAATAGTTCCGCAACGGGTTGAACAGCTTGCCCAGAAGCCCGCTTTTGGCAAAATCGATGGCGCTGGGGTCCAGATCCTTCAGCTGGAGCTGCAGCTCCGTCAGCCCTTTGGCCACTTGGCCGCCTTCATCCCCCAGCTTGGATAGATTGCCCACCGACACCTGGAGAAGAGCATTTTTCTCCGAGGATGATTTCATGGTCCCCATGCCGAAGCTGTCGATAGACTGGAGAATGGACTGGCGCTTTTCCAGCGAATCCAAATCCAGCTCCAGGATGCTGGAAACATTGGTTTTGGCCTGGGCCTTCAGCTGGGTCACTTCCTCCGGCTCCGGCTTTACCTCCTCTTGAATGGCAGTCCGGATGGCCTCCGGGTTTACAACCTCCATGGAAAACGCCATTTGTTCCCCTCCCCAATCCCCTTATGAGTTAAAAAAATGATTACATCTGCACATTCAGCAGGTTGGTAATTTTGTAAACCACATCATCCGTATCCGCATTGATGCTGGCGGCCTCATTGATGCTGGAGATGCTTTGGAGGGCCTTAATATTGGCGTTGTAGCCGATGGTGTATACGGGAATTTTGTAGGTTTCGATCAGGCTCTGCACATCCTTCAGGGAGTGGCCTTCATTGGTTTCCCCGTCGCTTAAGACGAAGATGAGAGGCCGCACCTCGGCGTTGGCCGCCATTTCATCCTTCAGCATTTTCATGGCGGTGAGAATGCCGTCGAAGGTAGCGGTGCCGCCGCCGGATTGCAGACTGTTCACCGCACCGACAAACAGGGACTGCTGGTTGGTGTCATATTTGCCGATAGGCAGCTGGATGGTGACGGAGCTGGAGTAGGAGACCAGCCCGATGCTGTTGTTGCGGCCCAGGAATTTCTGGCCGGTCAGGAGGGACTTCTTCAGCCGGTTCAAGGGCTCCCCGGCCATGCTGCCGGAGACATCGGCCACAAAAACTGCAGCAATGGGCCTGCTGCCGTCCTTCTTCTCCTTCCACAGCTTCTGGGCGGCGGCCAATATATCTCCCGCTGGAGGCGTAATCTCCGCCTTGTAGTCGTTCAGGCCGTTAAAGCCCTTATCGCTGGCGGTGCGCTGGTATTTGTCCTGCTCCACAAAGGCGGCAAACTTGCGGATAATTTCCAGCTTGTCGGGCGATGGATTGCCCAGGGCGTACAAGGGACTGTCATGGCGGACGCCGAAAGGGGTAAACATGTAGCCGCCCTTCAGGTCCGCGGCGTTGGTGAAGGTTTGGTATTCCAGCACAAAGGCGTCCAGCATCCCGGATTTGGCTGCGTCCCGCATTTGCAGGGTGGTGGAGGCGGTGAAGGGCACATTGGCCTGAAACCGTTCAAAGCCTGCTGTGGCCTTGTCTCCAAGCAGATTGGCGTTGTCGAAGGTATGCAGGGAGGTCAGGAGAAAGTTCAGCCCGGTGGAGCTGGCAAAGGGATCGGTATATCCCATAGCCAGCTCGTTGGCGGCGATGGCGTCTGTAACTGTCTTCACGTTGATGGAGCCGTATTTGCCCACCAGCTCATCGTATTTCTTCTTCGTGGTGACGATGCCCGCCACATTGCCGGTCAGGCGTTTGGAGACCAGTTGGACGGGCACGCCCTGGGCCTTCACCATCTCGCCCCACAGCTCGTTGGAGGGGGTAAAGGCATCGGGCACATACTTGCCCGAACGGATGTAATCCGACGCTGTGCCGGAGGCGATGTTGCGGATTTTCACAGACACGGCCTTGCCGTTGACCTGGGTTCCCGACTTGTTGAATTCCGCCGCCACCTCATTCAGCCAGCCGTCATTGCCGGTGCCGGACTTCTCAGTGGAGGAGAATATCTCCACGAAGCTGTCTGTACTGTTTGCCACGGATACGGGGAATTTGGAGATGTCGGGCAGCGAATCCCCCACGGAGGCGGGATCCAGATCAATCTGCCCCTTTACCGGCTTGGCCGGAGCGACGGATATATTCTTGTAGAGCTTCTCCAGCTGGCTGGCGGCATTTTCTGCGGATATCTGCGCCTTGTCTTTGCCCAGATTGGCGGTGAGGCGGATGCCGATATAGACCAGGCTGAAGACTGCGACGGCGATGACGGCCAGGGTGATCAGGGTTTTTCCGAAACGGGCCATGCACATCCCTCCTTTTTTTATGTCTTATAAAATTTGGTCTGATGGATCAGGTCGTCGATTTCCTGCATGCAGGGTGTCGCCTCCAGCTCCCGGTAATCGGTGGTTTCCAGCCGGGAAATCTCCAGCAGCAGCTTATCCAGCTTCAGCAGAATTTCCTCATTAGCCTGGACGAAGCCGTCCACCGAGCCCAGGTATTCCTGGTACAGGGCGAGCTTCTCCTGCTGCAGCTTGCCGGAGAACCGGCTTGATTTCGGTGGCGCCTTGGCTGAGGCAAGACCGGAGGCGGAGAGCAGGCTGACATTGCTGTACATGCCTTTCACGTTCTGGTCAAACAGCCGCTCGACCGCCAGGATCACAGAGGAAAACTTTCGGTAGCTCAGCTCCTCCTGGCTGAACCGGCTGCCCAGAACGGCAAACAGGGCCGCTTTTTTCTTATCCATACGCTCCGATTGATCGGCGGCCAGGGCCACTTGCTCCCGCAGTCCGGGATAACCCTTGTAGGCCTGCAGGGCCGCGATGTAATCCTCCCGGCTGTCCGCCGGCCGGGTTGGCAATACGAGCGGTACGGTCGGGGCCTTGCGGAGGAGCAGGGAGTAGCTTCCGTAGACCAGAACCAGGGCGCTCAGCACCACAAGTGTGATGCCGGCGGCCCGCTCTACCGGTGTGCCGCCGCTTATATTCAACCCCATAAGACCAGGGGATAACGCCGCAATATTGGCTGCTGCAATGACAGCGATCAGCCCAAACAGCTTCAGTATCCGAGACACGTACACCTTCACACCTCCTAAGACTTTTGGATGAAAAGTCAGCATCGTAAGAGTTCGCTAAGACTTTTCGCGCCAGGCGGGGCCGCAATTCTCCGCTAACGGCGGCCAGCGCCGTTAGATTTCTGGAAGGGATAATTTCCCCGAAATAACGGCTGTGACCGCCGTTAGCCTGTGGCTCACCCGCCGCCTCACCTATTTGAAGAAAATTATACCATCATATACGCGGCTCATCCGTAAAAAGATGCAATATTATGAAAAATCAATCAAAACCTTGTCCCAAAAAGGGGACGTACCTTTCAACATGACGAAACTGTCACCTTCCGTTATCTCAAACCCATGGTTAGAAACCCGGCTTCCGGCTATAGTAGGTAACAGAATAGGAGGAAGCGCCATGGAATCCGTAATCCGCACGAAGCATTACGGCAATACGGCTGTTCTGAAAAATCTGGATTTGACCATTGCCGCGGGGGAGTTTACGGCCGTCATGGGCCCGTCGGGATCGGGGAAATCCACCCTGATGAATGTGCTGTCCACCATCGACCGCTTCTCCGGCGGTGAGGTATGGGTGAAGGAGCAGTCCTTGCTGGACCTGAACAAAAACGAGCTGCGGCGGTTCCGCCAGGAGCATGTGGGCTTTATCTTTCAGGATTACAACCTTCTAGATACGTTGACGGTCAAGGAAAACATCCTTCTTCCCTTATCCCTGCGGGGCAGTAAAACGGCGGAGATGGAGGCACGTCTGAGACTCTTAGTGGAGGCGCTGCAAATTGGCGAGGTGCTGGAGCGGTATCCCCACGAAATTTCCGGCGGCCAAAAGCAGCGGGCAGCTTCCGCACGGGCCCTGATCACCAAACCGGATATTGTGTTTGCCGACGAACCCACCGGTGCCCTGGATTCCCGCTCGGCCACCCAACTGCTGGAGCAGCTGGCCCAGCTCAACAAAACCTTCGGGAGCACCATTCTGATGGTCACCCATGACGGCTATGCGGCCAGCTATTGCCAGCGCGTTATTTTCCTGCGGGACGGTTCAGTAGTCAATGAATTGTATGCCGGGGGACAAAGCCGGAAGACCTTCTACGAACGGATTCTGGACACCCAAAGCATGCTGGGGGGGCAGGCGGGATGAAGCTGTTCGACCTGACCCAGCGGAATGTCCGCCGCAATTTCCGGCTGTACACCATATATCTGGTCTCCATGATTATTGGGGTCATCATCCACTTTACCTTTTCCGCGCTGATGTTTAACCCGGATATACTGGATATGGTCAAGAACCGGGGCAACTTTCAGGACGGCATCATGATTGCCTCCGTGGTTGTATTTGTGTTCATTATCGTGTTCATCCTCTATGCCAACTCCTTCTTCATGCGGCAGCGCCAGCGGGAGTTCGGGCTGTATCTTTTGCTGGGGCTGTCCGAGCGGCAGATTACCTGGATGGTCTTTTATGAGACGCTGATGTTAAGCGGGATTTCCCTTTCGGCAGGAATCCTGTTAGGCGGGTTTCTCTCCAAGCTCTTCGGAATGCTGTTGATGAAGCTGATGCAATATGACCAGACGGTGTCCTTCTCCTTCCCGCTGGAGGCTATCGGCACAACGGCGGCCTTGTTCCTGCTGCTGTCGGTCATTATTGCCGTTCAGAGCCATATTGCCATCCGGCGGGTGCAGCTGGTGGAGCTGTTTCATGCCGGGGCAACGGCGGAGAAGCCCATCAGGTCATCCAAGGTTCTGGCCCTACTGGCGGTTTTTCTACTGGGAGAGGCGGTGTTTGTGTTAAGCCGGGGAATAAATTCCATGCTTTGGCGGGAGCACTCCCAGGTGGCCATGATCTTAACTGCGGTGGGGATCATCGGGGGAACCTATCTGTTTTTCAGGCAGTTTTCCGGCTGGATTCTGGGGGTTATCTCCCGGAAACGGCGCTATTATGAGGGAAATACCATGCTGTGGGCATCCTCCCTGCGCTTTCAGGTGCGGGGCAATACCTCCAACCTGACCTTTATCACACTGGCAGGAGCGGCCGTCATTCTGCTGACCTGCTTTGTGGTGGTGAACTACAGGGTTCAATTCGATGCGGTGCGGATGAATATCCCCAATGGCATTGCCTTCGAATATCCGGGAGAGCCCCAAAGCGCGGCCATCCGCAAAACAATCGATGAATCGGAGCATAAGGTGAAGGATTACCGCAGGCTGGAGGTTATCCGTACTCAAGCTGTGACGGACCGGGGTGTGGCCTTTGAGAATCCGCAGTATTATGAGGAGCCGGTTTTTCTGGTGGCGGC
>JAQSYT010000356.1 GCA_029256065.1 Paenibacillaceae bacterium
AACACTGAAGGGGATTGGATTGCTTTAGAGCAGGATACGGGGTTTAGCTGGAGTACGGGTTATGGCTTTTCCATGCCTCCGGCATTTTCCCGCTATGAGGAGCTGGCGGATTCCTGGCCGGGGGATTATTTTGTGCCGATGCAGCCGTCTTTTCTGGTGAATGTGGCCAAAGGCAATTATACTGTTGCGGTGTCCTTTACAGGCGTGAAGGAGGCATCTGTCCTGACTGTAAAAGAGGGGATGGGGCGGATTGTGCTTGACCGTGTTCCTGTTCAGCCCGGAGAACGCCTGCAGGAGGTATTCGCCATGCATGTTAGCGACGGCCAGCTGAAGCTGGCTTGGGCAGGCGAAGGTGTCTGTGTGGATACAATCGAAATTACTCACGCGCCGCACCTGCCGACGTTATTCCTGGCGGGGGATTCCACGGTGACGGACCAGCCCTCAGCAGGTTATCCGTACACCGGCTGGGGCCAGGCCATCGGCAAATTTCTGAACGCAGGAGTAGCGGTGGACAACCATGCCCGCTCCGGCCGGAGCTCCAAAAGCTTCATCGCAGAGGACCGTCTGAACCGGATCTGGAAGCTGATCAAGCCGGGGGATGTATTGGTGATCCAGTTTGGCCACAATGACGAAAAAGAGGATGAGCGCGGCACGTCGCCTTTTTCCACCTATAAGGAATATTTGACCCGTTACATTGAAGGTGCGCGGGAGCGGGGGGCGGTGCCTGTGCTGGTGTCCGCCATGCAGCGGCGCTTCTTCGAAGAGGATGGTACGGTGAAGGATACTCACGGGGATTACATCCCCGCCATGGAGGAGCTGGCCCGGGAGCTGGAGGTGCCGTACATTAACTTGGCGGCTAAGAGCAGGGCGCTCCTGGAGCAGGTGGGGGACGAACCCTCCAAGGAGCTGTTCATGTGGACGGCTCCAGGGGAATATGCCGGTCTGCCTGACGGCACCACAGATAACACCCACTTTTCAGAGAAGGGCGCGTTGGCCATCGCCACATTGGTTGCCGAAGGCATCCGTGAGCAGGGAATTCCGGTGCTTGCCGCTTGCTTGCGGTAAGAGGTGAGTGCGGAAACATGCAGGCGGCATGTTTGCGGGTGGCGGCACATGTACCGATAGTCGGGGAATCGCCGGATGCCGGTATTTGCCATGGAACCGGGCTTGCTGTATAATGAAGTTTCGGATGAGGGTCCGGAGTTTTGCATGTACCGGTTATTAATCAGGGCACCCCGCAAGGGGTGTTCTGTTGCTATGAGGGCTCCTATATGCGTTTCGGTGGTGAGCCGGCGGCGGGGTAACGGAACTGTTTGATTACGGTGCTGGAACATCAGGTTGGTTTTTTAACGGAACTATCCGACGCTTAGATGCGGAAACAGCGGGGTTTCGTTTTTTAACGGAACTGAGCGACTCTTATATGGGTTTTCCAGTCTTGGAGACTGAATTTTTCGCTGTAAGAGCTGCTCAGTTCCGTTAACTTGGAAAAAGTGCCGATTTTGCCGTGTAAGGACCGCTCAGTTCCGTTAGCGCTCACGCACCAGTTGGCACGTCACGCACCAGCCAGCGGGTCACGCATCAGTTGGCACCTCACGCACCAGTCGGCGCACCAGCCAACAGATCACGCACCAACCGATGCATCAACCACCAATACATACGTCACGTATGAACCGGCGCATCACATGAGCCCGCAGGTCACACGCACCAGCCGGCACACTCCGCATCAACCTGCACCAGCACATTAACCATTTATAGTTTCGGGTACCCTGAGGCGCCATGCGGCTGCTTAGGAAGGGTGCCTTTGTATATATGAGAGGAAGGGTACTATGATCAATTACAAAGACGAACTGGCCAAACAGATTGCCGAAAGATTCGAGGGTGTGGAGACCTCCGCCCTGCGGGAGCTCATCGAATACCCGCCTAACCCGGAGATGGGTGATTTTTCCTTGCCCTGCTTTAAGCTGTCCAAGGCGCTCCGCAAGTCCCCCCAGGCGATTGCCGACGAGATCAAGTCCAAGCTGGGGACGGACGGGCTGTTCAGCCGGGTAGAATCCGTTTCGGGCTATGTGAATGTGTTCCTGGACAAGCAAGCCTTCGCGGCCAACCTGCTGAATACCATTCTGAAAGAGCGGGAGCGTTACTTTTCTTCTGAGCTGGTCGCAGGCAAAACCGTTGTCTTCGACTTTTCCTCCCCTAACATCGCCAAGCCGTTTCACGTGGGGCATCTGCGTTCGACCATGATCGGCAATGCGCTGTACCGGATTCATCAATACCTGGGTTATACCTGTGTCGGCGTTAACCACCTGGGTGACTGGGGAACCCAATTCGGCAAGCTGATCGTCGCCTATAAGAACTGGGGCAATGAAGCTGCGGTTGAAGAAGGCGGCATTCTTGAGCTGCTGCGTTTGTATGTCCAATTCCACGATGAAGCGGACAAAACTCCTGAACTGGAGGAGATTGCCCGTTCCTGGTTCGTGCGTCTGGAGCAGGGAGATGAGGAAGCCCATCGGCTGTGGCGCTGGTTTGTGGACATCAGCCTGAAGGAGTTCAACAAAATTTATGACCTCTTGGGCATCAAATTCGATTCCTTCGCCGGCGAAAGCTTCTACAACGACAAGATGGACAAGCCCGTCCAGGAGCTGAAGGACAAGGGACTGCTGGAGGAGGACGAAGGCGCCCTTCTGGTCCGTCTGGATGAGTACAATATGCCCCCGGCCCTGATGATCAAAAAGGACGGCGCGACCCTGTACCACACCCGTGACGTGGCAGCAGCCATTTACCGGAAGCAAACCTACGATTTCCATAAATGCGTGTACGTCACCGGCGCGGCGCAAAATCTCCACTTCCAGCAGCTGTTCAAAATTGTGGAGCTAATGGGCTATGAGTGGTCCAAGGATATGGTTCACGTGCCCTTCGGCCAAGTGAGCCTGGAAGGCGCCAAGCTCTCCACCCGCAAGGGCAATGTGGTCATGCTGGATGAGCTTCTAACCCGTTCCGTGGACCGGGTGCGGGAGATTATCGAGGCGAAGAACCCGGATATGCCCAACAAGGAAGAGGTGGCCCGCCAGGTTGGCGTTGGCGCCATTGTGTTCAACGACTTGTCCACCAACCGGATCAAGGACGTGGTTTTCTCCTGGGAGGATGCCCTGAACTTCGAAGGGGAGACCGGCCCTTATGTGCAATACACCCACGCCCGGGCATGCAGCGTGCTGCGCAAGTCCAACGGCGGCAGCTCCAGCATTGAATTTGCCGGTGCGGCAGAGGTGGATGCCGGCCAGCTCTTGAATACGGAAGCGCAACTGGCGCTGAAGGAGCTGTACATCTTCGGCGAGCAGGTGCAGCAGGCCATGTGGAAGCTGGAGCCGTCCATCGTCAGCCGCTATCTGGTGGATCTGGCCCAGGCATTCAACCGCTTCTATCACGAATGCCCGATTCTGGTGGAGGACCAAGCGGTGCGCAACGCCCGTCTGGCTCTGGTCAAATCCGTGCAGATCACTCTGCGCAACGGCCTGGCTCTCATCGGCCTGGAATCACCGGAAATGATCTAATTTTTTAAATCTGAAAGGGAAGGTCTCAGACAGAGGCTTTCCCTTTTTATGATGTCTTCATGGAGTATATGCCGTTGTAAAGGGTCTGATAAAGCCCCCCGGATTGTATGAGCTCATCATGCCTCCCTTTAGCTGCTACCCTTCCATTCTCGATTACCATGATCTGGTCCGCGTGTTGAACGGTCGAAAGCCTGTGGGCAATGATGAACGTTGTTTTTCCGGCCATTAAACGATCCAAAGCCTCTTGAACCAGCCGCTCCGATTCGTTATCCAGCGCTGCGGTTGCTTCATCTAATAACAAAACGGGCGCATTTCTGAGCAGAGCCCGGGCAATGGATATTCTTTGTTTCTGGCCTCCGGATAAACGGACTCCTCCTTCGCCAATGTGCGTATCCAAGCCATCGGGAAGCTCTGAAATGAACCCCATAGCATTGGCATCTTCTGCAGCTGCCAGAATTTCCTCTTCTCGAGCATCTAACTTTCCAAAGGCAATATTCTCCCGGATGGTCCCCGAATACATAAAGTTTTCTTGTGGTACAAACGAGAAATAGCCTCTTACGTCCTGCAATTTCATTTCCCTTGCATGTATTCCATTAATCTGAATACGGCCCTCATCAGGTTCAAATAAACCTAACAGCATTTTAAAGATCGTCGTTTTTCCGCCACCGCTTGGACCGACTAACGCAATTTTTTGTCCGGCCTCTACTTGAAATGAAACATCATTCAGGATGAAGCGATCTGAATCATATCCAAAGATTAACCCGGCTGCTTCTATTTTGATAAATTCATGATTAACACGGTGTTCAGGAATTTCGGGGAACTCTGTTTTTTCATCCATCGTCTTAAAAATCCGGTCCGCGGCACCAAGTGCTTGTTGAAGCTCTCCCCATGAAGAGGCCAGACCGGTAAATGGCCATGTTAAATGGTTCATTAGCTGTATAAACGCGATTAAGCCACCCACAGTCATAGCCCCTGATGCTGCAAAGTAAGCTCCTACAATAAACGTTATGATAAAGGATAAAAGACCAACCGCACTTGCCGCTGCCGAAAGGGAAGCCTGTATTTTCCCTCCACGGATTTCATACTTGCTGATATCTTCACTATTTAGGATAAAGGTGTGAAGCAATTTCTTTTCCAGGCCAAACGGTTTAAAAATGTGGCTCGATCCCAAAATCTCTTGCAGATTGGAGGTTAAGGTTCCAATCCGGCTTTGTAATTGTTGCGAATTGTGGCGAAGAACCGTTCCGAAACAACCACCTACAAGAAGTGTCATTGGGCCAACAAGAGCACAAATGAAAGCCAGCTTCCAGTTGATGGCAAGTAAATAAATAAACGAGGATAAAGCGAGGAGGGGATTGCGGATTAAAGAAAGTATAGTATCACTGCACGCCTTCCCAATTGCCTGATTATCATTGGTCATCCGTGTTAAGAGCTCTCCGGAATGATGCTCATTAAAATGACGAACTGGAAGACAAAGTACCTTCTTCATGGTATCGATGCGCAGCTGTTTCCTGATTTGTGAGGAGACCTTTGATTTTAAATAGGTATCCAAATAAATATTTCCCACCGTACCAACAAGGATGATGAGACCTATGGTAATAAGGGATAACCAATGTGCCCCAGTTTCTGCGGTTGCCGCATCTGTAATTTTATTTAGATACCAAGCGGTGCCCAGATTCAAGCCTATACCGGCAAACATGGTAATAAATAAAAACGTATAGGTGACCTTGTGCTTCAAACAGTAACCGGTAAGACGCCATAATGTTTTCCTCTCTTTCATGCCATC
>JAQSYT010000357.1 GCA_029256065.1 Paenibacillaceae bacterium
TGCTCCGTTATACCGCAACACTGGACGACAGCAGCACCTACGATTTGTATACCGTTCCGGTAGCAATCCAGGTAGCGGGGCAGCCTGCTCCGGCTACGTTGCAAGTGGAGCCTGCCGAGTTCCGCATGGAGGTTGGAGCCGACCAAACCGTTACCTCCGTCACCTACAAGTGGGACGAGAAGGAGCTGGATGTAACGGCAAGTGCCGTCTACACGGTTCGTGACAACACCGTTGCTTCTGTAAATGCGGGTGTGATCACAGGATTGAAGGCAGGCAGCACTATTCTGGATGTGGTATACGGACAAACCCGTGCGGAAGCGGCAATTACAGTAACCGCCAAGTCCTCTGGTGGAGAGGAGCCTGGCCAACCGGAGGAACCCGGTGACTCTGATCCTTCGGAACAGCCGTCCACTACACCTTCGACGGGTGTAACTCCTCCTGCCCAACCTGCCAATACGATTGCTGCAAAAGATGGTAAGGTTGAATCCGCCGAATTGGAAAAAGCATTTGCGTCCCATTCCCAGGTGGAGATTAAGCTGGAGGGAAGCAGCCTGGCAATCCCTGCGTCCGGCCTGCTTCAAGCCGCCAACCAAACCGGCAAACAGCTTGTGATCAGCGGAGAAAATGGAGTGTATCACCTGCCGCTTGCCGTAATTAAGCTGGATGATCTGGCACGGAGACTGAACACAACTGTTGACAATTTGACACTTCAAGTGTCCATCCGCAAGCTAAATGAAACTGAAGCGGCCGGGCTGAACCAAGCCCTTGTGGCAACAGGAGGCACACAGGCAGCAGTGCCGCTGGACTTTGAGCTGCAGGCTGCTGCATCTAACGGTCAAACCGTTAAGCTCTCCTTCGGTTCCGATTATGTAACCCGGGAAATGAGCATTCACAAGACCATCGATCCGCGCAAAGCCACAGCGGCCTGGTTTTCGCCGGAGTGGGGCGGATTGCGGTTTGTACCGTCACTTTTCTCAGTGAAGGATGGAAAACCGTTTGTGGAAATTAAACGTACCGGCAACAGCGTCTATACCGTAGTGGAGCATGATTTCAGATTTGCCGACATGAGCGGGCATTGGGCGGTTCTTGATGTGGAGCTTCTGGCCAACAAGCTCATCGTAGAAGGAACCGGAAACGGCCGCTTTGAGGGCGACCGCACCATTACCCGTGCTGAATTCGCGGCATTGCTGGTCCGCGCCCTGGGCTTGAGCCCGGCTGCAGCAGGCAATACCTCCAAGGATGTGGCATCTGAGGCTTGGTATGCCAAGGATGTGGCGACAGCAGCCGCCGCCGGGCTGATCAATGGTTACGACGATGGATCCTTCCGCCCTGACCGTGTCATCACCCGGGAAGAACTGGCCGCTTTGTCCATGCGGGCGCTGGCATATACCGGCACAAGCAAGGAGGTTAAGACTGACCTTGCCATCCTGGGGCAATATAAGGATGCTGCCGGAATTGTCTGGGCCAAGGAGGAGATTGCCGCAGCCATTACTCTGGGGCTGATGAACGGTACTTCCGTTGATGCTCTGTCGCCAGAGGGTACAGCCACTCGGGCCGAGTCGGCAGCTATGCTGAAGCGCCTCTTGGTCAAGGCCCGTTTCATCAACGAATAATGAGTTGATCTTGCTGTAACGGAACTATAAGTCTCTTAAGACCGAAATTATGGTCAGGGAGAACAACTAGCGGAACTGCGGAGCGCTTATAGGGGGGAACCGGCTATAAAGCCTGGTTTTACTCTCGTAAGTGTCTCTGGGTTCCGTTACATGTGTGGGTGGCCTTTTTTCCCCTCTAAGCATCTCTGAGTTCCGTAATACCAGGCGCTGCAGCAGTTAATACTCCCCAAATGTTCATTTGATAAGGTCTAGACAGAATACAAGGCTGGCTTCCGCAGCCGGATAAAGGAGTGGTGGCGATGAAACCGGGTTTACATGATTATTGGGCGGAAAAGCGGATTATTCCGGCGGTGCGCACACCGGAGGATCTGGAGGAGGCATGCAGGAGCGAGTGGCCTGCAGTTTTTCTGCTGATCGGGGATTTGTTGACGGTGGAGCAATATGTGGGACAAGCCCTGAATGCAGGGAAGCAGGTGTTTCTGCATGTGGATTTTATTACGGGTCTGGGCGGCGATCCCATCGTGATGAAGTACATCGCGGAAAAGGTCCGGCCGACAGGAATTATTTCCACCAAAAGCCACTTTGTCAAACATGCGAAACGGAGCGGGCTGATGGCGGTCCAACGGCTTTTTCTCATTGATACTGCAGCACTGCAGCACGGCATCCAGAATATTGAGCAAAGCGGGCCGGACGCGGTGGAGATTATGCCTGGTCTGATCCCACGGGTGATCCGGGAGCTGAAGTCCCGCATTCATGTGCCTATTATTGCGGGAGGATTAATTCGTGATCACAGTGAGATTGAAACTGCGTTGGAGGCAGGAGCCATGGCGGTGTCCATGGGTGATAAGAAGCTTTGGTTTTGAAGGGCAGATGGGGATTTACAAACTCTTCATCTGCGGATAATCTCCGGTTAACAATGGCGGACTAAGATAAGTACAAGCAGGACAAGCAAGACCAACCGAATAAGCATGGGGTACGAGTCGAGGAGAAAACCCTTTTATGCAGCGAACAAGCAAGCACGAACTATCGTGAATGCCGTTTGAAGCTGTGTAAAGGGTTTTTTTGTTTCCTTTGGAAAGGGGCTGCAGGCAGATTGCCGGAGGTTTGGAAGTACGAAGGATATTTTTTTGATTTGGACGGAACCATTTATCTGGGCGATCGGCTTCTGCCCGGGGTTCCGGAAAGTCTGGAGTTTTTGCGCAGCTCAGGCAAAAAGATTATGTTCCTGAGCAATACCACCACCCGGACGCGGCAGGAATGCGCAGACCGTCTCCGGCGGCTGGGACTGGCGGCATACGAGCAGGAGATCATCACTGCAGGCTACGCCTCGGCAGCTTATCTGAAGGAGCTGGCTCCCGCTCCGGTGGTCTACGCCATCGGCGAGCCTGCGCTGTTAAAGGAGCTGATCCTGGCCGGGGTGGACTGCACAGGAAATCCGCTGGCAGCTACACATGTGCTGGTGGGGATGGATACCCGGTTTGATTACCACAAGCTCCATCAGGCGTCCAGAGCTTTGCGCAACGGCGCACAGCTGATCGCGGCCAATCCCGATCCCAATTGTCCTGTGGAGAATGATCTCCTTCCGGATACCTGGCCACTGGTCAAAGCCATTGAAGTGGCGGGAAGCAAAGCCGCCAGCATCGTCATCGGCAAACCCTCAGCCTATTATGCCGCGAAGGTGCTGGAATGGTCGGGATTCCCGCCGGAAAGCTGCCTGATGGTGGGGGATAGACTGGAGACGGATGTGCGCTTCGGCATCGTCCACGGCTTCGGTACGGCGCTGGTGCTGACTGGTGCCGCCTCCCGGGAGGAGCTGGACCAATCCGGACTCCATCCGGATTATGTCTGGAGCACCTTGGAGGAGCTGTTGTCCGCCATGTCCGCCTCTTTGTAAGGGACAAGCAATATTTACACCCGCTTCACATTGCGATAATCATGCCCGCTTACAGATTTGCTAGGCTCTAGAGTGATAGCAGCAAACGGGTGCAAGACGGAGCGGAAGCATAATCATAATCCATTTTAAAAGGAGAGAAAATCATGCGTTCCAATGTTCTGAAAGCGGCAAGTGCAGCACTCTGTGTTTCTGTATTATTCGGCTGCGGCAACAACGGCACCACGACCACCGGAGCACCGGCAGCCAGTACGGCATCTGGCTCCACCGCCAGCAGTGCACCCAGCGCTGCTCCTACGGAGAGCAATGAAAAGGTAGAGCTTACCTTCTACTATCCCATCGCCGTAGGCGGCCCTCTCACCACCACTATTGAGAATATGGCCAAGGAATTCACCAAGGAAAACCCCAATATTACAGTTAAGCCCGTGTACACCGGAAGCTATGCCGATACAGCAGTCAAGACCCAGGCAGGTGTGCAAAGCAAAAGCCCGCCCGATGTGGCCGTTCTTCAATCCACCGAGCTGTTCAGCCTGTTGGATATGAACGCCATCCTGCCTTTGGACGATTATATCGCCAAGGAGGGCAGCACCTATTTGAGCGACTTCTATCCGGCTTTTATGGCTAACTCCCAAACCGGCGGCAAAACCTGGAGCCTTCCTTTCCAACGAAGCACCATCGTGCTTTATTACAATAAACAAATGTTCAAGGAAGTGGGTCTTGATCCGGAGAAGCCGCCGAAATCCTGGGATGAGATGCGGGACTATGCCAAAAAGCTGACCAAGGAAGGACGCTGGGGCCTGGAGATTCCGGTAACGGGCTACGGATACTGGATGCTGCAAACCTTCGCGCTGCAAAACGGCAAAAACCTCATGACCGAGGACGGTAAGAAGGTTATGTTCAACACCCCGGAAAATGTGGAGGGGCTGCAATACTGGAGCGACCTGTCCCAAAAGGATAAGGTTATGCCTACTGGTGCCACGGAGTGGGGTACCGTGCCCTCCGATTTCATCCAAGGCAAAACCGCTATGATGTACCACACCACCGGCAACCTGACCAACGTAAAAACCAATGCCAAGTTTGACTTCGGCGTTACCTATCTGCCCCAGAAGAAAAGCTATGGCAGCCCTACAGGCGGCGGCAACTTCTACATATTCAAGGATATTGACAAGAAGAAGCAGGATGCAGCCTGGAAGTTTGTGAAGTTCATGACCGAAACCGAACGTGCCGCCCAATGGAGCATGGACACCGGATATGTAGCGGTTAAAAAATCGGCATACGAAACAGAGCGGATGAAGAAATATGCCGCTGACTTCCCGCAGACGCTGGTAGCCCGTGATCAGCTGCAATATGCAGCCGCAGAGCTGTCTACCCATAACAACGGCAAGGTGATGAAGATCCTGAACGACCAAGTACAGGCAGTGCTTACCGGTACGGAAACGCCTGCCGACTCGCTGAAGAAGGCACAGCAGGATGCAGACAAGGTGCTGGAGCCGTACAACAAATAGCGCAGGTTTGGCCACAGCTGCGGCCGGAGCGGCAAGCTTTGCGCCGCAGCATGTGGCATAAACGCCCAGATATTCCTTCAAATTGGCTCTGCCAATTTCGAAGCTGCTCATAACTTATCCGGCCTGCGGCTGGGACCAAGTTATTCCAGATTGGAGGTTCTCTTTTGAATGGCAGACTATTCACTCCACGCTTGAAATCTAACGGCTTTGCCTGGCTGCTTCTGCTGCCTTCCCTGCTGTTCCTCTTTCTTTTTACCTTTTATCCCATCG
>JAQSYT010000358.1 GCA_029256065.1 Paenibacillaceae bacterium
TTCTTGGGTGCCTTCACGAGGCATACGCGTAGAATACTATATGCCCGCCTACGTCCGGTGGTTCAAGGGTGCCAGGGGTTTCCGCCTAAAAAAATCCGCCTGCATCCCCGGAACGGGAAATGCAGGCGGATGTAGCTCACGAAAATGCCGGGTAGCAGAATCGAACTGCTAATTGTGCATTACGAGTGCACTGTTATACCATTTAACTAACTCGGCAAAAACAACGGCAAATTGAATTATAGTACAACATTATCCATTTTTCAATAACTGATTTCTTAAAAATGCGGTCCATAATCAGCCTTGCGGAAGCCGTTGGCAGCTGCTATAATGAATCCCATATTTTCAATATCTGTGAAATGGAAGAGTAGCTTTCGGGCAGGCAGTCCCAGCGAGCCGGAGAAGGTGGAACCCGGTACGCCGCCCTTAACGCGAACGGGCCCATGAGATGGATTCCTCATAGCGGAATTCCGGTAAATCCGTTATCTTTGTTCGAGTGGCTTCCCTTTCTATGCGGGAGGCAATAAGAGTGGTACCGCGAATGCGCCAGCTTTCGTCTCTTAAACAGGAGACGGGGGCTTTTTTTGTGTGCGCGCACAATAAGGATCGATTACTGATGGAGGTGGCGGCATGGGCATGTTGGGACAAAAGGTCAAAGCGTCTGTGGAAAATGGGGTGAATTTGCTGCTGCGGGAGGTCGGAGACACAAGCCTCTCCGGAATGGAGGAGCTGCGGCTCACTGTGGAACAGCCCGGACAGCTGCGGCATGGGGATTATGCAACCAATGCCCCTCTTCAATTGGCGAAGCGGCTGCGCCTTCCCCCCATGAAGCTGGCGGAGCAACTGGCCCACACCCTGCGTCAGGACCCTTGGTTGGGCAGCATTATGGCCCGGATCGAAACCGCTCCTCCCGGCTTTGTCAATTTTTATGTGGATTGGCGGGTATGGGCCATCTCGTCCTTCCAATTGCCTCCCGTCCCTTCCGGGAAAGTGATTATCGAACATACTTCAATAAACCCAAATAAGAGCGCTCATGTGGGCCATCTCCGCAACTCCTGCATCGGAGATACTCTGGGCAGGCTTCTGAAAAGGCTGGGCCATGAAGTGGAAATCCATAATTACATCGATGATTTGGGCAACCAGTTGGCGGACACCGTGGTCGGGCTTTTGAAGGTGCCCATGAAGGGCAAGCATCAGCGCTTCGGCGATTACTGCTGGGATGTATATCCGGCAGTGAACCGCAGGTATGAGGAGGAAGCGGAGCTTGCTGAAGAACGGAGCCGTGTCCTGCATGCCCTGGAGGAGGGCGGCAGCAATCTGGCCTGGCTGGGGACCTTAGCCGCAGAGCGGATTGTGAAGGAGCATCTGGAGGAAATGGCCGGATTCCGGATTGATTATAACCTGCTGGTATGGGAGAGCAATATTGTTAGAGAGGGGTTCTGGGATGCGGCAGCCCAGCTGCTGGAGTCCACCGGACTGTTCGTTCAGGTGAAGGAGGGTAAGCTGGCCGGATGCCGGATTCTGAAGCAGGACGACAAAGAAAGCCTGCCGGATTCCGAATATGTGGCGGATAAGGTGCTGGTGCGCTCCAATGGCATCCTTACCTATACAGCCAAGGACATCGCCTACCACCTTTGGAAATTCGGGCTGCTGAGCCGGGATTTCCGCTTTCAGCCATGGGGCGGCGGACTTTGGACCACGGCTGGGGAAGGCGGGGAAAACCTTCCCTTCGGCAGGGGCAGTATGGTCATCAATGTGATTGACCAACGCCAGGAATACCCCCAGGCGGTGGTAAAGCAGGTGTTGGCCGCCCTTGGCTTCCATCAGCAGGCGGAGAATCTGCGCCATGTAGCTTACGGTGTGGTTTCTCTGAGTCCGGCAGCGGCGGCAGAGCTTGGGGTAGACATAAGCTCCGGGAAAGCCTCCTATGCCATGTCCGGCAGACAGGGTATCGGCATCCGCAATAGTACCCTGCTCGCCAGAATGGAGCAGATTATCCGCGGCAAACAAGCGGACAAAACAAACCTCTCCATCTCCAGCCAGGAGCTGGCTGCCGCTGCGATCCGCTACTATCTCTTGCGTTATAACCTGCAGACAGAGGTGGTATTTGATCTGGAGCAGGCCACAGAGGTGACGGGCAATACAGGCGTTTACCTGATGTATGCCTATGCCCGCTCCTGCAACGTGCTGAATAAAGCAAAAGAAGCCTCCGGTCCTGTTGACATCACAGTACCGGAAAGCTTCCCTCTGCTTGCTTTGGAAGAGCATGCTCTCCTGCGCCACCTGTCCGGCTGGCAGGAAACCCTTACCGAGGCGGGCACCGAGCTGTCCCCTCATTTGATCGCCAATTATGCCTTTGAGCTGGCGGCGCTGTTTAACCAGTTTTATGCCCATTGCCCGATCCTGAAAGCAAAGGAGGAAGCCCTGCTGCGTTTCCGCCTGTGGCTGACGGAACGTTTCCGTGAAGCCTTGGGAGACGCGCTTCAGGTTCTGGGCCTTCCTGCCCCGGAGAGCATGTAACACAACGGGTTAAACGAATCTACAGATCCTTCTGCATCCGCACATGGAGAATGCCTGCATCCAAAAAAGGCTCCGTGGATATCGTCTGATAACCCAGCTTGTTATAAAAGCCTTCCGCGTGGCACTGGCCGTCCAGGAGGGTCCGCTTCATTCCCGCTTGGCGGGCGCTGTCCTCCAAAGCCTCCATCAGCAGCCGGCCCGTGCCCCCGCCGCGGTAATCCTTTCGCACAGCGACCCGCTGGAGCTTGGCGGTGCCATCCTCATAGACCTTCCACCTGCCGGTGGCAATGGGCTTGTCCTCTGCCAGCAGAAGCACATGATGGCATGCCTCGGGGGAAGCGTCGTATTCGTCCAATTCCTCTTCAACGGGAACCTGCTGTTCGTTGACGAACACCTCCATACGGATGGCCAGGCAGGCATCCAGCTCCTGGCGGGTTTTGACTGAAATAGCGTTCATGAGTTGGGCTCCTATCTGAATTGGATAGGATTTATCATAGCCTTCACGCTGCCATTCGTCAAACCCCGATCCGCTTTCTCGTCCGGGCGACCCAATTTTTAGCCGCTCCTGTGACGGCAGGGATCGGCACTGCCTTTCCCCATTCCCGGAGAAAGCTGGCGGCGCCGATGCCGATGCCCAATGCAGTGCCTGCAGCCACTTCAATGGGCAGGTGGCCCAGCTTTTCCTCCAACTCAGTGACGGGACGTCTGCGGCGCATCCCCGGGGGTTTGCCGGAGAGTACCTCCACCCGCTGTCCCAGGGCATTGACCTCTACGGCAATCTCCCCGGCATGCCGCCGGACTCCCATGGCATCCGCCATAACGATCAGGCCATAAAGAGTGCTGATGGCAAATTCCATGGAATGGGTGCCTTTTTTGAGAGCCGTATAAGAAGCCAATGCTGCAGCCCCTGCGGAATGGGAGCTGGGCATGCCTCCGGACTCCGTCAACGCCGACCATCTCCATTGTCCCGTCCTGGCAAAAGTTATGGGCACCTTCAGCAATTGCGCGGCACCGACACTCACTAACGCCGTTCCCAAAGCACGGTTCATCCGTTTGTCCACTCCTCGCTTCATAAAGCTTTTTGCTTTTATAGGATGAGCGGGCAGCTTATTTCTATGCGGGAGCAGCAAGCGGGACATTCCGGCAAGAAGCTTTCCACCGGGAAGCCTTAAGTTTCATCCTCCCCCAACTTCTGCTACAATGGGAAGGGGACTGATAATGTTTTTGATAAGGAGTCAGCCAATAATGAATATCGCCTTTTTTCTTCTGCCCAAGCAGGAGGTTGTCTGTTTGTCCACCCACTCTACGCTTCGCCAAACGCTGGAGAAGATGGAATTCCACCGGTATACGGCAGTGCCCATCCTCAAGGAAAACGGTTCTTATGCCGGTACGGTGACAGAAGGAGACCTGCTTTGGTTCTTCAAATCCAAGCAAGACCTGAACTTTGAAACTGCTCATCAATTTACCCTGTCCGATGTGCCTCTGCGCACAAAGCATGAAACGGTGCGGATCGACTCCAATATGGAGGATCTGCTCCGGTTGGCCAAGGTCCAGAACTTCGTGCCCGTTGTGGATGATAACGGCATCTTCATCGGCATTGTGCGGCGCGGTGAAATTATCGAGTATACAGCCAAAAGTCTTTTGGGCGACATTGTGAAATAACACAAAACCATCCCCGTTTTTCCCGGATTGTTTCCGGAAACGGGGATGGTT
Source organism: Paenibacillaceae bacterium (assembly GCA_029256065.1). Taxonomy (GTDB): domain Bacteria; phylum Bacillota; class Bacilli; order Paenibacillales; family NBRC-103111; genus Paenibacillus_AR. The sequence goes on from JAQSYT010000358.1 coordinate 4,231, forward strand.
TTTATCTGCAGGTCTATTTTTAATAAGCAAAGCTACTCTTGGGCGGTCCGTTTGAGGCTGGGCAGGAGCATTCTCCCTCTGCTGAAAACCGCCTGCGCCAGCTCCGCGGCCGCTCCCGCAACTCCCAGCATCAGAAAAGGCAGCATCCCGTACAAATACCGGTCCACCGGGATAAATAGCTGATGCACACCCCAGAAAACAGCCAGCCCCGCCAGCAGATATCCATAGGGCATTCTGCCGCGCAGTGACATAAACGGCAGCACAGCCAGTCCGGTGTACACCAACATGAAATGAAGCTTGTTCAGCAGATAGAAGTACCACTCCGGCACCGAAAAGGGATAATCGCCCACCCACAGCGTCCGGAAAAACACCCGGAACTTGCCCACGGTAAACCAGCCGATCCATAGCAGCGGGTCATGCACAAGTCCCTCCCGGATCCTCCGCAGGCCCTCCTGGAACTGTCCCTGCTCGCCAATGGTTGCCCAATCAATCGTCCCGCGGAAGTATGGGTCGGTGCCTCCCAGGAATGGATTACCCGCTTCTCCCTTGGCAATGGGGATGAACTCATGGAAGGTTATCCAGTTGCGTATCCACCAGGGAAGCATCAGGATGCTGAAGGAAAGGACTGCCCTCAAAATCATGGACCAGGGCAGTTTTTTATCCTTGATCCACAAAAACAGGTATGGAACCGCACCCAAAGGCAGCACATTGGGACGGATAAGCACCGTCACGGCCAGCATCACACCGGCCAGTATATGGTCCGTGGGACGGTTCTCTTGAAGCATCCGGACCTGCAGGAACAGCAGCACGCAAAAGGACGAAAGAAACAGCACCTCCGTCAAAATTAAAGAGGAGGACCAGACATAAGACGGATAGACGGCGGCAAACATGGCGGCCAAAACCCCCGCCCCAGGTGAAAACAGCCTGCACCCGGTCCGATACAGAAACCAGACGGCAATCAGTGCAAGGAAGCATTGAAGCTCTCTCACCAGCATTAATGCAGCCTCCGGCTGTTCATGTCCGAACACCCGGAACATCAGCGTAAGG
>JAQSYT010000359.1 GCA_029256065.1 Paenibacillaceae bacterium
ATCACCCGGGATACGGTCATGGCGGATACATTTGCTTTTTTGGCAATATCGTAGATGGTAACCACGGTGCTCCTCCTTTCATGTGGCTCAAAGCCAATCCGGCTTCCGGGAAACGCATCAAATCTGCAGCTGAAGAGAAACGTGAGTCCATCTCCGGACGATATGGATATGACCTTTATTGTACTGAACAAAGGGATTGACAGCAAGGGGGGAAACTGCTAATTTGGAGTTATCGGTAACTCATTTATTTATATGGAGGGATAAGCAATGATCGAGCAATACAGATGGCAAGGCGGCTTCCCAAAAATCGGCATTCGTCCTACAATTGACGGCAGACGCCGGGGTGTCCGGGAGTCTCTGGAAGAGAAAACCATGACCATGGCCCGTAATGTGGCTGAATTTTTTGCTTCTACCCTGCGCAATCCGGACGGAAGCCCGGTGGAATGCGTAATTGCGGACACTTGCATCGGCGGTGTAGCGGAGGCTTCGGCAGCTGCTAAGAAGTTTGCCCGGGAAAATGTCGGGTTATCGGTAACGGTGACTCCTTGCTGGTGTTACGGCACCGAAACCATGGATATGGACGCCTCCATTCCCCAAGCGGTGTGGGGCTTTAACGGCACCGAACGTCCCGGCGCCGTATATCTGGCGGCTGTGCTGGCCGGATATGCCCAGAAGGGGATTCCGGCCTTCGGCATTTACGGCCATGATGTGCAGGATCTTGCCGACAACAGCATTCCGGAGGATGTGCAGGAGAAGCTGCTGGGTTTTGCCCGGGCAGGTCTTGCCGTTGCTAACCTGAGGGGTAAATCCTATCTGTCCATGGGTTCGGTGTCCATGGGGATCGCCGGCTCCGTAATTAATGAAACCTTCTTCCAGGATTATCTGGGCATGCGCAACGAGTATATCGACATGAGCGAATTTGTCCGGCGGATGGATGAAGTGATCTATGATACGGCTGAGTATGAGAAGGCATTGGCATGGGTGAAGGAATACTGCAAGGAAGGCCCCGACAATAACGAACCCGAAGGGCAGAAGAGCCGCGAAGCCAAGGACAAGGATTGGGAGACTGTGGTCAAAATGGCCATTATCGCCCGTGACCTGATGATCGGCAATCCCCGGCTTGCGGAGCTTGGCTTCGAAGAGGAAGCCAATGGCCATAATGCCATTGCCTCCGGCTTCCAGGGCCAGCGCCAATGGACCGACCATTTCCCCAATGGCGACTTTATGGAGGCAGTGCTCAACAGCTCCTTCGACTGGAACGGCATCCGTTCCCCGTATATTGTAGCAACCGAAAATGACAGCCTGAACGGCGTCACCATGCTGTTCGGCTATCTGTTGACCCATACCGCTCAAGTATTCGCCGATGTGCGCACCTATTGGAGCCCTGATGCGGTGAAGCGTGTAACCGGATATACCCTGGAGGGTAAAGCTGCAGAAGGTATTATCCACCTGATCAACTCCGGCGCAGCGGCTCTGGACGGCTCCGGGGAGCAATCCCTGAACGGCCAGCCTGCCATGAAGCCTCATTGGGAGATTACAGAGGACGAAGCCAACAAGTGCCTCTCCGCCACCTCCTGGCGTCCCGCATCCACAGGCTATTTCCGCGGCGGCGGCTTCTCCAGCGACTTCCTGACTAAGGGCGGCATGCCTGTCACCATGGCCCGGATCAACCTGGTCAAGGGCGTTGGACCGGTGCTCCAGATTGCGGAGGGATATACGGTGGATCTGCCGGAAGCGGTGCATGATGCGCTGGATAAGCGGACTGACCCTACCTGGCCTACCACCTGGTTTACTCCCGTGCTGACAGGCAAGGGTGCCTTCAAAACCGTATATGATGTCATGGACAACTGGGGCGCCAACCACGGTGTGGTCAGCTACGGCCATGTAGGCGCGGACCTGATTACCCTGTCCTCCATGCTTCGTATACCGGTTAACATGCATAATGTGCCGGAGGAGAAGATCTACCGTCCCAAGGTTTGGGGACTTCTCGGCACTGCCGACGCGGAGAGCGCAGACTACCGCTCCTGCCAAAACTTCGGCCCGCTGTATAAATAATAACGCCAACAATTCTTAAGGAGGTGCCCGCATGACCCAATCTGTATCGGTTCGTGAGGAACTGTGCAAGTATGCCCGGAAAATTGTGGATAAGGGGATGGTGGCGGGACCCGGCGGCAATATTTCCGCCCGGGACGGGGACACCATGCTGGTTTCGCCCAGCGGCTTTGCTCTGGAGGAGATTCTCCCCGAGCAATGGGTGGCTGTCTCCATCGCAGACGGCTCTATCCAGGCTGCCCCCGGCCTGCGTCCCTCCTCCGAGGTGCTGATGCATCTGTACGGATATCAGATCAATCCTTCCATCGGAGCGATGATTCACACACATCCCGCCAATTCCATTGCCTTCGGGCTGATCGCCGAGAAGCTGCCCATCATGTTCCCCGACCAGGCGGCTCTGACAGGAGAAACCGGCTTTGTGCCGTATGTGGTGCCTACCACGTCGCTATTGGCCAATGCGGTTAAAGAAAAAATCAATCAGTACACCACCCTGCTTCTTGGCAACCACGGTCTGGTAGCGGTTGGCCGCAATCTGCGGGAGGCTTATTACCGCACAGAGGTTGTGGAGGAAAGCGCACGCATCTATCTGCTGGCCAAGGCTGCAGGTACGCCGAAGGTGCTGACCCAGGAAGAGCTGGACGAAATCCGCGCTTTGGAGACCGAGGCTTACCGTATCAAGCTTTTGCAGCAGCAGCAATAATGCAATTATTCCTACAGAATTGCCGGAAGTGGGCCTACCGCTCACCGGCAATTCTTTTTTATTTCAGGAAAAAACTGGAACCGACATCGGATTTGAAATATATGGATGAATTGTGGCGAAAAATAAACGTTTCATCCTTCGTTTCCCGTTCATTCGGCAAATGTGAGAAGTGTCACGGTTGTCCATTTTCCTTTCATCATATACTGTCCTTAGCAGGAACGGATTGGAAAAAGCGACACAAAGGATGTGAGTGTGTGCCGGATCATGATATTCACCAGCGCCTGGAAGCTCTCACGAATCGGCTATACCGCCTGGTGGATGAGAAAAACGGCAATCTAGTCGACCCTGGCGTCATCGCTGTCAGCCAGGAGATGGATGGATTGATCGTCAGCCTTCAGCGTGCCCAGCTTCGTGCTCGGCAGCAAGATTCCGTATCCGTTCAATTAGCCTGATAGGTTCCCCTTCCCATCTGCCCGGCATAGCATGTAGTGTATTCCGGTACAGATGGGAGCATTGAATATGGCAGTAGCAGATTCCATGATTCTAATCTTGGTTTTATTTATTTTGCTGGTGTTGGTTTTGCTCATTTTTATGTAGATTGACCCCGTTCTTCCCCCGGTAACCGACAGGCCTGCCTGTCCGGTTACCGGGGCTTTTGTTTTTTTCTCATATTTTGCGGTGAATTGACACATAATTTGTCTTGAAGCTTAAAGCTTGAAATGGGGGAGGTACATATGTCCGGATGGGGCCAAATTGCAATTCGGGCGGTTGGCGCTCTGATCATGCTTTTTGCGATGACCCGCATTCTGGGAAAAAAACAAATTTCTCAGCTCACCTTCTTCGAGTATATTACCGGGATTGTAATCGGTGATTTGGCCGGCTTTTTGTCTACAGATGTGGAGGCGGACTATATGCATGGTGTCATCGCCATGGTGGTCTGGTTCTCTATCCCGCTTTTGGCAGAGCTTCTTGCCATGAAGAGCAAGGTGATCCGCATCCTTCTGGAGGGAAAAGGGACGGTGTTTATCAAAGCCGGCAAAATTCTCGAGAAAAATCTCCGCAAGGAACGGTATACCACGGACGAGCTATTGGAGCAGCTGCGCACCAAAAGCGTGTTTAATCCCGCGGATGTGGAATTTGCCATTCTGGAAGCAAGCGGGGATCTGAGTGTTTTGCTGAAGGAGGAGAACCAGCCGTTGACCCCCATGGCCATCGGTCGGCACCCCAAACGGATCCGCCCGCCCCAGGCGGTCATTATGGACGGTACGGTTCAGGATGAAGGATTGGATGCCTTAGGCTTCAACCGGGATTGGCTGGATAAGCAGCTCCGGCAGTCCGGCTCGCAGCTGGAGGACGTGTTTTTGGCAGTGGTGGACGAAAACGGAGGCATGTATACGGATTTTTACAAGGATAGGCTGAAGTCTCCGGGCAAACGGCGGAAAGTGCGGGGGCGCAATAAATAAGCTGATGCTTACGATGCCGACTTTCCTGAAGGAAGGCCCAAAGCTAATGCTTACGATGCCGACTTTCCCTGAAGGAAAGCCCAAAGTTAATGCTTACGATGCTGGCTTTCCCTGAAGGAAAGCCCTTAGGAGGGTTTACAATGGCCAATCAAGCATATGATGCGCAGAAAAAAGCCAAAAAGCAGCAGGATTATCAGAAGCTTGCCGGGCAGGTGGCGCCCAAACGGCCGGTAGGCCTGAACTGTGTGCGGGCATTTTTGGTAGGGGGGCTTGTCTGCGTCATCGGGCAATGCTTCACCTTTATTTATGAAAAGTGGCTTCATTTTGACAAGGAGACCTCCGGGAATCCCACTGTGGCCACCATGATTCTCATTTCGGTTATCCTTACCAGCTTCGGAGTCTATGATAAAATCGCCCAGTGGGCCGGAGCAGGCTCCGCCGTGCCGGTGACGGGCTTTGCCAACTCCATGTGTTCCGCAGCACTGGAGCACCGGAGCGAGGGTCTTGTGCTTGGTGTGGGAGGCAATATGTTCAAGCTGGCAGGCTCTGTCATCGTGTTCGGCACGGTTGCTGCCTTTTTTGTCGGCTTATTACACTGGATCTTTACATATGGAGGTTGAGGGGGATGCTGGTCGGTCAGCAAAGCTGGAGTTTTGAAAGGCCGCCGGTCATCATCGGAGCAGCCACGGCTGTAGGTCCTGATGAGGCCGCAGGACCCTTGGGCAAGCATTTCGATGTGGCCTTTCCCGATACAAGGCTGGGAGAGAAAACCTGGGAGAAGGCAGAGAAAAAGCTGATGGAAACTGCGGCCCAGGAGGCGTTGAAAAAAGCGGGCGTGGAAGGCAAAAGCATCAACTTTTTTGTAGGCGGGGATCTGATGAACCAGATCATCAGCACAAGCTTTGCCGCCAGAACGCTGGAAGCCCCGTATTTGGGCATCTTCGGAGCCTGCTCCACGGCCATGGAGGGGTTGGCATTGGGGTCGCTGATTGTCTCCTCGGGGTCAGCGCACTACGTGCTGGCCGGCACCTGCAGCCATAACTGCACAGTGGAGAAGCAAT
>JAQSYT010000360.1 GCA_029256065.1 Paenibacillaceae bacterium
TGAGATCAAATAGCGGCTCCTGCTTCCGTTAGATTTTTTGAAATGCCTTTTTCGGCGGAATAGCGGCGCTCACCGCCGTTAGAATCGCCCACGGGCTGACAGTCATCGCCAATCATGAAAATGGGGAGCGCAGGGGGTGACATTTTCGTATAAATGCTCGGCTTGCAGGGCCTAAGCAACCGTGCCCCGCCATAACCCGGCATCACCTTAAGCCGTGCCCCGCCATAACCCCGCCCCGCCTTAATCCTGCCCAGCCTTATCTTGCACCGCCCTAAGCCTCTCCGCCCTAAGCCTGCCGCCCCCTTCTGCCCTTAAACAAAAAGGAGCAGCCGCCCAGCACCGTCAAAGCCAGTGCCAACGATGAGAAAAACACAGGCAGCACCTCAAGTCCTGCCTCCAGCGCCCTCCCGTTGGCTTCAAACCGGGACAATGCCCCGCCGTGAAACGCAAGCTCGACTTTGGAGACGAAGGCAAGGAAGGATAAGCTCAGCGCATATACTACACTGAATTGCAGGGCCAAACCCAGCCGCCCTGCCCGGCTGCCCGGGTGGGCGGCTAACCTCCTGCCGGACCACAGCAGCACCGCCAGGGCAATCACAATCGCCAGCCGCGCCACAACCGGATAGACTGCGCCGGACAGCCACGGGTTTGCCTCACCGGTGACGGCGGTAATCCCCGTCCAGACGCTGGCGGTTGTCTGATCGCTGCCTCTAACCAGAGACAGCTCCCCCAGATTAGCAACACCCCAGGCATAACCGCCAAGCTGCGGCATCAGCTGGATACCCGTACGGAGAGACTGCTCCTCCCCGGCATTGGCCATCCATACTGCTAACATCAGCACGGAGGCGGCTGCCCAGCCCCAGCCTGTAGCCTGAAGCGCAGCTTTTACAGGACGGAAGGTTCCCAGTGCGGGCACATTCCGCCGCTTTTTTCTTGCCCACAGCTCTTGACCCAGCCAGCTGAAGAGTGTTCCGAAGAGCATCCCATGGAAAAAAGCCTCCCCTATCGAAAAGGAGTAATCCACCGAACCCTTCAATGATGTGAAGAGTACCGGTGTATTCACTTGATGGTGGAACCCGGCAAAGGAAGAAACGGCAACCAGGAACAGGCCGTAAGCAGCCCCGATGCCCAAAGATACCGGCAGAATCCCCCAGGCGCTAGACAGGCCGTGCCGCCGCGCAGCCAGATAACCTCCGGGAACCAGGGACAAGAGGGGGAACAGCAGGAGCGGAATCCATTTCAGGCTCATTCCCATTCCGCCGGAAAGCAGATCGGACAAGCCGGAGACAGAAAGCTCCGCATGCACCAGATTCATGTACATAATGATCTCCGGGACATTGACCAGATCCAGACCCTCCAGCCATTTTTGGAAAACCGGTATTTCCTGCAGACGGGTGAGTAGTGGAAGGCTCTCATTTATATGCCGGTCTAAGGTAGTCTCCAGCAAAAAAGCGGACATCAGCATGACGATCACAGAAACAGCAGCACCCAACAACATACAGGTGAGCAGACGGATGATGCTTGGGGACTTCCCGTTCAAATTACCGCACATCCTTTCCAATGAAACAAGCCTGTCGTACCGTTCACAGTTTACTTGAATGATGGCATAATTGCTATAGACGGTTAGACGAATCCATAACGGAAGGAAGTATCCCGATGAAGATCATCATCACTGGTGCAACAGGCCAGCTCGGAAGCCAGGTCATCTCCCAATTGCTTCAAAAAATCCCGGCCCACCGGCTTGCAGCAGTAGTCCGCAGCCCGGAAAAGGCTGCACCGCTTGCGGAAAAGGGGATTGAAATCCGGCAGGGCGATTATAACGATTCCGCTTCTCTCGCGTCTGCTTTCCAGGGCGGAACCAAGCTGCTGTTTATCTCCAGCCCCGCAACGGATGATGCCCTGCGCGTTGTCCAGCATGCCCAGGTGGTGAAGGCTGCCCGTGATGCGGGAATCGGGCATATTGCCTATACGGGATTTGCTTTTGCAGAGGATAATCCCTTTGCCCTAGTCCATCTGGCTACCGAGTATGCCATACGCGCAGCGCGAATTCCGTACACCTTTCTCCGGAATGGCGGCTATGCGGAGTTTTTTATCAATCCGTCCTCTCTAAAAGCAAGCATCCGCACCGGCCAGATGATCACCAATGCCGGACAAGGCAGGGTGAATGCGGTGAGCCGCCGAGATTTGGCCTTAGCCACAGCTGCCGTGCTAACGGGGGACGGGCATGAAAATAAAACCTACACTCTCGTTTCCGGCACCCCCTGGAGCTTTGATGAGCTGGCCGCTTTACTGGCAGAGCTTTCCGCCACACCGGTGGCACACCAATCCGTTTCCTTTGAAGAGAAGAAGAGCATGCTTGTGCAGGCAGGCTTGCCTGAGGCGTTGGCCCAGATGACCGCCTATGTCTACAGCAACGTGGCCGATGGCAAAATGGAAAGAGGCGGCCGCGACCTGGAATTCCTGATCGGCTCTGAAACATCGCTCCGGGAGCAGGTCAGACAAGCCCTGGAGGACTGAGTTGATCATCAGAAAAGCAGAGAGAGCTTATCCCTCCCGGTTTTTTGAGGGGTTATCCGGACGCGGGTTAGCCTGTTTATACCGGCGTTCTTTTTTTCTGACAAACAGCATGGTAATACCGAACACAAGCAGGATGAGCAGTATCGGCGATATTAGCGGAAGTATAGCGATGATAAGGTGGCGCATTCCATTTTCCCCCTGCAGTACAGAGTATCGAACTCTTTTATTGTAAGGTAAAGAACGGGCTCCTGAAAACCAATTCATGCGTACTCCCGCCATATCATGTAAGATAAACAAGAAATCATTGGAAGGGAGTTATGTGTTGTGGGTAGAAAAGTCACCATTTTTATTGCCGGGGATTCCACGGCGGCCACGAAGCAGCCGGACAAAAAGCCGGAAACGGGCTGGGGGGAGCGTCTGCCGGATTTTTTTACGGATCAGGTGGAGTTCGACAATAAGGCCACAAATGGCCGAAGCTCCAAAAGCTTCATTACCGAGGGGCGTTTGCAGCAGGTTGCCGATGCCATCCGGGAAGGCGATTATTTCTTCATCCAATTCGGGCACAATGACGAGAAGCCCAAAGAGGATTTGTATACAGAGCCTTCTACCACCTATAAAGCTCATTTGACGGAATACATAGAGGTCGCCAGAAAAGCCGGAGCGTACCCGGTCCTGCTGAACTCCATTCATAGACGGGCTTTTGATGATGAGGGCAAAATCAAGGACAGCCACGGAGCCTATCCTCCTGCGGTAAGGGAGCTTGCCGCTGAGCTTTCCGTGCCTTTGATCGATATGACGGAACGGAGCCGGAAGCTGCTGGAGGAGACAGGACCGGAGGCGTCCCAGGACTTTTTCCTGTGGCTGAAGCCAGGTGAACACCCCAATTACCCGGACGGAGTGGAGGACAACACCCACTTCTCGGAGCATGGGGCCAAGGAGATGGCCAGGCTTGTAGCGGAGGGCATCAGAGACCTTCAGCTGGAGCCGTTGGCCGGTCTGATGAAATAATGGAATGCGAGAGAACCCCGCTGCCTGCGGGGCTTTTTTGGTAAGGGGCATAATGGTCAAATCCCCACCAATTCCCTGGTTTTTTTGAGCCGCAAGCGTGCTACCATCAGTTTGGTGATGAAAATGTGGATGAAGCCCATGCTCCCCGTTTCTGTGGAGGAGCCTTTTGACGATCCGGATTACTTGTTTGAGCCCCAGATTGCCGGACATCGGCTGCTCCTGAGAAGGCAGAACAGTGCTGTGAAGCTGTTTACCCGCTTCGGCAATGAATGCACCCGGCAGTACCCGGAATTGCTGGCTATGCCGACGGATGATGATCTGGTGCTGGACGGGCAGGTATGCCGGTTCGGGGAGAATGGATACATAGAGGATGAAGCGGTTATGGAGCGGTTCCGGATGACACAAGGGATGAAGATCCGCGAAGCCGCGGCAGCAGCCCTTGTGCATGTGGTAGTGTTTGACATCCTCCAACGAAACGGTGAGGATTTGCGCGCCCTGCCTCTTCTGGAGCGTAAACAAATTCTCAGCCGGTGCCTGGACGATAACCCGCGGTACAGTCACGTTTTATATTTGCCGGACGAGGGGAAACGGCTTTTTGCGGCAATCCGGGAACGGGAAATGAAGGGCATGATCGCCAAGCGCAAGGACTCCCCCTATACGGCGGGATATTCAGAGGATTGGAAAAAGATCCACCGCTATTCCTACGCTGTTGTGGAGCTGGGAGGATACCGTAAGGATCAGTTTGGCTGGCTTGCCCTCTCCCAGGGGAGTCCTGCAGGCGTTATTGAAAAAGCAGTGGCTGGAGCGGATAAGGGGATGTTTTATGCCACCTCAGCAGCTGTGAAAACAGGGGAAGACCGGAATTTTGTTTATGTGAAGCCCGGATTGCAGGTGAAAATCCGCTACCGCGGCCGGACGGCCGACGGGCTATTGCGCGCACCGGAATTCATCGAATTTGTGTGACGAGGGCCTTTAGCTTTTTTGCCGCAGCAGATGGAATATTTGGTATACTCAAGGGAAAACAGGTTTGGGGCTGCCGCAGTTCATTTAGGTATGGAAAAATTGCTAAACAGGCTTATCTAGTCAAACGTGAAGGGAAAATCCACAACATCCATGAAAATCATTGTAACTGCAGGGGCAATCATTAAGGATGCAGCAGGCAGAATTTTGCTTCAAAGAAGATCGGATTATGGAAACTGGGGTTTGCCCGGTGGAGGAATGGTGCCCGGCGAAGCAGCCGAGGAGACGATGAAGCGGGAGGTCCTTGAAGAAACAGGTCTGGACGTTCTCAAGTCGGATTTTTACGCGGTATATAGCGGAGAGAGAATGCAGTATACCTATCCGGATGGAAATGAGGTTGTTTTCGTCATGTTCTTATTCCATGCGGAGGTCAATTTGGAAGGGAAGCTGGACCAGGATGGGCAAACCCTGCTGTTTCAGGATGAAGCCCGGGAATCCCTGCAGCTTAAATTTATCGATCTGCAGGATATAGATTTGGAGCAGATCAGCTCCGTGCAGCGGGTGGTATTTGAAGACCTGCGGAAGAATACCATCTCCATATTGAGGACATAAAAGGAGAACAAACATGGCCAATCCGTTTGACTGCATTACGGAATTTATGTTTTTTGAAACCGGGCTCGAACCGGCGGATGTTATTTTGATTCCTGGCGGAAGCCATCCCCAGCTGATGGAAAAAGCAGCCGAACTGTACCATCAAGGGTTAGCTCCATATATTCTGCCGTCCGGAG
>JAQSYT010000361.1 GCA_029256065.1 Paenibacillaceae bacterium
GCTTTTTGTAAACGGGAATCCGTTCTACTCCTTTCACCCGGAGACAGGTACGGAAACCGGGCAGCGTATGGAGGTATCCGTACCTGTAGGGCTGCTTGCCCCGGGCAGCAATGTGCTGAAGCTGCAAACCGAGCTTCGGGCTTACGCCGATGATCAGGTTTGCGAGGAGGATACCGATATTGGCCATTGGCTTCGGATTGGTGACTCCTCCCGCATTGAAACCGAATATGTGTTGCGTTCTGTAGAGGATTCGATCCGGGATTTCAATGCACGGATTACCGGGCCTGATTCCGTTGCCGCAGGCCGCAGCTTGGTGGCCCTGCCTGCGGAACCGAAGGCAGCGGAATGGGAAGCTGCGGTATATGCCTTGACGGGTTTTGCCCGGACCAACCTGCTGACAGAGAATGCGATCCCGCTGCTGCCGTATTCCGCAGAGCATCTCAAGGATAAGGATTACGTGACGGTTGTAGGCCTTTACGACAGCCTGCCTCAGGATTTGAAGGAGCTGGCCCTGGCCGGTTTTCAGCCCGGAACACCCGATCTTGACCATCAAGGCCTCATCCGGCTGATCGGCATGCAGGATAAAGCCATATTGCTGGTGACCTCCCGTTCCCCTGACCTCCTCATCCAAGCAGGCAGAATGGTCGCCAACCAGGAGCAGATGGGGCAGGCTGCCGGCAATACGCTGCTGATTGATGCAACAACCGATGTCTCCAAGGCAGCATCAGGCTTCACCCGGGAAATCCGCTTGACCGAAAACGGGGATGAGCTTACAGGCCCCTTTCATCAGGAGCATAACTATTACATTTCCATGCCCGGAAACCTGCAGCTGGGAGAGGCCAGCAAGATCAGCCTGGACTTCCGTTATGCGGAGAACCTGAATTTTGACCGCTCCCTGATGACCGTGAAAATGAACGGAGTGCCTATCGGCAGCAAAAAGCTGCACAAGGAGCTGGCCCATGCCGATCGGGCAGTGTTTACAGTTCCCGGTGATCTGGCTGTTTCAGGCAGCTTTACGGTTACTGTTGCCTTTGATTTGGAGACTGACTTCAATGCATGCGCAGCCAACAAGAAAGATACGCCTTGGGCGTATATTACCTCAGACTCCCTTCTGCAGCTTCAAACGCGGCAGGGAACGGAGTTGCTGCTGAATAACTATCCGTACCCGTTTATCCAGGACGGCCAATTTGCTTCTGTATCTGTAATCCTCCCCGACCGGCACGATAATGAGCTGTACCGGACGGTAGGCAATCTGTTTCATCTGCTGGGCCGGTATGCTTTAGCCAACACAGGTGAAGTAAGGTTCAGTCAGTCATCCACCGCAACTGAGGATTTCAAGGACCGGAATTTGATTGCCATCGGCTCCTACCTGGACAATGCAGTCATCCGCACGCAGAATGACAAGCTGTACTTCCGCTATGACGGGGATGGGACGCGCATTCTGTCCAATGAAAAAATAAGCCTGGAGGCCGGATACGCATCCACGATCGGCACACTCCAGCTTCTGCCCTCGCCCTATGGAAACGGAGGGATGCTGGTGGTGACGGGAGCGGAGCCGGAATCCGTATTCCGGGCCTCCCGGCTGCTGGCTGGAGAAGAAGTCCGTTGGAAAATTTACGGCGATGGTGTAATAACCGACAGTGACGGCAGGATTCAACCCTACCGCTTCAAAAAAGCCGCAGCGCCTAAGCCAGTCACTGGGCTTGATGAAATCCTGCAGCGGCAGGATGTGGTGACCTTTACCGCGGCGGCCGTGCTGGTGCTGGCCTTGGTGCTGGTTTCCCTGATCCTGCTGGTGAGAAAACATACCAGAAGGAATGCGGCGCATTCGAAGCCGGCTCAATCTGACGAAAAATTAACAAGGAGGAAACGGCCATGATGAGACGGACCTCGCCCGCTCTTGTGTCAGATGCCGCCCTCATCGGCTTCATGCTCCTGTGCCTGATCGCCATTCTGTTTATCAGCGGTGATCCAGAGCAAACCATGACCAATCTGATTATGCTGGCTGTCGCCTTTTTTATTGCGGTGATTACTTTTTTTTCTTCTGTCACTGCAGGCTTGATTATCAATGTAATTTTCATCTTCGGCTATGGCAGCATGGTCTTGTATCAGACCGTAGCCCAGGCCGGTACCATCGAGGGCCGTACCTATTTCTGGCTGTTGATGACGCCGCTTTTCACCCTGGCCATGTGGCTGTATTCCTATTCTGCACGCCAACTGCAGGCAGAGAATGATGCCTTGCGGGAGCAGACGGCCAAGCTGGCAACACTGGATGTAAATACGGATTTGAAGAATAGCCTTGCTTTCCAAAAGGACGCAACCGTCTTTACCGGCATTTCCGTCCGTTACAAAATTCCATTAACCCTTCTGGTCATTAAGGTCAAATACTGGCGTGAAATCAGGCGGTTTATTCCCCCAGAGCAGTTGACGGAGGCTATACTGGATATCTCCCGGATCAGCCAGTCCAGCATCCGTACCAACGATATCCTATATTTGCTGGATAAAGAAGAAGCCACCTGGGGACTCCTCCTGTTTACAGAGAAGGAAGGGGCCAAGGTGGTTATGGAACGGATCCGGCAAAAGCTTTATGAATTCAATACCGAAGAATTTACGGATAAATATAAGGTGAAGCTGATTCTGAAAATCGGGGCGGTGGAGTACAATTCCGAGACCATTCCCACCCCATTGGACTTTATGGAGCAGGCTGTTAAGCAGCTGGAATACGATGTGTAGCCGCTGGCGTGGCCTGTTACTTCAACAAACGGCGGACCAGCTTCAGCTTATCCTTGTAAGGAGGGAAGGCCAACCCGGTTTCCAGCCGGGTGGTCTTTTTTAGAATGCTCTTATGATGGGAAAAAAGCTCGAAGCTATGCCGCCCATGATAAGCGCCTATTCCTGATTGCCCCACTCCTCCGAAGGGAAGGGCGGAGCTGGCCACATGAGAAATAGTATCGTTGACACAGCCGCCTCCGAAGGAAACCCGACCCAATACCTTTTTCTCCACGCTTTTGTTTTCCGTAAATAAGTAAAGTGCTAATGGCTTCGGCTGATCCTGAATTTGCCTGATGGCATCCTCCAGACGGTCATAAGTCAGGATGGGCAGAATCGGACCGAAAATTTCCTCTGCCATGGAGGCGTCTCCCCATTGAGCCTGATCCAGCAGAGTTGGCTCGATGTACCGGTTTTCCCGGGACATAGCTCCCCCGTGGACAATGCGGGCACGGTCCTGCTCCACCATGGCCGCCAGCCTGTCAAAATGCCGGGTATGGATAATCCGCCCATAGTCCTGGCTTACAGAAGGGTCCTCACCGTAGAAATGGACGATGGCCTGCTGCATCCTCCGGACCAGCTCATCCTTTATAGACGAGTGGGCCAATACATAGTCCGGGGCGATGCAGGTTTGGCCGGCATTGATCAGCTTTCCCCAGATAATCCGCTTGGCGGCCACCTCCAGATTGGCATCAGGCTCCACCACCACAGGACTTTTGCCTCCTAACTCCAGCGTCACCGGAACCAGATTCCCGGCTGCCGCTTTCATAACAATCCGGCCAACCGCCGCGCTGCCCGTGAAGAACATATAATCAAACGGGGCGTGTATCAGCGCCTCGACTGTTTCCTTCTCCCCTTCCAATACCTGGATGTAATCTCCGGTGAAGGTTTCCCCGATCAGACGGGCAACTGCTGCCGCTACGGTGGGAGCAGCCTCCGAAGGCTTCAGCACAGCGCAATTTCCTGCCGCAATAGCCCCGATTAAGGGCTCGATCAACAACTGAAACGGATAATTAAACGGGCCGATGATCAGCACCGAACCATAAGGCTCCGGCTGGACCCAACTGCGGGAGGGCTGCAAATGGAGCGGAACTGCAACCTTTTTGGGCTTCATCCATTTGCGGAGCTTCTTCATGGTTTCACTGATGCTGTGCAGACAAAATCCCACCTCTGTCGTATACCCCTCGAACTCACTCTTCCCTAAATCCTCATGGAGAGCTTCTAGTAAAGGCTTTTCGAAGCGGAGAATCGCAGCTTTAAGCTTCCGCAGCTGCTCCAGTCGGAACTGCAATTCCAGCGTTTCACCGCTTCTCCATAAGCTCTGCTGCGCTTCCACGATTTTGACCGCTTGCTCCCTCGTCGATACCTTCATGCTTGAACTCCTCCAATATAAGGATCGGGCGTTGACAAGCCCCTGTTTTCTACATACTACTGTAAGCCCTAATTAAGAAGCAACTGCACCGTGTAAACCGCTTCGGCATATCATGAGGGGAAAATCGGCCGAGACGGAGATGAGGATATGGCCTTACCCCGAATTGACATTGTTATTCCTGCCATTGAAAAGGATTTGGCGACCCTGCCCCATGTCATTGATGCCCTACGCAAGCAGGTTCAGCATCCTATCGGACAAATTCTCATTATCGCTCCACGCAAAAAACGCATCCTTCAGCTTTGTGCCATGAAGAGCTGCAGATTTGTGGACGAGGACACAGTCCTGCCCATAACCAAAAAAGACATTCATTACAGCTCCAGCCGCTGGGAGCGGTCGGGCTGGCTTTACCAGCAATTGCTGAAGCTGGGCGCTGCCAAACTGTGCCGTGCCGACTATTACTTGGTGGTGGACGCAGATACCGTCCTGATCCGGCCCCACCGGTTCCGGACAGGGGAAGGCAAGACCGTCTTTTATACCCGGAAATGGAGCCAGAGTGAATACTTTGTCACCTACCGGAAATTGATGGGACAAAATCCCGCTGCCCCCTCATCGCTGGTCACCCACTACATGCTGTTCGAGAAGGCGCAGGTTACTACACTGAAAAAAACCATTGAAGCCAGACACGGTGTGAGCTGGTACAAAGCCATCCTTCGTAGTATGAACAAAAAGAAGCAGTTCGCCTTCTCCGAATTCGAAACCTACGGCAACTTCTTGTACAGCCGCATTCCACGGAGAGTGGCACTGCTCCCGGCCCGCAATAAAGCCCTGCACACCCCCTTCCGCCAACTGTCTTCCGCTAAGTTAAAATCCTTGAGCGCCCGTTACCGGTCCATTTCCTTGCATCAGCGCAAGGACTATACAAAGTGACATAAACGTTCAGATGAAGAGGGAAGTGAAGAGGGCGGATATGCCCTCCTCACTTCCTTTCCAACACTATCCCATAGGCTCAGGCAATACTCATACAAATAAAATTCACACCATCCCAGAGCGGATAATTTCCAAAAGGCAGACACCCAACACCCGCAAAGCAGGCACCCAAACACCCGCAA
>JAQSYT010000362.1 GCA_029256065.1 Paenibacillaceae bacterium
CTGTGTCTGACTCGGATTTGCCGGTTTCTCTGACCCAAACGTTTCATGGAAAACCGGTGCTTGAGATCAGTTTGTCGGCTGATGGGAAGCCGATTGGAGCCTTTGCCGGCGGCGCAGAGGTAAAGGTGCGTATCCCATATGTGCTCCACACCGGGGAATCCCGTCACAGCTTGGTAGCGGCATATGCGGATGCGGAAGGCCGGCTGGAAATGATCCGCAATTCCACATATGAGACCAGCGCAGGCGAGCTTGTTTTCTCCGCCAAACAGCCCGGCATCTATGGGGTGGCAGCCTTTCCTTCCGCCTTCACGGACCTGGAGGATTATCCTTGGGCCCAGGACAGTGTAGACGCTTTGTTTGCCCGTCAAATTGTTGATGGTATTAACCGGGAGCACTTCGCTCCGGAGCTGGCTGTCTCCCGGGCAGCATTCCTGAAGCTGGCAATGGAGGCCTTTGGGCTGGTGCAAAAAGGAAAAGCTTCCTCCTTCACAGACGTGAAGTCGGGCGAATGGTATTCCGATTCCATCGCGTCAGCGCAGGCGCTCCATATCATCAATGGCTATGAGGACGGCAGCTTCGGTCCGGACCAGGCGGTTACCCGGGAGGAAATGGCTGTGCTGGTGATACGGATTCTGAAAACAGCGGGTATCAGCCTACAGCATACTAGTAATGGAACATTTTTCCAGGATGATGCCGACATCGCGGGTTATGCGGCGGAAGCAGTAAAAAGCCTGAATGAAGCTGGAGCGATCCAAGGCCAGGGCGGGGGGCGGTTTGCGCCTAAGTCCAACACAACCCGCGCGGAGGCCGCCGTACTGATAGCACGCATCATGGGTCTGGAATAATCAGCTGATTGGCAGAGTGTCTCATCAGGCTACGCAGGTGGGGCGCTCTGCCTTTTGTCTTTGAGGGGAGGTGAGGCGGGGTAGGCCGTGTCTGAAAACTCGTTGAGGGCATCTTTCACCGCCTTTTTGTCCCTTGCTGCGTTACTTTCGCTTGACGTACCCCGGTACGCCTGCGCAAAAGTGCCTTGCCATGAACAAAAATTCGCTAAAATCTGCTCCCCTCGGAGTTTTCAGACACGCCCTAGTGAACAACCGGACAAAGTCCGGATATTGAATTGAAGGAGAGGATGAAGCAATGAAGAAGTGGATTTTGCTTACTGTTGTGTTGAGTCTGTTGGCCGGACTGGCCGGATTTGTGGGAGAAAAAAGGGCTGTCGCGGCGCCTGCTGCTTTTACCCATCCCGGCTTGCTGCATACCCAGGCGGATTTTGACCGGATGAAGCAGATGGTTAATGCTGGCACACAGCCTTACCTGGACGGCTGGAACCAACTGGTCAACAGTACGTTGTCCCAGGCGGGTTGGACTCACCGTGCCACATCTGTCATTACCCGCGGCGGATCAGGGGATAATGTGGCGCTTCTGATTAACGATATTGCCCGTGCCTACCAGAATGCCTTGCGTTGGAGGATCAGCGGCAACACAGCCCATGGAGACACGGCCCGGGACATTCTCAATGGCTGGTCCTCCACACTTACTTCCGTGTCCGGAAACGCGGACCGGTACTTGGCCTCGGGGCTCTACGGCTACGAGCTGGCTAATGCGGCGGAGCTGATGCGGGACTACCCCGGCTTTAACTTGACCCAGATGCAGAGCATGCTGTTGAATGTGTTTTACAAGCCGCTGGTGGAACGCTTCCTCATCGGCAATGAATACGGCAAGGACCATAATGACGCCTACATCCAAAATTATTGGGCCAACTGGGACTTGGCCAATATGGCGGCTGCCGTTGCCATCGGGATTTTTTGCGACCGGCGGGATATTTATGACATTGGAATCGAGTATTTCAAGCATGGGGCGGGCAACGGCTCCATCTATAATGCTATTCCCTTTCTCCATCCCAACGGACTGGCCCAATGGCAGGAGTCCGGGCGCGATCAGGCGCATACCCAGCTGGGCGTAGGGCTTATGGCCGTCATCAACGAAATGGCCTGGAACCAGGGGGACGACCTGTACGGCTGGGCCAATAACCGTTTCCTCCGGGCTGCCGAATATGTGGCCAAATACAATAACGGGGATGACAATGTTCCCTTTGCTGCTTATGAATGGGGCTCCGGGACCAACGGCGCTGTGCAGACCCAATCAGTCATGTCCAATGACAGCCGCAATGAATACCGGCCCATCTGGGAAATGATCTACAACCATTACGCCAACCGCAAAGGACTTTCCGTACCCAACCTTGCTGCGAGAGCGGCCTTGGTGAGACCGGAGGGGGGACCCAACATCCAATATCCCTCTACCTTTGACCAACTGGGCTTCGGCACTCTTTTGTACACCCGGCCGGCGGGAAGTGGAGGCACGGCTGTGCTTCCAGGAGGGAATATACCAGACGGCGTGTACCGTTTCCACGTACGCTTAGACGGCAAGGCCATGGAAGCGGCCGGAGCCACCGGCGGTGCGCAGGTGCGTAAGTCCACCTACACCGGAGCAGCCCTCCAGCAGTGGACGGTGACTCATCTGGGCGGCGGCCAATACAGCATCAAAAATGTGCAGAGCGGCCTGGCTCTGGAGGTGGCAGGGGGCTCGCTGAACCATGGAGCCAAATTCCAGCTGGGGGCAAGCAGCGGCGGCGACAATCAGAAATTCGCCTTTATTCCCACTGGGGCGGGCTATCACCGGATTACACCGGTACACACCAACAAACCGGCGGATGTTACAGGCAATTCCACCGCAGAGGGGGTGCTGATCCAGCAATGGCGTTATACCCTGGGCGCCAACCAGCAGTGGAGGCTGGAGCCGGTAGCTGTCAATGTCCGCCTCCAGTCCTTCAACTATCCGGAACGGGTTGTCCGCCACAGCAGCTACCGGGCAAGGTTGGATACCAATGTATCCCCAGCTGCGGATGCCCAATTCAAGATGGTTCCCGGCTTGGCTGATTCCGCCGGTGTTTCCTTTGAATCCGTAAACTTCCCCGGCCGCTATCTTAGAGTCCGCTCCAACGGGGAGGTATGGCTG
This sequence comes from Paenibacillaceae bacterium, assembly GCA_029256065.1. GTDB lineage: Bacteria > Bacillota > Bacilli > Paenibacillales > NBRC-103111 > Paenibacillus_AR. Next base: position 3,019 of record JAQSYT010000362.1, read on the forward strand.
GACCAAAACGACAGCACGGCAGCCTTTAAGAATGAGGCCACCTTCCGCCGTACCGCCGGCTTGGCCGATCCGCAGAAGGCCTCCTATCAGACCTGGACGGATGCGGCTAAATATCTGCGGCATGCCAACTATCTGCTGTATGCCCAGGCCGGCACAGAAGCAACGTTCAATGCCGATGCAACCTTCATGGAAGTGAGTCCTTGATAAGAATAAAAAAATACCTTTATTCAATAATTATATATTGATAAACGATAAATCAGATGCTGCAATCTACATGACATAAATGAATTGGAGTAATGATGTCATGGCACGGGGAACGACGCTCTTTTTGAAGGCGACTTTCGCCTCTATGGTAATCGCCGTTTTTGCAGCTGTGCTGCAGAAGCTGTTGAAGAATGCCATCGATATTCAAGCAAAGCTTGATCTGACGGTCTGAGGTGAAGCATATGGCCATTATTATCAACATTGATGTCATGCTGGCGAAACGGAAAATGAGCGTCACGGAGCTTTCGGAGCGGGTGGGCATTACCATGGCGAATCTCTCCATTTTGAAAAACGGGAAGGCCAAGGCTATCCGCTTTTCAACCCTGGAGGCCATTTGCAAGGCGTTGGAATGCCAGCCCGGTGATATTCTGGAATATTAACCGGATGAAAATGGGTGATCCAGGACTCCGAACACAATACCGCTTTCCTGGAACAAGCCGGTTCCGGGGAGCGGTATTTTTTTGTTCGGCGGCAAACTGTCCGTGCCCAGGTTGACGGCAGGGGTGGACATTGTAAAATAGAGGATATATGTTTCAATGAAAATCCGAACCTGAAAGGAAGGCTTTGTGATGGAGGATCAATCCTTGTTTGATGACCGGGCGTGGAGCAGCCCCTTAGCCAGCCGTCTCCGGCCGGACAGCTTGTCCGAATATGTGGGGCAGAGCCATCTGCTGGGCGAAGGGAAGGTGCTCCGCCAGATGGTGGAACAGGACCTGGTGCCCTCCATGATCTTCTGGGGGCCGCCCGGTGTGGGCAAAACCACCCTGGCCCGGATTATCGCCCATAAAACCAAAGCCCACTTTGTGGATTTCAGCGCGGTAACCAGCGGCATCAAGGAAATTAAGGAAGTTATGACCCGGGCAGAGCATAACCGGCTGATGGGAGAAAAAACCATCCTGTTCGTCGACGAAATCCATCGGTTCAATAAAGCCCAGCAGGATGCGTTTTTGCCCTTTGTGGAAAAGGGCAGCATTGTTCTTATCGGGGCTACCACGGAGAATCCGTCCTTCGAGGTCAACGCGGCCCTGCTTTCCCGCTGCAAGGTGTTCGTTATGCACGCACTGGCAGCAGGGGATCTGCAGCTGCTTCTTAAGCAGGCTGTTGCCGATCCCCGCGGCTTCGGCTGGACCAAGCTGGAAATTACAGAGGATATGCTGCTCCTGATCGCCAACTTCGCCAACGGGGATGCCCGGGTAGCGCTTAATACCCTGGAGATGGTGGTGCTGAACGGTGTGCAGGATGCCGGGAAGATCACGGTTACCAAGGAAATCATCGAGCAATGCATCAGCAAGAAGTCACTCTTATACGACAAGAACGGCGAGGAGCATTACAACCTGATCTCCGCCCTGCACAAGTCCATGCGCAACAGTGACGTGGACGCGGCTATCTATTGGCTGGCGCGGATGCTGGAGGCGGGGGAGGATCCCCTTTATGTAGCCAGAAGGCTGATCCGTTTTGCCAGTGAGGATATCGGCATGGCCGACAGCCGGGCCTTGGACATTGCCGTGAGCGCTTATCAGGCCAGCCATTTTATCGGCATGCCGGAATGCACGGTTCATTTGACTCATGCGGTGACTCATCTTGCCCTGGCTCCCAAGTCCAATGCGCTGTATGAGGCCTACGGGAAGGCCAAGGCGGATGCGCTCCATATGCTGGCGGAGCCTGTTCCGCTGCATCTGCGCAATGCCCCTACCCGTCTGATGAAGGAGCTGCGGTATGGAGAAGGCTACCAGTACGCCCATGATACGGAGGACAAGCTCACTATGATGGAGTGCTTGCCTGAATCCTTGCAGGACCGTCAGTATTACCAGCCGACTACGCAGGGGAACGAAGCCCGGGTGAAGGAATGGCTGGAGAAAATAAACACCTGGCGGGCCAAGCAGCAGGAATAGTCCCGCCTTTGAGCCGGCCCTGCTGCGGACCGGCAGCACAATCGGAAAACCCGTGCGCGCAGCACGGGTTTT
>JAQSYT010000020.1 GCA_029256065.1 Paenibacillaceae bacterium
CCATTGGCGGTCAGCCGCATACACTATTCTGTCATCCCAAGATACGATTAGGCTGGTGGTATCCATGCAAACCAATCCCATGCGCAATGCCAAGCATGAAAAACCTCTTCCCACTGCCCGTCAAATACGCCGCTCCTGCCAAAAGGAGCTGTACCGGACCATCAAGAGGCTGAAAGCCTATATTGCCCCCGAACCCCTGAAGCAGGCAGAGGAGCTGTATTTCAAGAAGGTCGCCCTGAACCTGCTGTGGATTGTGGAAAACGGCAGCAACCGGAAGGTCCTGGCGGACTGGTGGGAAAAGGAGGTCAGCCCCTCTATCGCTCCGTTGTGGAATGTGGGCGAGGAGGAGCTGAACCGGGCGTTCCGCGATTCCTTCGGCGGATAATCCCGGTCAGCAGAAAGCGGGCATGCCCAAATGGCATTGCCCGCTTTTCTTTATGCCCTTCTCTAGAAGCCTTTACCGTTGCCTGTGAGGGTGTTGTGGGGAGGACAAGCCTGGACCGCAACCTTGGCGTCTGGTACAAGGTCCACGCTTTCCCCATCCAGATCCTCGGAAAGCTGGCGGAAATTAACCGGCAGCAGAATTTCCACACAGGTGCCCTTCCCCAGCTCGCTGGCGATATGCAGCCGCCCCTTATGGTTGGCAATAATCTGCTGGCTGACCATAATTCCCAGACCGGTGCCGTTCTTCTTGCTGGTGAGGAAGGGTTCCCCCAAGCGGCGCAGCATCTCCCGGGGAATACCGGTGCCGTGGTCCGTAAAAAGGAACCTGATCCGCTCCGGTCCCTCGGCTGCCGCCTCAATCCTCATTACTCCCCCTTCAGGCATGGATTCCATTCCATTTTTGATGATGTTCAGGAACACTTGCTTGACGAGATTCTCCTCACAGAGAATCCGTGGGAGATTCCGTTCAATGCTGGCCTCAAGCCGGACGCTGCTCATGTGGGACTGAGGCTGGAGTGCACGCAGGGTGTCCTCAAGGAGCTCTCCCGGGTCCTTGAACAAGAACTGGTTCAGATGGGGCTTGGAGAGGATAATGAATTCACTGACAATGAAATTGATCCGCTCTACCTCCTCCAGCATCAGGTCCAGGTACTCCTGGTTTCCCGTCTGGCGCTGCTTGAACAGCTGGACAAAGCCGCGCAGCGTCGTCAGCGGATTGCGGATTTCATGGGCCACACCGGCGGCAAGCTGGCCGATCACCGACAGCTTCTCGGAGCGCCGGAGCAGCTCCTCCGTCTCCTTGCGTTCGGTAATATTACGGCTGATGGCTGCCAGCGCAACGGGCTCCCCGTCATCCAGGCGCACGGGGGACAAGGTCAGGCTGACGTGGATTTCCTTGCCATCCTTGGTATTGCGGACGGTTTCATATCCGCTCACCTCTTCCCCGTTTTTGACCTTGCGGATCAGTTCCTTAAACTCGGCCCCTTCCTTTTCCTGCATAAAAGGCTGGAAGGAACCGGTCACTTCCTCCTCCCTGTAGCCGTACAGCGCCTCAAAGGCGGGATTGGCACGCTGGATGTTGCCTTCCAGATCCGTCAAATGAATAGCGTCGGTACTGTGTTCAATAAGGGAGCTCCAAAAAATATTCGCTCGTCTCAAGCTCTCCACCATACGCAGCCGGCCGGCGGTATCCGTATTCCCCCCCAGTGCCATGTCCAGATATTGGGAGGGATCCCCGGGCACAGCCAGGCTGGCCGGCTCCGCGGCGGCAGCGCTCTCTTCAGCGGGCATGAAGAAAGCCGGCTTACGGGAAGACGGCTTTCCGTCAGCAGCCTTGTGGAGCAGCCGAACGGCAAACACACCACCCAGAATAAGCGCTGCAATGGAGAAAATATAAGAAAACGTGAAATACCACAGCAGACCCTTGCTCCCGTCCAAATGCCCGGATTGAAGCAGCAGTCCCAATATGGAGGCTGCAAGGCCGTTGGCAAGAATCAAAACGCAGGAGATAAGCCCCGAGAAATACAATGACGACTTCCAACGTCGAAATAAATGGGTCATGGGTCTTTCCTCCCGATCAGGGATTGTGGAGGACATTCTAATTAATATTTCTTCCTTTTTTTCCGGAATCCTTCACATCTTCACGGAATGGAAAACTTTTGACCCATTCTCATCATCCCATGCCATTAAGGTGCAGGCTGGAAGAATTCCAAACGTTCCCCATTGGGGCCGAAAAAGAAGGCGATCTGAGTTCCGCCGAGAATGGTCCGGGGCTCTTCATCCAACATCCGGATGCCCAGGGATTTCAACCGGTCCAGCTCCGCCTGGATATCCGACACGGTAAACGCGATGTGGTGGACAATACCATTGTCAGGCATCCCCTCCGTTCCTCTGCCGATCAGCTCAATCTCTGTTTCCGGGTGGTCCGCAAAGGATAGAAATGAAAGCTCAATCCCATTATCCAACCGTCTGCGGGCAGCCAGGGTCAGGCCAAGCACCTCCGTATAAAATTTGATAGACTCGTCCATATCATTGACATAAACGCCGATGTGCTCCAATTTTTTGATCATCTTGGTATCCTCCGTTTTATTTTATTGTTTTGTGTTGAATTGTACTGTTTTCCGGGGGCTCCCTCAAAAGTAATCGGAATAGGCTTCAGAGGCTCACTTCACTTTTGGGGGATGGTTTTTTGGGGGTATCCGGCAGCTCCACCCGGTTTCTTCCCATCCGTTTGGCCTTGTATAGGGCTTGGTCCGCTCTGGATATCATATCCTCCAGCGTGGAGGTGCCGTAGCTGTATTCCGTCCGGTAATCGGCTGCGCCGATGCTGACTGTAAGGGGAATCTCCAGATCCTCCTCCCTGTATGGCTGGTCCATGAATGTCTGACGGATCCGGTTTCCCAGCTCCACACCTCCTGCGGCTGCAGCTGCATTGGGCACCAGCACCAGAAATTCCTCGCCCCCGTAACGGGACACCATGTCACTGGAACGGATGCAGGACATAAGGAGGGAGGCGGCATGGATGATGACACGGTCTCCCACCAGATGGCCGTAAGTATCATTCACTTTTTTAAAATAATCAATATCAAGCATAAGCACGGAGCAAGGCTGCCCGGCCCGGATGCAGGTTTCCAGGAGACGAGGCCCCTCCGTCAGAATGTATCTGCGGTTGTACACCTCTGTCAGCTGGTCCACCACTGCCGTCATTTCCAGCATCTGAATGGTGGTTTTCAGCTTTTTCCCGGTGAGATTGAAATTCTCGCACAGCTGCTGGAGCTCCTCCGGGGCGGAGGCGAATTGGTCAGGGGGAATGCGGAAGCCGTAATCCCCCTCCCTGAGGGTGCTTGTCCCCTTCAGAAGCAGGCCAATGGGCCGGATGATCCCTTCGGTAAACTTAAAGGTAAGGGCAAAGCTTAGCAGCAGCATGATCAGGACAATAATGGTCATCAGCAGAATATCGGTATACAGGGCCTGGAAGACATCGCTGTGCTTCATCTCGGCCACAACCAGCCACTCGTTGTCCTTAACCCAGCCATATTGGCCCATCACCCGGTCGCCGGCATAGTTGACATACACATCGTCGGGGGGTGCTCCCTCTTTAGCCAGCTTGGCAATGGAAGAGGTGTTGACCAGATTAAGGGGGGACCCCTCCACTCCCAGAGGAACTGTAATAAACTGCCCGTTCCGGTTCAGCAGATAGGTTTCTCCCGCGTTGCCGAAATCAAATTGGTTCATTACCTTCTCCAGAATACCGATGTGGATGACGCCGCAGACAAGCCCATTGAATCCATTGTTCTCATCCCATATAGGGGAGGAGATGAAGACGAAGGGTCTGCTGGAGTTTTTGCTGATCAGCACATCGGTAATAAAGCTTCTCCCGGCCCGAGCCTCCTTGAAGTAGTCCCGGTCGGAGACATCCCCGCTGCTGGCGGGACTCTGGGAGTCCACCACAACCTTCCCTTGGGCGTCCACGTACAGAACAGCCGTATATTCCCCTTCCTCCGACATTAAGGATTTGAACATCCGCTGGATTTCTTCCTTATTGCCGGTCCGGCTGGACATCAGGTTGGACAAGACCCCAATCTGGGTGCTGTGGTTCTCCAGCCAACGGTTGATAAAGGTGCTTTGCAGGCCGATGGCATCCTTCAGCTGCTGCTTGGTCTCTCTGGTTTTGTAGCGCGCCTCTGTTAGTGAGGTGCTGATCAGGATCAGGGCTCCCAGCATTACAATAATCAAGCCAACCCAAAACCGGAGCCTTTGTTTCAGGGTGAGCAGCCCTAAACGGCAAGATAGTCGATCCAGCAATGGCTCACCTACTTTTCCTTGGGTGCAAATTCCTTGGGTGTCTATTCCATTATAAAGTTGGCCTCTGCCCGGGGCAATCGGCGGCGGCCCCTATTCTGCCGGCCGCCGTTATTCCCGTATTCAATGCTCAGTCAGGATCAAAGGTCCTTGGGCAGTAATGGCAATAGTATGCTCGTACTGGGCGGACAAACCTCCGTCTACTGTCCGGGCCGTCCAGCCGTCCGCATCCACTTTGGCATAATAGGTGCCCGTATTCAGCATGGGCTCGATGGTAAATACCATCCCCTCCTTCAGCCGCGGGCCCTTGCCCTTGGGTCCGTGATGGGGAACCTCCGGATCCTCATGCATCTCTTTGCCGATGCCGTGCCCGATAAAATCACGGACAACGGAATACCCCTCCGCCTCCGCGAAGGCTTGAATGGTGTTGGAAATGTCGCCTACCCGGTTGCCGGCAACTGCCTGGGCAATCCCCCGGTACATGGCTTCCTTGGTGGTTTTCAGCAGGTGGGTGGCCTTCCGGCTAACATTCCCCACCGCATAAGACCAAGCCGAATCTGCCAGCCAGCCGTTCAGGTTCACCACCATATCGATGGTTACAATGTCCCCGTCAGCAAGCGGCTCCATCTTGGGAAAGCCGTGGCAGATCACGTCATTCACCGAGGCGCAGGTGGCATATTTATAGCCGTGGTAGCCCTTCTGCTCCGGGGTGGCGCCATGCTCCTTCATGAAGCGTTCGGCAAACTGGTCGATCTCCCAGGTGGTGAGACCCGGTCGGATCATTTTTTCTATTTCACGGTGGCAGGCTGCCAAAACCTTCCCGGCCGCATGCATGTTTGCAATTTCTTCTTTTGTCTTGATAATAATCATGTTGGCAGACTCCTTTTTTTCGCTATACTTGGGTGAGACCGCTTGGGAGCTGGCAGGTAATTAGTATCCGCTTTGTTGACAAAAACGGTCTCTTAGGAAAGACAGATTATAGAAACAAGGAGAGAATGTAAAGGTGGAGCATCCAGATTTAATCATGCTGCTGTTTTTGGTGGGCGCCGGGTTCGTGGCAGCCTTTATTGATTCCGTGGTGGGCGGTGGAGGGCTGATTTCCATGCCGGCGCTGTTATTCGCGGGGCTTCCTCCCGGCCTGGCTTTGGGGACCAACAAACTGGCGGGCACCATGTCCTCGCTGACCAGTTCGGCCTCCTTCCTCTTCTCCGGAAAAATGAACTTTCGGCTTGTTGCTAAGCTGTTTCCGTTATCTCTCGCGGGGGCGGTGCTGGGTTCCCTTACGGTCCAGCAGATTCCTACCACCTTCCTCAAGCCCATGGTGGTGGTTATGCTCATCGCGGTAACTCTCTATACATTATGCAAGAAAAGCTGGGGAAATCAAAGTCATTTTGCCGGCCCTACAGCTAAGAACCGGATCGTGCTGGTTAGCGGTGCCGTGGCGTTGGGCTTCTATGACGGCTTCTTCGGGCCAGGCACCGGCTCCTTCCTAATTTTTATGTTTCTCCTGCTGGGTTTTGACTTTGTCGGAGCTTCCGCCAACTCCAAGGCGCTGAACCTGGCCAGCAATCTGGGAAGCCTGGCGACCTTCTTCATCCTGGGTGTGGTCAATGTTTCCTATGGGCTTCCCATGGGCATTGCCATGATCGCCGGTGCTTTGACCGGCTCCCGCCTGGCCATCAAGAACGGCAGCGCATATGTAAAGCCGCTGTTCCTCGGTGTGACCACCCTGCTGATCGGCAAGCAGATTTGGGATTTGCTGATGGGGTAAAAAAGGAGTGGGGTGGGCAGGCTGGGACCGGTGGGGGCGAGTGGGACTGATGGGAATGTGTGGGGGCTGATGCTGGTGGCTGGGACCGGTGGGGCAAGCGGGATAGCTATAGCGGAAGTATTTTTCCGCTATTGGCGACAGGCACCCCCTTGGAGAGTGAATAGCGGAATCGGATTTCCGCTATTGGCATTAAAAGCTCCCTCCGGAGGGCGAATTTATCGAATAGCGGAAAATGACTTCCGCTATTGGCGACAGACGCCCCTTGAAGAGTGATTAGAGGAAATTGACTTCCGCTATTTCGCGAGAGCGGCCCCTATATAGAGTGATAACGGAAGGGTACTTTCCTCTATTACGCCTTCCGGACCGCAAAACCGGCTGCACATAGACGAATAGCGGAAAATGGGTTTCCGCTATCGACCCCTTCTAGACTACAGAGCAGGAATAGCGGAAGCAGGGCTTCCGCTAACTTGAATTAACACGGGTTCCTGCCGCGGGCCAGATAATGGTATGGAAGCCTCGAAACCGGCAAAGCGGGTTTGAGACCCTTCTCCGAAAGTTTACGAGTTCCTAATCTTTAATCCAGCGCGGACCTGGCATGAATGGTTAATAGTGGGGAGCCGTGCATATGGCGTGATCACAGAAAGAACTATCCGCTATGACGCCGCCGCCGAACGGTTCTGCTAACATCGCTTCATTCGTCTGAAGCCGTTTTACTACAAGGGCTGCAGGGCAGGTACCACATGGTCTATAAGCGGAGGTTTACTCCACCACATTAGGTAAGGGAGGTTGGATTATGTTTGTGGTTACATCGGAGGAAATGCGCAGACTGGACCGCCTGACGATAGAGGATATCGGAATCCCGGCTATGGTGCTGATGGAAAATGCCGGACGTGCCATCGCGGAGGAGGTGCTCCGCGTGGCGGGACGCAGAGGCTTCGGGACGGGTAAAAAAGGTGGCGTTTTGCGCGGTTACGGCGGACCGTGGGACGCGGAAGCAGGCGGCGGAGCACAAGGCGCTGCAGAGCGTGGGGACGGCGGACCGTGGGACGCGGAAGCAGGCGGAGGTGTGCTCCCGGATCGGCACCGGGAGCGTTGGCTGGTACTGGCCGGCAAGGGCAACAACGGCGGCGACGGTTTTGCGGCTGCCCGCCACCTCATGGAGGCGGGCATTGCCGTGGACGTGGCGCTGGCGGTGCCCGCCGCGGAGCTTGTGGGCGAGGCCGCCGCCCAGGCGGCCATTGCCGCCCGCTTCGACGTGCCGTGCCTGGACGCGTCGGCGTCCGGAGCACCGCTCCAGTGGGAGCGGTACTCCGGCGTCGTCGACGCGCTGCTCGGCACAGGCGCAGCCGGGGCGCCGCGGGAGCCGTACACGGCGCTGATCCGCGCCGCCAACGAAAGCGGGCTGCCCATTGTGGCAGCCGATATCCCCAGCGGCATGGACGCCGACACCGGCGCCGTCCATGCTCCATGCATCAGGGCCGCCTCCACGGTGGCCCTGGCATTCCTGAAGCGGGGGCTGGTCCAATATCCCGGCGCGGAATACGCCGGTCAGGTTACGATTGCCCCCATCGGCATCCCCTCCAGGCTGGCCCGCGAGGAGAGTGTGGCGGTGCGCTACATCACCGCCCAATCCGCCGCGGACGCCTTAGGCGCCGACCCGCTCCGCCCCCGGGCGGCGGACACCCATAAAGGCACCTACGGCCATGTAATGGTGGCCGCAGGCTCAGCCAACATGATGGGCGCAGGCCTGCTCGCGGCCTCCGCCGCCCTGCGGGGCGGCAGCGGTCTGGTAAGCTGGGCGCTGCCCGCCTCCCTGACATCCCTGGCGGCCATCCGCCCGCCTGAGCTAATGCTGGCGCCGCTTGCCGAAGCGCCTGATTCCACAGCCGGCTGGGCGGCCGTTGCACCGCAGGCTCTGGCCGGACAAGCCTCCTCCCGCAGTGCCCTGCTTGTCGGCCCCGGCTTGGGCCGGTGGAAGAACGACAGCGCTTGGCTGAAGCGCATCTGGGAGGAAACCCGATGCCCCCTGGTTGTAGATGCGGACGCGTTGAATATGGCGGCTGAGGCAGCCGACTTCTCCTCCTGGACGGCTCCGGAAGACCGGCCGACCATTCTCACACCGCATCCCGGCGAAATGTCCCGTCTCATGGGTGTGCCCACGTCCGATATTCAGCTTAACCGCATTGGTGCTGCCCTGCGCTTCGCCCGGGAGCATGGTGTGGTGCTGGTGCTGAAGGGTGCCCGCACCATAACAGCCCTTCCCGGCGGCTGCGCTTATATAAACGGCAGCGGCAATCCGGGTATGGCCACCGGTGGCGCCGGGGATGTGCTGGCAGGACTGATAGCCTCCCTGCTGGCCCAAGGCTATCCCGCAGGAATTGCGGCAGCCCTGGGAGTATATCTCCATGGAGCTGCCGGCGACCGGGCTGCCCGTCTGCGTCCCGGCGGCCCCGCCTCTCTCCTGGCCGGGGACATTGTGGCCCAATTGTAGAACATCTGCCCTCTCATCTACCCGGCATGAACGAACACCCCCGGATCAAGTGTGTGTTTGCACACCATCACTTGACCCGGGGGTGTCTATTTTTCTTTTATAACCGCACTAGCTACCCCAACCGCCTGAACCGTCCCATAACCTCCACCGTTTCCAGCACATTGACGAAGGACTTGGGGTCCGTTTCCTGAATCGCCTTCCGCAATTCCGCCAGCTCATAGCGTGTGGTTACGGTCATCAGCATGCAGTTTCCTTCATGGCTGTAGCCGCCCTCGGCGTTGACGACGGTCACCCCATGAGGCAGAAGCTTCAGGCGCGTCAGCATTTCCTCCCGCTTCTTGGTAACAATGAAGCAGGTTACCTTGACGTGGCGGATATGGATCATATCCACAACCTTACTTTTGACGAAGGTACACAGCATGGTGCACAAGGCCAAATCCCAGCTTTTGAAATAACCCAGCGTCAGGATTACCATGCCGTCCATAATAAACAGCACCGTTCCCATGGGAACATCCCGCTTCCGTGTAATGATGGAGCCGAGAATATCGAAGCCGCCTGTGGAGCCGCCTGCACGCAAAGAAAAACCGATGCCTCCCGCAATAATGACCCCGCCGGCGATTGCCGCCAAAATCGGATCGCTGACCACCTTGGTGCTGGGCAGCACACTCAAAAACCAGGTTGTGGAAGCAACGGACACAATGCTCAGAAAGATATACCGTTTGCCGACAACAACCAGGCCCCAAATGAGTATAGGCAGGTTCATCCCAAAGTAAAACAGTGAAATATATTTCGGATCGCTCAGATACCCGATTACCGAAGCAAGCCCTGCAACACCACCGGACAAAAGCTGATGCGGAATCAGGAACAGCTTCAGCCCGATGGAAACCAACAGGGCGGATACAATGATCATGACCACATCACGAGTCTGCTTCATAATTCCCTCCATGGAAACTGGGGTGGCAAGATTACGAATGTACATGATAGAATCCCCTTTTTTCTTTTCCTCATGATGACGCAGGGCGTTTTCTTCCGGATCGATAGCCGGAGCATATGAAGGAAACCCGAAATAATTCGGTAAAAATTTATTTTATCAAGGTGATTATATTTTTTATCGGTTATGCCGACTATGACTTCTCTCACACTTCATGTTAGGTTATGAATGAGCTTTTTTATCTTCGTGCTGCTGCCCGAAAAAAATAAAAAATAGACAAAATTTTGCGAAAACAAGGCTTATGATTTGAAAACGTCTTTGCGGATGCCAGTTCAATGTGTCTACCACCATAAGCGACCGCACAGAAAAAGGTAAATTCATTCTTGTTTCCGAGCTGGAACCGGTGTAACCTATTGTTAGAATTCTCACTATAAGCACAGGGAGATTCCGATATGAGCAAAACAAATATGCCTCTAATGTCTAAGCTGGGCGTCATCTTTCTTACCTGGCGCAGAAGCCTGCAGAAGGACCTTGTTCCCCACAAAATCACCCTGAAGCAGCAATATGTCTTAAACCAGCTGTCCCGGAACGAGTTTTTGTACCCCTCGCAAATTGCAGAGATGCTGTTCTGCGACCGCCCAACCGCTACTGTAATTATGAAGAATTTGGAGCGCAATACCTGGATCACCAGGCAGCAGGATGACGGAAACCGCAAGCAAGTGAAAATCCGCATTACAGAAACGGGCTCCTTGAAGCTGGCGGAGCTGAAAACAGCTGCTGCGTCATCAGATTCAGACGGCTGCGGTCCCCTCGCATGCCTTACGGAAGATGAGCGGAAACAATTGGATTTCCTTTTGAACAAGGTGTTGAAGGACCTGAAAACAAAAGCCGCGGATAAGCCATAATTTTTTTTGCGTCATTAGTTAGAATTCTAATCATGTGAACAGGAGATGCGTATCCAATGAACGAAACCATCCGTACACTGCACAGTCTGCACACCACACACGGCCATTTCTCCGGGGAGGAGGTGCCGGACAGGGATGTGGAGGCAATCTTGCATGCTTGCGTATGTGCTGCAAGCGCATCGGCCAGGCAGAGCTATTCTGTAATCGTTGTTGATGACAAAGCCGCCATGAGGGAATATTTCGACTATACCGGCAGCAAAGCGCTCTTGTTTTGTGTAGATTTCACCAGACTGACGGATACTGCCGATTACCTGCAGCATCCGTATGCATGCGGCGGCTTGCAGGATTTTATTACGGGAAGCACGGATACCATTCTGGCAGCCCAAACGGCGGCTGTGGCCGCTGCCTCCTTAGGGCGTGTCTGAAAACTCGTTGAGGGCATCTTTCACCGCCTTTTCGTCCCTTGCAGCGTTACTTTCGTTTGACGTACCCCTGGTACGCCTTCGCAAAAGTGCCTTGCCTGGAACGAAAATTCGATAAAATCTGCTCCCCTCGGAGTTATCAGACACGCCCTAGGAATCGGCACCATGTTTACCAACAGTCTCCACCGTAAGGATTTGGGGAAGCTGTATGAGGCCTTCAAGCTTCCCAAACAGCATTGCTTTCCGTTAATCACACTGATTCTTGGTTATCCTGCAGCTGTGCCCCATGCCGCAAGGGGCCGGTTAAGGGGGCCAGGCGTCATTCATTATGGGGAATACAATCGGCTTGATCCGGTTGGGCTAGAGAAGCTTGTCCAAGAGTATGACTGTCCGGAAAAACGTATGGGATTCGAGTTTTTTAAGCGGGATGGCTCCCAAGGGTATGGCAGATACCTGGATTGGTTCTATTGTGTATGGTCTAAGCCAAAACCAGGGAAGATCCGGCAAGAGAAAGCCCATGCCCTGGCGTCTTTTTTGAAGAATGCCGGTTTTGGGGAAGTAGATGTCTGATCCCCTTCGCTGGACACGGTGTGCCAATTGAACCTGTGCCATGTCCAAAAAAAGGCCGGGAGGCAGTCCGCTTACGCGGTTTGTCTCCCGGCCTTTTTGCTGGCGTTATGTGCGCAGAAACTCCTGATACGTAAAGCGGTAAGGATTTTCCTCATCGGTGACACCGGGAACACTGGAAACCAGCTCCCACCGGGCTTCATCCCGCTGTGGAAAAAACGCATCCGCCGGAAAATCATGATGGATCATCGTCAGCAAGAGCCTGTCTGCACGACGCAGGAACAGGCTGTATGTTTCGGCACCGCCAATAATGAACACTTCCCCACCACCCGCCAGCTCCAGCCCCTTCTCGGGCGACGGGGCCCACAACGCACCCAGGGTTTCCGCAGGAGCAGGCTGGCGGCTCAGCACGATATTCGTCCGTTCCGGCAAAGGACGGCTGAGGGAGTCCCAGGTTTTGCGGCCCATGAGCACTGCATGGCCGGTGGTGATTCTGCGGAAGCGGGCCAAGTCAGCCGGCAAACGCCAAGGCAGGCGCCCTTCCCGGCCGATGCCGCGGTTTTGGTCCATGGCTGCAATGAGTGTAATCATGCCTGTTCGAAGAAGGGGTCCAGCCACGGCTCGGCTTTGACAACCTCTTCCCGGAGCTTCTCCGCCAGTTGGGCAATTTCCCATTGTGCGCCGCGGCCGGGGCGGCGTTTGTTGTAGAAGGTCAGTAATGCCCGCAGGTTGGCGGTCATGGTAATGTTGGTGGACGCCGCATTGGGCAGCACAAACCGGGCATCCTCCCGGGGCACACCCAGCTCAGCCAGCTTGTCATAGGCGGTTTGCAGATTTTCCATCAGCTCCCCAAAATATTCCGCGGCCTCCGGTACAGCAGCAATCTTGGGCGGCACCACATAGTGAAAGCCTCCCTTCTTTTTGTCTGAAGCATCAGAGACGTAACGCTGGGACTGGACGGAAAAGCTGAAGCCTGCCCGGTGGCGGGTCAATTGGGCCAGCAGGACACGGGAGACACCCTCCAGGGCAAAGGTGAAGTTGATATGCTCCATGGTGGAGGTATGGCCGGAGCCGACGATATGGCGGAACAGCCGGTCCGCATCGCTTCCTCCCTGACCGTCAGTAGCGGTTTGCTGCTGGTATTTGTCGTACTGCACACCCTCGAACAAATCGGTGGGCTCAGTGGGACTGTAACAGGTTCTGATGGCCGTAAAAGCGAGTTTCCGGGCCTCCGGCGTATGCATCAGCAGCTCTACATGCATTTCTATTTGATTTCCCATAAATGATGGCTCCCCTCAAATTTCTGTTCCTCTTATCTATCAAACAAATTTCAACCGGATGTCCAGAATTTCTGAACGGCTTGCCAGCCTGATGGGAGGACCCCACAGGCCAAAGCCTGACGAAACAATGACATGCATGGCCCCTTTTTTCAAGTAACCCCAATCCAGCTCGAACAGTCTTTTGGTTACCAGGTGGGCCGGCGCCATCTGCCCCCTATGGGTATGGCCGGAGAGCATCAGATCCACCCCCGCGAGAGCGGCAGTTTCCAGCGCATATGGCTGGTGATCCATCAGAATCACCGGGCGGTCCGGGTCCGTTGCCGACAGCAGCTGTCCGACGCTTTGGCGGCCCCCCGCTTCAATCTGCTCGGCTGCTCTGTCCTTACGTCCGGCAATATAGAAGCTGCCCTCCACATCCACTACCTGGTCGGTCAGCACCCGGATACCGATTTCCTTCATCCGGCGGATATACTCCCCGATGTGGCCGCCGTAATATTCATGGTTACCCAAGGAGGCGTAGACACCCAACGGCGCATTCAGCAGCTTCATGGATTGGGCCATATTCTCCCGGATAAAGGGCTCCAGGCTGTCATCCAGCACATCTCCTGCCAAAAGAATCACATCCGGCTTCAGCTTGTCCATGGTTTTGGCCAGCCTGACCAGATGGGGGTTGCCCACCACTGCCCCCAGATGGATATCGGAGGCCGCGGCAATGCGGAGCTCCTTGCGCCCGTCGCCGCAGGCTTTGGGCACCTCCAGCTCGTAATGGCGGATGACTGTCCTCCAGGCGTTCCGTGAGCCGACCAGCATCACTGCCGCCAGCACGGCCGCCGTGGTCCAGCCAGTTCCCAGCAAGGCCGCACTCCGCGCCACGCCGGCGAGACGCAGAATACCATAAGCCAGGTCAGCCAGGGGCACCAGAATGATCAGGTAGAAAAGAATGCCCAGCCCGTAGGAGCCGATGATTTTGAGCCACTTCGCCAGGGTGTAAGGCAGCGCCTTCCGGAGCAGCATAGCGGCAATATACGACAAGGCCAGCACGCTGTACAACAGCCAGAACCAGAGAACAGGCACAGCAGGCAGGGCTTCCTGCCAAAAAACCGCCCCGTTCCAGCCCAAATACAAATTCAGCCCCGCAAAAACAGCCAGCGACAGCACACCGGATAAAATCATGCCTGGTTTCATATGATCGGACTCCTATAATTTCGATTATTCCGTATTGTCTCATAACCTGAGGCCCAATTTCAAACGGTTGGCTATGTCCCCCCGGCAGGAGTTCCCTTGACTATTTGTCCTGGAGAAGCCGCAAGCTAAATCCGATTCCACCATCACTTATGTCCAAAAAGGAGGTAATCCGATGGCAAAAAAGACGCTGAAGCAAAAAATGCAGGCCATGGCTGATGAATCCGCCAATGCGCAAGGCACCAAGGACGCCAAGCTGACGCAAAACGAGGCCAAATTCCACGTTCCCAACCGGCCTTCCATCTAGGCGCTTGTTGTAAGCACAAGCCGATTCCAGCAAGAAGCTCCGGGACAGAGCGATGTCCGGAGCTCTTTTTTAACGAAAATCCTGTATGCTGCTCTCATTTTCGGGGCGGCTTCATGCTTCGAAAATATCGGTCAGCGCAAGCTCCCAGCCGGAAAACAGTTCAACAGGAATAATCCCTTTTTTGTCATAAGCCTCGCCGTCATCATAATGCCCGTTGTCTTGAAGCTTGTAGACCATGACAATCCGCTCCAGCGGGTACACCATCCAATACTCCTTCACTCCCGAGCGCTCGTAGAGCCGCTTCTTCACAGTCAAATCGTATTTCAGGGTACTGGGAGAAATAATCTCCGCCACCAGATCGGGAGCGCCGCGGCAGCCCTGATCATCCAGCTTGGACGGATCGCCGATCACGGACAGGTCCGGCTGAACCACCGTAGCTGTCTGGTCATCCCGCTCATTCCCTTTTGGCAGCCGCACATCAAAGGGGGCAATATAAGCCTGGCACCGGCGGCCCTTCAGATAATTTGAGAAAGCATTAAAGGCTCTGCCCAGTATCTCCTGATGAATCCGGTTAGGCGCAGGTGTCATGGCATAAATTTGCCCATCCACCAGCTCCACCCGCTCTCCCTCCGGCCAGGTTAAATAATCGGCATATGTGTAGCGTTTGTTTTCCAACGGCATACTCATTGCATGGCCCCCTTTGCCGTCCATCGTTGCCTCTATTCTACCATATTTACGCTAAACCCGCTCAACCTCCACCCGTCCGGAAAAGAACACGGCGCCTCCGCCCATATCCGCCGTACGGGCAGGTGTTAACGCATTGACCACCCGCTTTTTCCCTGAGGCGTCCGACCACAGCCCTTGGCTGACAACCGTTCCGGGCAGCACATCCTGGCCTACGGCAGCCTTCATGACACATTCTCCCCGCCGGTTCCACACCCTGACCATATCCCCTTGGGCAATCCCCTTTGCTTCCGCATCCACAGCATTCATATGAAGAAGAGGTTCTTTTTCCAGGCGGATATGCTTGTCATTATTGGAAAAGGTGGAGTTCAGGAAATTATGGTTCGGCGCAGGCACAAACAGGAAGGACAGCCCGTCCTCATCCGGCAAGGGCACATATTCCGGCAGCGGGGAATGCCCGTCCTGCTGCATCGCTTTGGAGAACAGCTCGATCTTGCCGCTGGGCGTGGGCAGCTTGCCGGGGAACAAAGGACGGACCCGCCCCTTCACAAAGCCGTGCTCCTTCAGCAGCTCGTAGGTAATCCCCTCGAGAACGGGATTATTGGGCGCATTCAGGGCCTGCCGGATCATGTCCTCCTCGCTGTCTTTAAGCGCCTGGTCCTCATACCCCATGGCTTCTGCCAGCAGCCGGAACATCTCCACATTGGACTTGCTTTCGCCGCAAGGCTCGATCACAGGCTCCTGGAGATGGATATAATGATGCCAATAGGACTCGTAGAGGTCCGTATTCTCCAAGGAAGACGTCGCCGGCAGCACGATGTCCGCATAGCGGGCGGTTTCCGTCAGGAACAGCTCATGGACCACCGTAAACAGATCCTCCCGGGCCAAACCCTCCCTCACCTTATTGGCGTCCGGGGCTACAATGGCCGGATTGGAATTGTAGACAAACAGGGAACGGATTGGCGGAGTCAGCTCCAGCAGCGCCTCCCCGATATGGTTCATATTCACCCGGCGGGTGGATTTTTGGAGAAGATCATGACGCTGCAAGGCCCGTTCATTCAGGGTCAGGTAGCCGCTGTTGCTTTTGATGGCGCCGCCCCCTTTGTGCATCCAAGCTCCGGTGATGGCCGGCAGGCAGGAGATGGTCCGCACGTTCATGCCGCCATTGTCATGATGCTGCAGGCCGTTACCGATGCGGATAAAGGTGGGTTGGACAGTGCCGTACATCCGGGCCAGCTTGTACAGATCCTCCTCGGGAACTCCTGTAATGGAAGAAACCCTTGCCGGATCATATGAACGGACATGCTCCCGCAGCTCCTCCGCCCCCACTGTATACTCCCGCAGAAACTCCTCATCCGCCATTCCCTCGGCAAACAATATATGCATGATCCCCAACGCCAGAGCCGCGTCAGTTCCCGGACGCAAGGGGATAAACCAGTCCGCCCATTTTCCCGTCCGGTTCTTGTGGACATCAATGGCGATGATAACGGCTCCCACCTTGCGCGCTTCCTCCGCCAGCATCACCTGATGCATATTGGTGCTGACCGCGTTCACACCCCAGAAGATGATCAGCTTGGCATTCACCGTATCCTCGGGGCTGGTTCCGAAGTCCCCTCCCATGGTATACCGGTAGCCTACTCCTCCCGCGGCAGAGCATATAGAGCGCTGCAGCCGGCTGGCCCCCAGGCGGTGGAAGAAGCGCCGGTCCATGCCCTCGGTGCCCAGGTAGCCCATATTGCCATAGAAGCTGTAGGGCAGGATGGATTCCGCCCCTTCCTCATTGATCAGCGTTTTCCAGCGGGAGGTTATTTCGGAGATGGCCTCCTCCCAGGTGATGGGGGTGAATTCACCCGAACCCTTGGGACCTGTGCGTTTTAACGGAGTGCGCAGCCGGGCAGGATCATAGATGCGCTCCGGAAGATTCCGCACCTTGTTGCAAATCGCACCCTTGGTTATGGGATGGGAAGAATCGCCCTCCACCTTGATGATCCGGCCGTCTTTTTTATGGATCAAAAGCCCGCATTGGTCGGGGCAATCCAGAGAGCAGACGGAAGGAAACACGCCGTCAGCGGCTAATTGGGCCTCAGTCATGATGCTTGTCTCTCCTCATTGTGTTCAGTGATCGAACATGATTTTTTTCATTATAATCAATCCGCGGGTGCAAAGCGAACAAAGCTGGTATAATGAAGGTCCAGCAAGCGGACAGGAGAACGCAATGAAACCTTTTCAAAAAATCTATATCGAAATAACCAGCATCTGCAATTTATCCTGCAGCTTCTGCCCGCCGACGGTCAGGAAGGCCGCATTTATGGACCCGGATGCCTTCCGGGATATTCTGGGGCAGGTACGCCCGTTTACCGACCAGATTTGCCTGCATGTCAAAGGTGAACCCCTTCTTCATCCGTCAATTGGGACGCTGCTGGATATCTGTGCCGAGGAAGAGCTGAAGGTCAATCTTACCACCAACGGAACCTTGCTTCCTAAAAAAGGCGCCGAGATTCTCGGCAAGGCTGGCTTGCGGCAGGTGAATATTTCACTGCACAGTATGGGGGAGCACCGGCAAAAAGGTCAGGAATACCAATTGGACTATCTGCGCCAATGTCTTAGGTTTGCCCAAGAGGCGGCAGGACATGGCACCTACGTAAGTCTGCGTCTGTGGGATGCGCCCCGGATGGAGGAGGCTGGCGGCCTGGAGCTCAACCGCAGGCTGGCGCAGATCATGGAGGATACGTTTGCCCTGCCTCCCTCTGCTCTGGAAGCGTCCCTGCCCGGCAAAGGCATCCGGGTTGCAGACCGGATTTATCTGAACCGGGACTACCGTTTCGAGTGGCCCAGCCTGGACGCCCCGGAGGATGAGGGCAGAGGGTTTTGCCATGCGCTGCGCACCCATGCGGCGGTTCTATGCGATGGTATGGTGGTGCCGTGCTGTCTGGACGGCGAGGGTGTCATTGCCCTGGGCAATCTACGGGAGCAGCCCTTTGCGGAGATTCTCCAGGGTGACCGTGCCCGCAGGCTGCACGATGGATTTTCCGGCAGACGGGCGGTAGAGGAGCTGTGCCGGAAGTGCGGCTACCGGAAGAAATTCGGCAGTGTATAGGCTTGGGGCCTTCTATTAAATTTGAAATGGTACATGTCTCCCATTCCTGATATAATAGTGCCAATCAGTTTTAATGGCCGCGCATGTCCGCACGTCCTGTAATATCCAGTCCGGGAGGCTTGTCCACCATGTCCACCAATGATCCTATTCTGCTACAAATCCTGCAAGCCGTCCAAACCCTCGGCGAAGATATGCAAACGGTCAAGTCCGATATCCGCGATCTAAAGGGCGATGTCCAAACCCTCAAGGGCGACGTCCAGACCCTCAAGGGCGACGTCCAGACCCTCAAGGGCGACGTCCAGACCCTCAAGGGCGACGTCCAGACCCTCCAAGGCGATGTCCAAACCCTCAAGGGCGACGTCCAGACCCTCCAAGGTGATGTTAACAACCTTAAGGTTGGGCAGGCAGAGCTGTTTCAGTTGTCTTCTGCAATCCGGAATGCCCAAGAGTTTACCAATGCTAAGCTGGAGGGGCTGACTCTCGATGTGCGGCGGGTTGAGGGCAACCTCGTGCGGGTGGAAAAAAAGCTGGAGGAAGAAACCTTGGACATGCGTGGTGAAATCCGGTTCCTTAATCACCGCATCGCCGATGTGGAGCTGGCTGTGGACAAGCTGAAGGAAAAGCGCTTATAGCATAGGCAATGCTGCCATTACACATAAACTAACGCGTAGGCCTCCAATAATGGAGGCTTTTTTCTTTGTGGCACCTTGCACCTGTATCCGCAGCATTAACGCAAAAAGGCCATCCTCAAGCCCTAAACATGACGAGGAATAGCCCTTGCTATTATAAGGAGCGTTATTTATAGCTGCCCCTTAGCAAACGATGTATTAGCAGCCCCTGTCTATCCGGACAGAGAATCCGCTATTCAGCACAAATTCAACGTTTTTCGAATGATGCGGACTGAGAGGCCCTTATTTGACAGTTTGGAGCCTGTTTGCGTGATGTTCCTTAGCATTAATGACTCCTGTGTCCGCGAAAACCTTCAAACCGCGTAAATCGGCAAAATAACGGACGTACAATCTGGATGCCGCCAATTTCGAACAGCCCTGTTGACATTGCTTACGCCATTTCATCCTGCTCCAGCAGCACTGCCTCCCGCGCCTTAATCCGGCGCCGCAGCTCACTGGCGGCTTCGCGGCTCAGCTCACCTGTCTCAAACATGACCTGCACCGCGTTCCGCTCCGCCTGGATGGCAAAGCCGTGCAGCTCCTTGCGCTGCTCGTGGAAGCTGCGGTCATTTCGGCGGGCAACAGCCGATACCCGGTTGAACCGCTCCAGCACCTCCCGGTAATGACTGATCACCGCACTCCGCTCTTCTTTGTGGACGGCGGTACCATTTTGAGCCAAAAGGGATTGAAGGGCGACCTCGCTGCTTTTCAGCTTCAGCTTCCTCACCGCTTCAATGTCCTTCCGTTTCCCGGCGAACCGGTCTAAGCCAGCTTTGCGGGGAAAAGGATGCTTAAGTCTCCGGAAGAACAGCTTCAGCATCACCTTCCACATCCGTACGGGATTGGCCATCAGGACCTCCATCTGGTCCAGCATCCGGAAGAACATATCCGCCTGCTCCGGTGTAATCCGGCCTTCGTCCAGCTCACTCTGGGCGAATTGCCGTTCCGTATTTAATGCAGCCAGCCTCAGCTGGATCTCCACTCCTTTGTCCAGCCGTGCTTTGCCAGATGAAATTTTGTTCTCGGCCTGTCCGATCCATTGCCGGTAATCGGCAATAACCGAGGAAGCCGCCGCTTCATTCTCCTCCGTGGATTCATGCCGGATGGCCTGGACCGTTGCGGTCAGCACCATAATTTGGGCCTCCTCCAGCTTCGCCTGCCCCAAGGAGGCATCCTTCCGGCGGGCAAGCAAGGGCAGGAACAGGCTGGCCAACAGAAGCGACAGAAGGATCACCACCGCCGCCAGAAAAATAATCAGATCCCGCTCCGGAAAAGGCGTTCCGTCATTCAAAACCAGCGGAATGGAGAAGGCACCGGCCAAGGTTACGGCTCCGCGTACGCCGGATACGGAGGTCATCAGCAATATCTTCAGGGAAACAGGATCCTTCTTGCTGCTGCCCTTGCCCACTCTGGTGAAAATAAGAGTCCAAAAGAACCGCAAAGCAAGCAGCATGGCAAATATAGCGGCTGCATACCCGAACATATGTAAATTATTGAGCAGGGGGTTCCGGATGACGGTGATGCTCACATCCGGAATCTGCAGACCCAGGATCACAAACACCAGACCATTCAGAATAAACAGAATAACCGACCAGGTGCTGGAGGAAACCGTGCTGAGCTGGGAAACGCTGAGCTGGTTATAGGAGGAATGAGTGCGGGAACGGTCGTCCTCCACCGCGTGTACGATACCCCCGGCTACTGCAGCCAAAATCCCCGACACACCAAGATGCTCAGCGGTCAGATACAGCATAAAGGGCGTCAGGAGCTGGATCAGCATATGGATGGTCACGTCCTCCATGCCAAAACGGCGCAAAAGCTTCCGCAGCCCGATAATAAGGAAGGCCAAAGCAGCACCGAAAAGCAGACCGCCTACCGAAATCACCAGAAAGCTGAAGGATGCTTTGGGCAGAGAGAAAACACCGGTAACAGCTGCGGCGATGGCAAATTTAAACGCCACCAAGCCGGAGGCGTCATTCATTAGGGCTTCTCCCTCCAGCAGGCGCATCAGGCTTTTGGGCAGATGCAGTCTGCCTGCAAGGGAGCTAACCGCCACCGCATCCGTAGGCGACAGAATCGCCGCCAGGCCAAAGGCTGCCGGAAGAGGAATGGAGGGAATCATCCAGTGGATGGCAAAACCCACCGCAAACACCGTGACGAATACCAGCCCCACAGCCATCATCAAAATAGGAGCCCGGAGCCGCCACAGCTCATCCCTGGGAGTATGCTTGCCGTCATTGTACAGCAGCGGAGCAATAAATAAAACGAAAAACAGCTCAGGTTCCAGCTCCAAATGCACGCCGGATGGCAGCATTGCCAAAAGTGCGCCTAAGGCAATTTGAATCAACGGAACCGGAATCATCGGCAAGAACCGGTTCACCACATTGGACACGCCGATCAAGCCTAGCATGACCAGAACGGCCATAAAAATATGCATTTACACTCCTCCGCCGTCATCAGTCATGAAAAATAGGTCGATCCTTCCATTATACCCAATGCTCATTGGCGGCGACAAGGAGCTGCCCGGAGAGGGTGAAGGATTGGAAGGCTGCGGTTACCCGCTCACAACCGCTCAATCAACCGGTGAACCGGCAGCACCTTGTCCGCGCTGATGGAGCAGGCGGCCGGATCCGGGAGGCACGCCAGAAAATGCTCCACTGCCCCGGTAAAGCCGCGGCGCTGATGAACAGGCTCCCAGCTGCCGAAGCCCGCTTCACGGGCAGCTCCGCCTGCTTCCGCAAACAAACCCTGCTCCAGGTTGACCACCCGGGCGCTGCGGCCTCCCCCGTGCAGCTCCAGCCGTTCCATGTCCAGACCGGCGCTGCGGGCCATGCTGAAGGCAGCTTCTCCTTGACCTGATGTGAGGGCAAGCTTGCCCGACGCCCACAACAGCCTTCCTTCATTGTCCGTTTGCTGGCGGTACGAAATTTCCGGCTCCAATTCACCGGACAGCCACAGCACCAGATCCATCATGTGAATCAGATCATCATAAAGCGTCTGTTTAGCACCATGCTTCTGCTGCCGGGTGCGGTGCTTCTCCGCGTTGCACAGCTGGAAGCCGCCGGCCGCCTCCATCCATGCTTTTGCCTCCGTATAAAGAGGTGCAAAACGCCGGTTGAAGCCCACAGCCAGCAGCTTTCCCGTTTCTTTTGCGCACAAAGCCATTTCCTCCGATTCGCCGATGTCATAGGATAGAGGTTTATCCACATATACATGAACACCGGCCTGCAGACAATGCATCACAATCCCGTAATGAGTCTCCGTAGGGCTATGGACAAAAACGGCATCCAGCTTCTCCTCACCCAGCAGCCGGTCCAGGCTGGTATACCGTCCCGCCACACGAAGACTGCGGCCTACTCTTTCCACCGTTTCTGCCGAACGGCTCATCACACCGGCGATCTCTACCCCGTTATGGGCAGCAAGCACCGGCAAATAGGCCTTTTGCGCAATATCCCCCAAGCCGATGATCCCCACTTTTGCCACCATCATTATTCCTCCCGCCAATTTGTCATTTTTCAACAGCTTTTAACCCGGCTCCGCTTATGGTAAGATAGTCATGTTATCCATATTGTCTTCATGATCCGCCTAGGAGGCCTTCTAACCTAATGACCACATCCAAAAACAGCCTGGCTCTTGCTGCCGGCTTGATTCTCTTTTTTGGCCTGATTGCATCCGCTATTTTGCTTGAATCGGCTTATTTGCTGTATGCGGCAACGGCCATCCCCATTTTGCTGGTGCCCTTTATTCCCGATTTGAAAACCAGCCAGACAGTTAAAGCCGGACCATCCGCTTCCCGTCTGCGTGCGTACCGGACGGAAAACGAAACCGGAGAAGGCTTTATTATTTTGGAATCCCTCCATGGGGGAATTCCCTGGAACAAAAAGCGTATTTATTTCCCCGTTGACGGTCTGCCGGCTGCCGCACCATCCGCCTACCCGGCAGGAACTGCAGGCATTCCCGTTCTCCAGTATGACCTGGTCCCCCACCGCCGCAGGAAGGATCTGTACGGCATCGAGCTGGCCAATGTGGCTGCCCGGTTCCGCACCTTGTCCTTTACAACCGATGAGGTGACCCGGCTGGTGATCCGCCTGGAGGATTTGCGTCCTGCAGATCCCGCGATGACGGAGCACCGCACTGCTTCTGTCCGGAAGAGCTTCCCGGCATAATAGGCACGGGCCGTTTGTTGTGAAAATAGTATCATATCCCTTTTCCAAATAAAAGAACACCGTGCCATAGCACGGTGTTCTTCTTTTATAACAGGCTCCCGTCCTATTCCCGCAGGGAACGTCTGTTTTCCTTGTACGTGCTGGGAGTAACACCCTCATACTTTTTGAAAAGCCGCACAAAGGTGGTGACACTGAATATTCCAACCCGGTCACTGATCTCCTTGATCAGCATATCATCCTGAAGCAGCAGCAGCTTGGACTGCTCAATCCGGTAACGGCTGATGTATTCGGACAGCATATCCCCGGTTTGCTCCTTAAAGTAGCGGGACAAATAAGAGGGATGAACGCCAAAATGCTCGGAAATGGAGTTGACGCTTAAGCTCTGCTCCTGGTAATGGTCTGCAATATAGGCAATGACATTTTCCTTCAGCCGGTGCTTCCCCTTCTTCTTCCGCTCCTCGGCCAGCCTGCAAAGCTGGTCCAGGAATTCGGAGAGACGCTCCTTGGTCTCCATCACCGTGGCTCCGTTCACCAGCGCCTTCAGGATGTGCAGATTGCCTGCAAAAAGCCCGTCATTCTCAAGACCGCTTTCCATGGCGGCCTTCATCATCGTGCTGGAGATATCAAACAGGAGACAGCGGATCATATCCGCCGAAATCCCGGACCTGGACAGGTTGTCCGCAATAATCCTCTCCAGCATCTCCCGTGCCGGCCCTGCCTCTCCCGCCTGGATCAGATTGCTCAGCTGCTGCTCCTGGTCCAGCGGGTAGCTGTACGAGGAATGCTCATGCCGGGTTTGCCCGTAGCCGATGAAAATCCGGGTCCCCAACATCATTCTGTACTGCATGGCATGCATCGTCTCATGATAAGCCTGCGGCACATTGGCAAGGGATTGGTGGATGTTGCTTGCAGAGATAGTGAAGTGGATATGGAACCGGTCTCCGATAAAACGCAGAGACTCTTCCGCAAGGATACGCATTTCCTCCATAGCAGCTTCCGGCGTAACCTGGGCGTTGAAATTAAGCAAACAGGCCATCATATTATCAATTTCCGTCACCCAGCCCTGATGCTGCTTTTCTGTCAGCTCCTCGACG
This sequence comes from Paenibacillaceae bacterium, assembly GCA_029256065.1. Classification (GTDB taxonomy): domain Bacteria; phylum Bacillota; class Bacilli; order Paenibacillales; family NBRC-103111; genus Paenibacillus_AR. Next base: position 23,808 of record JAQSYT010000020.1, read on the forward strand.
ATATTGGCGATGATCAGCTGCACCAGCCTGCGGTTCTTTTCCTCATCCTGCTCATGGCTCAGGAAGAAGCCGCTGTAATCCTCCAAATAAATCAGCAGCACCGCATACTGGTCTGACAAGGGTTTGATTCCATGCTCCGGCAGGACGGCGTCAGCCGGAAAGCCCTGCTCCAGCCTGCCCTTCAGGATGCGCACCAGCAGATGGGAGCGTAGGGTGGTCTTTTGCTTTTCCAAGGCCTCATTCATGACGGTGTTGCTTTCCCAAACCTGATCCAGCACCTCCTCCAGATAATCGAATTCATTGTTCAAGGAAGCTTCCGCCAGCTCACGCTTCTGACGGGAGTTGGCGCTGCGGATCAGCTTGGCCAAGGGATGGTAATGACGCCGGGTCATCAATAGCGCCAGCAGAAGCCCTACGGCCAATGCCGCCATAATAGCCACAAAGGTGATTTTGCCTGCATACTCCGCCTTTTCGCTGTAAATATTAGCAGGCAGCACATAGATATATTTCCAGTTGGTCTTGGCGGATTGAGTATAAGACAGCACGATCTCTTCCCCGTTATGCTTCAGCTTGGCAATGCCGCTTTCCTCACGGAGGGTACTCTCGAAGGGGATTCCGCTGTAATTCCGCCCGGGGTTTCCGGAAGCGGCGAGAATACGGTCCTGCTCATCAAGGATGAGGACCTCGCCCTGATTATACGATTCAATATGCTGCAGAGAAGAAAGCAGGCGCTCCTGATCCAGTTGGATCACCAATACGGCTGTGGAGCCCCCTCTGATATGATCCGTCAAATAATGGACATACATAATCCCTTGGTCAGGCCCGGTCCCATAGGTTTCCTGGCTGGTGAAGAAGCCGCGCATGCCAGATTGGAAAAAGCTTTTCCACCGGTCAATTCCAACGTCCGCAGGCTCCAGATAGGTCTGGTGGAAAATATCCGCTGTATAGTATGCGCTTTCATTCAACACGAATCCGCCCTCAGGAAAATAGATATAGAAGCTGGCCCCGGTGCTCCTGGAGAGGTTATACGCCCGCAGATCCGTCAGCAGCTGCGAAATAACAAGCCGCTCTTGGACACCGATTGTCCTCTGGTTGCGGATAATGGTCGACAGCTTGGAGTTTAGAGTAATGACCTCTGTCAAGCTGAAGAAATAATCGATGTTCGTATCAAATTCCTGCTGGAGCTGGGCAAGCAGGGCCGAATTGGCCCGGGAAATTTCGCTTTCGATCAATTCCCTGGTTTTCGAATAGATCCCCATAACCGCCACTACCGGAATCAGCAGCACCAGAAGATAGGAGTACAGCCATTGCAGCCGGACGCCCTTGCTCCTCCATTTCCGCATCAAGCACCCGCTCCGTTTCTAGCCTTTGATAGACCCTATCATAACACCTTTCACAAAATATTTCTGCAGGAAGGGGTACACCACCAGAATCGGCAGGGTGGCGACAACGATGGTGGCGTATTTGATGCTTTCGCCCACCGCTTCCGCATCCATGGCGGAGGCGTCGGAGGCCATGCCCATGGTGCTGTTCTGGATCAGGATTTCCCGGAGGATAAGCTGCAGAGGGAACAGACTCCGGTCCCGCAGATAAATCATGGCGCCGAACCAGGCATTCCAATGGGCTACGCCGTAGAACAGGATCATGACAGCCATCACCGACATGGACAAGGGAATGACCACACGGAACAGAATGGTGATATCATTGGCCCCGTCGATGCGTGCAGATTCAATCAAATTTTCGGGGATCGCCTCAAACGAGGTCCGCAATATAATCAGATTCCAAGTGGAAATAACACCAGGAATAATTAAAGCTAACAGAGTGTTTCCCAAATGAAGCCAATTGTTGACCAAGAGATACATGGGAATCAGACCGCCCGAGAAAAACATGGTGAACACAATCAGAAGCGTAATGTACTTGGCCCACCGGACCCCTTTCCGGGACAGGACATAAGCTCCGAGGCTGGTCATAAACAGATTGAGGAGCGTACCAAGAACCACAATCAGCAGCGTATTCCGGTAGCCGGTCAGTACATTGGGGTTTTGAAAAACACGCTCATAAGCGCCAAAGGTGAACCCCTTGGGTAAAAGCAATAACCCCGAGTGGGAAATCAGCCGGTGGGAATCGCTTAACGAGCTTACCACCACATAAAAAAACGGATAAAGGGTGATGACCACCATGACCATCATGAACAGGATATTGAATAGTTGAAATACAGATTCGCCGATGCTTCTCTCCCGGCTATTGGCCAGCATTGATTTCTCCTCCTCCCAAATTCCTTCGTTACCACAGACTGGTTTCGCTGACCCTGCCGCTGATCCGGTTGGCGGTAATCAGGAGCAGGAAATTCACTGCTGACTGAAACAGCCCCACTGCGGTGGCATAGCTGAACTCAAAGGACCCGCCCAACCCCTTGCGGTACACGAAGGTGCTGATCACATCCGCGGTGATATACGTATTGGGATTGTACAGCAGAATGATTTTTTCGAAGCCCACATCCAGCATATGGCCGATTTTCAGTATAAACATGATGATCATAATCGGGGTAATTCCCGGTATGGTCACATGAACCGTTTGCTTCCATTTGTTGGCGCCATCGATCCGGGAGGCTTCATACAGCTCCGGGTTGATGCCTGACAAAGCAGCCAAATAAATGATGGAGCCCCAGCCTATCCCCTGCCAAATATCGGAGGCCACATAGATAGTGCGGAAATATTCCGGCACCCCTAATAAAGCAGTACGCTCCAGTCCGAAGAACACCAGTACATCCGTAACAACACCGTCCCGGGCCAAAAATTGGGTGATCATGCCGCAGATAACAACCATGGAGATAAAGTGCGGCAGATAGGTGACGGTTTGCACAACTTTCTTGAAAAATTTCCCGGTAAGCTCATTGATCAGCAGGGCAAAAATAATCGGTGCCGGAAACGAAAAGATCAGCTGGTACAGATTAATCAGCAGGGTGTTGGTGATCAGCCGGCGGAAATAATAGCTGTCAAAAAAGCTCTGGAAATGCTTAAAGCCCACCCATGCGCTATCCGCGAAGCCTTGCGCCACCTGGTAGTTTTTGAAAGCAATAATGGCGCCGTACATGGGCACATAATGGAACAGCACATAGTACAGCAGTACCGGAAAAATCATCAGATACAGGTACTTATGCTTCCGGTAATCCTTCATTAAGCTGGACATTGCGGTTCTCCCTCCTCTTTGGATAAAAGGGCGCCCGGGAAGCGCCCTTCTGTGGCCAGCAGAGCCCTATTTTCTGCTGTTATAGCGGTCAAGGGCAGCCTGCTTCAGAGCAATGGCCCGCTCAACCCCCATCTTCTTCAATTGGTCCTTGTACTTATCAAAGCTGGTTAAGGGTTCGGCCCCCATAATGAA
>JAQSYT010000021.1 GCA_029256065.1 Paenibacillaceae bacterium
GCCCTTGAACTGGCCTTCAGCCCTTGAACTGGCCTTCAGCCCTTGAACTGGCCTTCAGCCCTTGAACTGGCCTTCAGCCCTTGAACTGGCCTTCAGCCCGCTTACCCGTTATTGCGGTTTACCTTTTACGCCATTAACTGCTCCCAGGCCTCATAGTGGCCCTGAAGCTCCTCCCGCTTGGCATCCAATGCGGCATTGATGCCTTGCACGGCAATGTAGTCGTTATAAACCTCGGGGAGAGTCAGCTGCTCCTCCAGCTCCGCAATTTCCTGCTCCAGCCGGCCGATCTCCTGCTCCAGCTGCTCCACCTTGCGCTGGCGGCTGCGTTCCTCGCGCTTGGCCTGCTTATTGTCCTCATAGTTGCTGCCGGTGCCGGCCGCACTGTTCTTGGCGCTGGTTGCTGCAGCTGCGGGATTCCGGATGGAGCCGGTGCTTCCGGTTCCCCCGTTAGGCCGTTGGGCAGCAGCTTTGGACGCAGATTCTACAGCTTCCGCACGCTCTTCCTCCAACTCCAGCTTTTTTTCAATGTAATCATCATAATTCCCCAGATAGGCCGTAATGCCGTCCTTATCCAGCTCCAGCACCCGGTCCGCCATTTTGTTCAAGAAATAACGGTCATGGGAAATAAACAGCAGGGTGCCTTCGTAATCCATCAACGCGGCCTCCAGCACTTCCTTGCTAAACAAATCCAGATGGTTGGTAGGCTCGTCCAGAATCAGCATGTTGGCATTCTGGAGCATCAGCTTGGCCAAGGACACTCTGGCTTTTTCCCCGCCGCTTAAGGATGAAATCCGCTTGAACACATCCTCGCCGCTGAACAGGAAGTTCCCCAGCACGGTACGCACCCGGGCCTCCTCCAGATGCGGGTATTCATTCCATACTTCGTCCAGAACGGTATTGGCGGCGTTCAGATGTGACTGCTCCTGGTCATAATACCCGATTTGGACCCGGGTCCCCCAGTAGAAGGTTCCTCTACTGGGTTTGATCTGTTCCGTCAGTATCTTGAACAGGCTGGACTTGCCGACGCCATTGGGTCCGATCAGCGCGGCAGTATCGCCGCGGGAGAGCTGGAAGCTGGCATGCTGGAACAGAGTCGTCTGGCCCTCGTAGCATACAGCCAAATCCGATGCATTCAGGACATCCCTCCCGGATTGGTATGCCGGCTCAAAGGAGAAGGCCGCTTTTTTCAGCTCCCCCTGAGGCTTGTCCACACGATCCAACCGATCCAACGCCTTGCGGCGGCTCTGGGCCCGTTTGGTGGTGGTGGCACGGACGATATTCTTCTGGATAAAATCCTCCATCCGGGCGATTTCTTCCTGCTGCTTGTCATATTGCTTCATCCGGATTTCATACTCGGCCGCCTTCAGCTCCATAAACCGGCTGTAGTTGCCGGTATAACGGACGGACTGGTGCCGTTCGATTTCGTAGATGACGGTAACCAATGCATCAAGAAAATACCGGTCATGGGATACTACGAGAATAGCCCCCGGGTAAGAGCGGAGATACCCCTCCAGCCAGGTCAGGGTGGCGATGTCCAGATGGTTGGTAGGTTCGTCCAGCATAAGTACATCCGGCTCTTGAAGGAGCATTTTGGCCAAGGCCAGGCGGGTGCGCTGTCCGCCGCTCAGGGTGGAAATCAGCGTATCCGGGGCAAAATCCCCAAAGCCCATACCGGATAACACGCTGCGAATCCGGGATTCCATGCTGTAGCCGCCTTTTTCCTTAAACTGCTCCGACTTGGCGGCGTATTGGTGCAGCAGGGTTTCATATGCTTTTTCATTCTCGTGAAGCTTCGGATCAGCCATGGCTGCTTCCATTTCCCGGAGCTCCCGCTCGGTCTGGAGAAGGGGCGCAAACACATCCAGCATTTCCGCCCAGATGGACCTCTCGCTTTGCAGGCCGCTGTTCTGTGCCAGATAACCGACACGAACCTCCTTGTTTTTGAAGATTTCGCCGCTGTCAAACGACATTTCCCCGGAAATAATTTGCAGCAGCGTGGATTTTCCCGCCCCGTTGACACCAACCAGGCCGATTCTCTCTCTGTCCTGCACCTGCACATTTATATTCGACAGCACGGTTCGGGTGCCGTAGCTCTTGCTGATGTTTGAGGCCTGTAGCAAAATGGCCATGGTCCTTCGTCCCTCCGTATTTCCCGCTTGAAATAATTGCTTGGTCACATCCATAAAAGCGCAAATTGGCGCTTCCGACGCTTTTTTGCACTTATTGTATACTAGGGCGTGTCTGAAAACCCTCTTGAGGGCATCTTTCACCGCCTGTTCGCCCCAAGCTATCGTTACTTTCGCTTGACGTACCCTCCGGTACGACTGCGCAAAAGTTCCTTGCCTGGAACAAAAATTCGCTAAAATCTGCTCCCCTCGAAGCTTTCACACACACCCTAGTGTAACATATCCGTCTCCCTTTTCTCACCCCACGAAATATTTATAGCCAAAAAGTCCAATACCATAAAATAAGAGATAGTGGTTTTACAATGCCGGCAGAAAATGTTGCCAATTTTATTGAAGATGTTTTGCCTGGGGGGATTGTTTTTCGCAGGCTGGAATAATATGCTACAATAAGAACTGACGTAACCGAACGGATTTTTGTGCTTAAGCCGGCGGAGGGAAGGAGTGTGCATCAGGCATGTCCCAATGGAAAAAAGAGCTCCGCCGCACTGTGCTGGAGGAGCGGGAGAGGCTGGGGGCGGAGGAGAGAAGTGTGAAGTCTGCCAGCCTTTGCAGCCGGATTGTGGACATGCTGGATGAGCTGGGCGCTCTCCGGGGCCATGGACGGCTGCTCACCTTTATGCCCTTTGGCCATGAGGTAGACATTCATCCGGTGGCGGAGCGGTGCTGGGCGGCAGGCGGCTCTGTGGTAGTCCCGAAGACGGTTCCGGCGGAGAAGAGGCTGGAGCTGTTCACTGTCGGGGGCCTGGAAGAGCTGACTCCGGGATTATGGGGGATTCTCGAGCCGGATGCGGTCAAAGGGGCTGTTCCGGCAGATCCGGCGCAGCTGCTTGCGGTGCTGGTTCCGGGGGTTGCTTTTGACCGGAGCGGCGGAAGGTTAGGCTATGGCGGCGGTTATTACGACCGTCTTTTGGCAGGACTTGAAGAGCAGGGCATCCGTCCGTTGCGGATAGCGCCGGCTTTTGAGATTCAGCTTCGCGATGAGCTTCCACTTGAGAAGCATGATGTGAAAGTGGATGCGGTTGTTACCGAATCAGGCTGGTACATAAGAGAAAGGGGTGGAGGCAGTGTCGGAGCATTCCGGGGATTTCAGTCATTTTAATGAGCAGGGCCGGGCACGAATGGTGGATGTGACGGAAAAAGCATCAACGGAGCGCAGTGCCGTGGCGGAGACGGTGGTGCGCATGCGTCCGGACACCCTCCGGCAGATCAAGACCGGCGGGATTGCCAAGGGCGATGTGCGGGCTGTAGCCCAAATTGCCGGAATCATGGCGGCCAAAAAAACCTCCGACTGGATTCCTATGTGCCATCCGTTGGTGCTCACCGGTGTGGATATCCGATTTGCGGATAAGGACGGGGATGCGTTATATATAGAAGCAACAGTGAGGACCACCGGCAAAACCGGTGTAGAGATGGAAGCCTTGACTGCTGTCTCTGCAGCGGCGCTGACGGTGTATGATATGTGCAAGGCGCTGGACAAGGACATGGAGCTTGGCCCAACACGTTTGCTGGCCAAGCAGGGAGGCAAAAGCGGCCCGTATCTGAGGACCGGCCAATCCGCATTCCAAGACGAGGGAGGGGAACGCTATGGGGTTTAGAGTAGGGATACTGGCCGCCAGCGACCGCGGCGCACGCAAGGAACGGGAGCATACCAGCGCGCAGGTGATACGCGAGCTGGTGGAGGAAGAGCTGATGGGGGCAATTGTGGAATTCCGGATTGTCCCGGATGAGAAGCAGGAAATTATGGCGGCCCTCATTGAGATGACGGATTATTATGAGGCGAATTTGGTCATTACCACGGGAGGCATCGGGTTGAAGCCCAGGGATGTGACACCGGAGGCGACCTTAGAGGTAGTGGAGCGTCTTGCGCCGGGCTTTGCCGAAGCCATCCGCAGCGCGATGATTGCAGCCGATCTGCCGGAGGCGCTTTGTATGAGAGGGATTTCCGGCTTGCGGGGGCAATCGCTAATCCTGAACCTGCCTGCCGACCCTAAGGGGGTTCACGAAAGCATGAAGGCGGTGATGGGCTATCTTCCAACGGCCTTGAACCAGCTGGAGGGACGGGAGAGCGGAGACGGAGGGGATGGGGGTTCATTTTAGCCCATCCTGCCCGTTGATGGTCCGGCGATAAAGCGGTACAATGATACTGGCGGCGGATTATTAAAACGCTTGCATACGATTCATAAAAGGGGAGATGGCCTCATGTTAAGCGGTATTGGCGCAACGGGCATCGTGTTGATTATTCTGGTTGCATTGCTTTTGTTCGGGCCCAATAAGCTTCCGGAGCTGGGCCGGGCGTTTGGCCGCACACTCCGCGAGTTTAAGGAAGGCGCCAGGGACATTATGGACGAGGAGCCCAAGCCCCGCAAGGAAATCCGCTCCGAGGATGTTCATGTCCAGCAGTCTGCGAAATCCGATGACACCCAAAGCTCCACGAAGCCGCAGGAGTAAGAACGCTTCACGGACGGACAGAATCGATGGATCGGGCAGGTGGTGGCATGCAGGAGATGAAGGACGAGGACATGTCCCTGGTGGAGCATATCACGGAGCTGCGCAAACGGGTGATCCTCGTACTGGCAGTGTTCGTGGTCTCCATGGTCGGGGGACTGTTTGCCTCCTCATATTTGATTGATCTCATCAAAAGCGTAGAGCCGGCTAAGTCTATGGCCTGGCATGCGATATCCCTTTGGGATGGCATCCGCATCTATATGCAGTTTGCCGTTGGCATTTCCCTGGTGGTGGCGCTGCCGTTCACCCTGTATCAGGTATGGGCGTTTGTGAAGCCGGGGCTCAAGGTGCATGAACAAAAGGCGGCGCTCCGTTTCATCCCCTTCTCGGTGGTGCTGTGGGTGGTAGGTCTGGTTTTCGCCTACGGCGTGGTTTTTCGGATGGCGGTGTATTTCACCAGCAAGGTCAACCGGGGACTCGGCCTCACGGAAATTTACGGGGTCAGCCAATATTTCAGCTTCATGTTCAACATCTTGATTCCGGTTTCGCTGCTCTTCGAGCTGCCGGTGGTGGTCATGTTCCTGACCCAGCTGCGGATTCTCAATCCCCGGATGATGAAGAAGCTCCGGCGTTTCGCTTATCTGGCACTGGTGATTGTGGCGACAGCCATTACGCCGCCGGATTTCATCTCGGATTTTCTGGTGGCGGTTCCGCTGATTCTGCTGTATGAATTCAGTGTGCTGCTATCTGCCAGGGTGTTCCGCAAGCAGTTGGACAAGGACAAGGCATGGGAAGAGGAATTCTACGGCAAGAAGCAGGAGAATCCTGTCTAAACAAGGTGGGGATGCCTCATCCAATAGAAACCGTGGTCCGGGAGGACGGCGGTTTTTTGGCGTCTATGGAGAAGGAGCAGCAGGGTCGCGCGTAGCGAAGAGCCGGAGGTGTAAAGTTCGTGTGGCGGAGAGCCGGAGGTGTACGGTTCGTGTGACGGAGAGCCGGAGGTGTAAGGTTCATGTGACGGAGAGCCCGGAGGTGTAAGATTCATGTGACGGAGTCCAGTATGTGAACGCGAAAAATCGAGTTTAATTCGGCCAAATGTGGAAAAAGGGGCAATTGTATTCGAAAAACCAACTATAATTGAACCTGCTAACCGCCAACCGGCTACATATATGCGAAAAACCGAATACAATTGAGCAAAATGGGCGTTTGACCAAAATTATATATGAAAAATCGAATACATCCGTTCCTGGGGCGTGTTTGCAAACACGCCTAGCACCGCCGCCAACGGTGTGCTTTCCCCCGGTTCAATCCGGTACCCAACTTGCAGCCTGAACATGGGACGCCTTATCGGAATATTTTTCCTCCCAGTGGGGAGAATGAGGAAAGTGCCTGGGGAAGTGAAGATTTTTTGGCCCAAAAGACTTGCAAATTGTTCCCAAACTGATTAATATAAGAATTGTTGTTAGCACTAAGTTGGTTCGAGTGCTAACAGAGCGCATTGCGCAACCTTACACCCAACTAAACCATTCTCAAGGAGGCATTTGATCCATGATCAAACCGTTAGGCGACCGCGTAGTTCTTGAAGCCATTGCGAAGGAGGAAACCACGGCGAGCGGCATCGTTCTTCCCGATACTGCCAAGGAAAAGCCGCAAGAGGGCAAAATTGTTGCTGTAGGCAGCGGGCACCTGAAGGATGGACAGCGCGTAGCTTTGGAGGTTAAGGAAGGCGACCGTGTTCTTTTCTCCAAATATGCCGGTACTGAAGTAAAGTATCAAGGCAGAGAGCTGTTGATCATGCGTGAAAGCGACATCCTGGCCGTACTGGGCGAATAAGCTTCCAAAGCGCTGCCACCGACCGGCAGGCTTGGCCGAACATACATTGCAACATTAAAATTATACTTATTCGGGAGGTTTCCATAACATGGCAAGAGACATTAAGTTCAGTGAAGACGCCCGCCGCTCCATGCTCCGCGGTGTGGACGCTTTGGCGAATGCAGTGAAGGTTACCCTCGGCCCCAAGGGCCGCAACGTGGTGCTGGAGAAGAAATTCGGCAGCCCGCTGATCACCAATGACGGTGTAACCATCGCCAAGGAAATCGAACTGGAAGACCCGTTCGAAAACATGGGCGCTCAACTGGTTAAGGAAGTGGCTACCAAGACTAACGATGTTGCAGGCGACGGTACTACTACTGCAACCGTTCTGGCTCAAGCCATGATCCGCGAAGGTCTGAAGAACGTAACTGCAGGCGCCAACCCGATGGTTATCCGCAAGGGTATCGAGAAGGCAGTTAGAGCTGCTGTTGAAGAGCTGAAAAAGATCTCCAAGCCTATCGAAGGCAAACAATCCATTGCACAAGTTGCTTCCATCTCTGCTGCTGATGAAGAGCTGGGCCAACTGATTGCCGAAGCTATGGAGAAGGTTGGCAACGACGGCGTGGTTACTGTTGAAGAGTCCAAGGGCTTCGTAACCGAGCTGGAAGTTGTAGAAGGTATGCAATTCGACCGCGGCTATGTGTCCGCTTATATGGTTACCGACAGCGACAAGATGGAAGCTGTTCTGGATAACCCGTATATCCTCATCACCGACAAGAAAATCACTAACATTCAAGAAATCCTGCCTGTTCTCGAGAAAATCGTGCAACAAGGCAAGCCGCTTCTGATCATCGCTGAGGATGTTGAAGGCGAAGCAATGGCTACCCTGGTCCTGAACAAACTGCGCGGCACCTTCACTTGCGTAGCTGTTAAGGCTCCTGGCTTCGGCGACCGCCGCAAGGCTATGCTGGGCGACATCGCTGCTCTGACCGGCGCACAAGTGATCACTGAAGAGTTGGGTCTGGAACTGAAATCCGCTACTGTGGCTCAACTGGGTTCCGCCCGTCAAGTGCGTGTAACCAAGGAAAACACCATTCTGGTTGACGGCAGCGGCGACAAGAAGGACATCGGCCAACGCGTTAGCCAAATCCGTGCCCAACTGGAAGAAACCACTTCCGACTTCGACCGCGAGAAGCTGCAAGAGCGTCTGGCCAAGCTGTCCGGCGGCGTAGCAGTAATCAAGGTTGGTGCGGCTACTGAAACCGAGCTGAAGGAACGCAAGCTGCGCATTGAGGATGCTCTGAACTCCACCCGTGCTGCTGTGGAAGAAGGCATTGTTTCCGGCGGCGGTACTGCCCTGGTGAACGTATATGCTGCTGTTGCTGCAGTAAATGCAGAAGGCGACGAAAAGACTGGCGTAAACATCGTGCTGCGCGCTTTGGAAGAGCCGATCCGCATCATCGCTACCAACGCAGGCCAAGAAGGCTCCGTTATCGTTGAGCGTCTGAAGAAAGAAGAAATCGGCACTGGCTACAACGCTGCTACCGACGAGTGGGTGAACATGTTCCAAGCCGGTATCGTTGACCCGGCCAAGGTAACCCGTTCCGCACTGCAAAACGCTGCTTCCGTTGCAGCTATGTTCTTGACTACCGAAGCAGTTGTAGCCGAGAAGCCGGAAGACAAAAAAGCAGGCCTGGCTGAAATGAACGCTATGGCAGGCGGCGGCATGGGCGGTATGGGCGGATTCTAATCCGGCCCTTCGCTCCAGCCCTATATAGAATGAAGGAAGAGACCCTCCGGGGTCTCTTTTTTGGCCTTATAATAAATAATAAATGGCAAAAAGGGAGCGGATAGCTATGGAAATCCGGGTGGAGCGGATCGGGACGGAGGAGAAAACGGAGCAGTTTTTGGCCTTGCTGCAGGAGATTGCCCTGTGGCTGGAGGAAATCGGACAGCCCATGTGGAGCCTGGAAGGGCTGGAAAAGGAACGCTTCCTTGCAGAAAATAGCGATGCCGAGCTGTATCTATGTTATTGCGGAGAGGAGCCGGCAGGAGCTTTTATGCTGAAATCCCATAATGAATTCTGGTGGCCCGAAAGCAGGGAGGGAGATGATCTGTTCCTGAAAAAGCTAGGGGTAAGCCGCTCCTATGCCGGAACAGGCTTGTCCGGACGGATTCTGGAGTGGGTGAAGCTGGAGGCGGAGCGCCGGGGGATCAAGCATGTGCGCATTGAATTCTATGCCGACCGGGAGCATCTTATCAAGCTGTACCGGAAAAACGGCTTCGAAGAGGTCCGCCGCAGAGTGATGCCCGACGGCATTGAAATTGCGTTGTGTCAATATGCTGCTGGAACAGAAGGCGCGGAGCTGTGAGCAGCCGGGAGCAGGATTTTCTCGCGGGAACCGGATATTTGGCTGAAGGGAATGCGCGGCAGCAGGATGCCTACCGGGTGTTAGGGGAGCTGCGGGTGATAGAGGTACTGGAGAAGTATCATCCTGTACTGGTAGGGACGGTTCCTATTGATGTGGATATTGCGGAGAGTGATCTGGATGTGATCTGCCAGGTGGAGGAGGCGGAGCGGAATGGTTTTGAGGCTTTGGTGAAGGAGGCGCTAGGAGAACGGGATGGTTTTGAGTATGCTTCCAGAGTTGTAGACGGCCTGCCCCGGCAGGTGGCGCGGTTCCGGTATGAGGGCTGGGCGCTGGAGATTTTTGCACAGCCGGTGCCGGTTGAGGAGCAGAACGGTTACCGCCATATGGTGGTGGAGCACCGGCTGCTGCAGCTGTTGGGGGACAGGGGGAAGGAAGCCATCCGTAAGCTGAAGCGGCAAGGCTTTAAGACGGAGCCGGCCTTCGCCAAGCTGCTGCACTTGGAGGGGGACCCCTATACGGCGCTATTGGCCATGTACAACTGGCCGCGGGAACAGCTGGAGGAGCTTGTGGCGGGCAAAGTATAAGCTGCGGAATAATGAATATTTTTACCAAAATTATCCCACCTAATACCGAACGAATGTGCTATAATTACAGGCAAATCAGAGACGTTTGAGAAGGAGTGGACCCAGATGGACAGGCTGATCGCCCTTTTGCAGGGGCAGGAAGCGGATTTTGAGATTATCCGCCATGAGCGTTCCTTTCATACAGCCAAAGAAGGGGCGGAGGCACTGGGGATAGGGCTGGGACAAACGGCTCCTTCCCTCATTGTCAAAACGGAGACAGGCTTCTGCGCAGTGATGCTCTCAGGGGCAAGCGGGAGGCTGGATATGAAACGGCTTCAGCCTATTCTTGGTGTGCAGCAGGTGAAGCTGGCCTCTCCCTCGGAGGTAGAGGAGCTGACCGGCTCCAAGCCCGGCGATGTGGGCCTGATCCAGCCTGGGCTGCCTACTGTGGTGGATAAGGCGCTGCTCCGTTACCCTTATATCTTCGGAGGCACGGGCATCCCGGATACCACCTTGAAGATCCGGCCTGAGGATGCGGTCCGGCTGAACCGGGTTGTAGGGTATTTGGAAGAGTGAGCGAAAGGTGGAGAAGAGATTGAAGGACAGGTTCAGGCTGATTCCGGCGGTGCATTTGTTTTTTATCCGGGAGGACAGGATATTGCTGCTGCGCCGGTTTAATACCGGTTACGAGGATGGCAACTACAGTGTGGTGGCAGGACATCTGGATGGGAATGAAGAGGTCTGGCAGGCTGCGGCCAGGGAGGCGCATGAGGAAGCGGGTGTCATCATCCGGGAGACGGATGTGGAAACGGTGGGGGTGATGCACCGGCTGTCCAACGACGAAAGAGTGGATTTTTTTGTGCGGATAAGGAATTGGGAAGGAGAGCTTGTCAACCGGGAGCCGGATAAATGCGATGAGCTGGCCTGGTTTGCACTGGATGAGCTTCCGGCCAATACGATTCCCTATGTGGCCAGAGCCATCGGCAATTGCCGCAAGGGCCAGTGGTTTGACAGCTTCGGCTGGGAATGAGCGGATCCGGCGGGAGCTTGTAATAGGAAGAAGCAAGGGAAACTCTAAACCGATTGCAGGGAGCGGATGAAATGGAAAGCGGGACAAAGCTGAGGCTGGAAGAAGCTGTACTGAAGGTTCTTGTGCGGGAGGCCTTCGGTACGGAGCCGGAGGAAATAGAGGAGCTATCGGATGGCTGGGCCAATACGGCTTACCGGGTCCGGCTGCCGGGCGGCAGGAGGGTAGTGCTGAAGCTGGCACCTCTGCCTGAGGTGAAGCAGATGCGGTATGAGGTCAAGCTGATGCAGACGGAGGTGGACATGTTGGAACGGCTGGATGGTGTGCTGCCCGTCCCCCGTGTGTTGGCCTATGATACCAGCCGCCGGCTTGTGGCGTCGGATTATTTCTTTATGGAGCATCTGGACGGAACTCCCTTCGATAAGCTGAAGCCGTTGCTAAACCCGGAGGAGCGTGGGGTGGTGGAGCGGCAGCTGGGTCAATACAACCGGACGCTGAACGAAATACGGGGAGACCGGTTTGGGCCGTATTTGGCTCCTGCAGCAGCGGGCATAGGCTGGTACGAGGTGTTTCTCGGAATGATCCGGGATGTACTCGAGGATGGCAAGGAGATGGCGGTGGAGTTTCCGGTACCGGTGAATGAAATTGTATCGCAGGTGGAAAACAGCCGGAACGCGCTGGAAGAGGTGAAGGAGCCCCGGCTGCTTCATTGGGATTTGTGGGCGGGCAATGTGTTTGTCCTTGAGGGGGAAATTTCCGGGATTATCGACTTCGAACGGGCTATATGGGGAGATCCGCTTATTGAAGCGTATTTCCGCAGCAAGACAATGACGGAGGCGTTCCGTCAGGGCTACGGATGGGAAGAATCGTTCACGGCGGCTGAGGAGACCCGAAGGCTGTTGTATGATTTGTACCTCCATCTGGTCATGCATGTGGAGCGTCCGTTCCGGCAGTTTACTTCTCCCGATCATGAAGCATGGACACGGGACAGGCTGCTGGAGGATTGGAAGCGTATCCGCGGAATACCGGGATAAGTCCGGAGATAGAGTCAGACCGGTAAGGGAGGGCGGCGTATTGAAAATTGCATTTGTGCTATTTGACGGTGTGACCTTTTTGGACTTTATCGGATTCTATGATGTGATCCACCGGCTAAGGGGATTTGAGGCCACCCGGGATACCACATGGGATGTGTGCGGGCTGACGGAGGAAATTGCCGATGAGCAGGGGCTTGCCGTTAAGGTGTCCCGGGTCAGGCCGGACCTGTCGGCATACGATATGGTGTTTGTGCCCGGGGGTATGGGGACCCGGAAGCTTAGGTATGACGAAGTCTTTATGGAATGGCTGAAGGGGGCGGAGGAGGCCAGGTACAAGGTTTCCGTCTGCACCGGATCGCTGCTTCTGGGAGCGGCAGGGTTTTTGGAGGGGAGGAAGGCCACTACCCATCCCCGGGCTTATGAGCTGCTGGAGCCGTACTGCCGGGAGGTGGTTCCCGCCCGCATTGTCCGGGACGGCCAGGTCATTACAGCCGGAGGAGTGGCGTCATCCATTGATTTGGGACTGTATGTAATCAAGCTGTTGGTTTCCTCTGAGGCGGCGGAGCAGGTGCAGGCACAAATCGATTATCCCTACCGGATGCAGGGTGTTGTGGAAGTGGAGTTTACCGGCCCTGCGTCTGAGTGATGGGAAGGATTTATAGATGAAGATACGCATCATTGGACTGGTGGCAGCGGAAATCTACGATAGTCCGGGCATTGTCCCGGCAATACGGCATCGCCGGTTATGAAATCGACAATATGATTTGGGATCGGAACGGAATGGAATTGAGGTATCCGGAAGCGGTCGGAACCGGATGCTCCAAGAGGTCCTGGAATGGGCAGACAGTCTAAAGCGGGAGTAATCCCAGGCTGAGGATATGTGCGGCGGATGTGTCAGTATGATGCGGGGCTGGATCAGTATGATGCAAGGCTGAAGATTCAATCGATGGCAGCATACTTCCAGCTGGGATGAAGCAGGGAAGTGGGTGTAGAGATGCGGGTGAGCTGCTGGAAGTGGAGAGGATGTGGCAGTTGCGAATCTAACGGCGGGAAAAGCCGCTATTTGCTGCAAAAATGCCTTTTCCTAATTCTAACGGCGGTGAGAGACGCTAATTCCGGCTTATGGGCCTAATCTGCTTCGAGGAGGCTCCAATAAGGGCGCTCACCGCCGTATGAATGTGGAAGGACAAATTCCAGAGAAATAGCGGCGCTCACTTCCGTTACATTTTCAAACTGAGGATGGGCTGTCACCCCCGCGGCGAAACGGACCCCTTAAAAAATCCGCTGCTGCCAGCCCTTCAGCTTCGCAAGCGCTTCTACATAATAATAGTCCCCGTAGATAAGGGAGACGTTGATATTCTGCCCGGCAGGCTTATTGCCGGTTCCCTCTACCAGGATGGCTTCATGCTCAGGCCGGTCCCAGGTGGCGTAGTGCCGGGTCAGGGATACCAATATTT
This sequence comes from Paenibacillaceae bacterium, assembly GCA_029256065.1. Lineage (GTDB taxonomy): Bacteria > Bacillota > Bacilli > Paenibacillales > NBRC-103111 > Paenibacillus_AR. The sequence continues at coordinate 12,897 of JAQSYT010000021.1, forward strand.
GCTCCGCTGCACGGGCGTACAGGCGGGCTTCGGCTGGGGATGGAAGGGCAGCAGCGATTTCCAGAAGGCCCGAAGCGGCGCAGGCGGCTGCGGAGGTATCCCGAGGCTCTCCGTCCAGCACGCCGTTATTGGCGCGGAAATCCCAATGGGGCACATGGTCCTCCGGCAGATTGGCCAGGAAGAAGTGGGCGACCTGTCGGGCGGCTTGCAGGTACCGGATGTCTCCGGTATAGCGGTACACATTGGCCATGCCGTGGAGGGCCCAGGACTGTCCGCGGCTCCAGGCCGAATCCGGTCCGGCCCCTTGCCCGCCCAGGGATTCCATGAATGCGCCGCTCTCCGGGTCAAAGGAGACGATATGGCGCACTGAGCCGTCCTCGCGGATAAAATGCGCCAGCACTGTATCGGCGTGGGCGACGGCAATATGCCGGAAGCGGGGGTCGGGCAGCTCCTCCGCCGCCCAGAGGAGCAGACTCAGGTTCAGCGAGGAGTCCACGATGGACCAGCCGGTATGGTCTCCGTTCCAGGCGCGCAGGAAGCGGCCTGCCAGATTGAAGCGGCCCGCCAGGAAATTGGCGGCGGTTAACCCGCGGCGGCGGGCATCGGCATCGCCGGTCAGCTTGTATTTGATCACTGCCGTAGGCAGATATTGAAAGCCCACATCATGATGGAAGCGGTTGTCCCGCAGGGTGCATTGCTCCATCCGTTCATCCCAGCTCCAAGCTGCCTCCCGGTAGACCGCCTCTCCAGTCACGTCATGCATAATCCACAGAAGCCCCGGCCAGAAGCCGGAGGTCCACCAGTCCAGGCTGCTGCTGTCATACTTGCCGTCCTGCCCTGCAACATGGGGGACCTTATCTCCGATTTGCCCGATCATTGCTTTTGTTTTTGCGGTAAGCCTTTCCCACGTTTCAGGCAGCCATTCCTCCAGCTTCAGACCCAAATCCGGCAATTGTGTACCCATATCCGATCATCCTCCAATTGAGATAGTAGCTTTCTTATAGTGTAAAATCTCTCTATCCAGCATATAGGATGCGGCATTCCAATAGTGTAGGGCGGTTACGGCATAATGTTGCTCTATTATGATTTCGGGATTTAGGGGCCACGGTGTACCCTGCGTCCCTTCTGGGCGGAGATCCATAGCAGCTTGTTCAGCAGCTTTAAGGTTTCCGGGGAATGGGATATAATCCGTGCTGCAGGTAAATCCGGCAGGGAGCGTGCCAACTGGGCTTCCTCCTCCCCCTTATGGAGCCTTGCCGCAATCTGCTGAAGGCGCCGTTCCACCAGCTCCCGGGGCAGACGAAACTCATTAGCCAGCATCTGGGCGGCATGAGTCTCCTCCAGATGCTCCGCATAATCCCCGATCATGTAAATCGGCATGGCCGCATACAGCTGGAACAGCCCGGCCTGAATCTCCTGCAGCTCCGCAAACAGCCGGGGAAGCTCGGACTGGCTGCCCACATGCCGGACGGGATGGCACAGCTCATGGAAAAAAACAGCACGCATCTCATCATCGGACAGCCTGCGGTCCAGGAAAATCACCGAATAACCGCCCTCCCGCCAATCCGCGAAGGAAGGACCCAAATAAAAAACCAAATCTGCTCCAAACAGCTGCGCCACCCATTCCGGGTCCAGATCATAAGGAGTGCGGATGCCGCTATGTATATACCGGGAATTGATCCATTCCTCCAGCCCGCAGGGCTTATACCGGTCAAGTATCATATAAAACCACCCCAAAAGAGAATATATGTTCGGTTTTACTGCCAAAAAGAAAGCCCTTTTTGGGCTTTTCTTTTATTGAAGGCCGGTCATGCAGCTTACCTGTCCAGTCCCTTCATCCGCCGGTATGCTTCCACTGCCGCTTCCGCTACCCGCAGCTCCTCTTCCGTATAGGAGTGGGCTCCGCCGAAGAAGGCCCGGCCGCCTACTGGCTCCCGCCCGAGAAGAGAATCCGCGTTCACCTGGAACACGTCGGCAAAAGCCGAAACCAGTACATCCTCCACCGGCCGCTTATTGGCCTCGATCCGGGAAAGCACACTGTTGTTGATGCCGATTTTCTGCGCCAGCTCCAGCTGGGTCCAGCCCTTGTCTTCCCTCAGGCTGCGGATCCGATCTCCGATTTTCATGTTCCTCACCAGCTCTCTTTTAAACAACACACCATAATTATACCATTTTTAGCCGAAGAAGAAACTACTTTTTGCGGAATCAGCAAAATTATTCGTTGACATTATTTTGCTCAGCCAGTAGTATAAAGGTATATTAATTGCTGATTTAGCAAAAATAAAGGATATTTAGCCTGATTTACGGTATATATTTGTTGAAATAGCAATTCGGGAGGTTTTCATAATGAGCAAAACGGGAAAAGGTGAGCTCCGTATCGGACAAATGGAAATCAACATGGATGAAACCCGCCGGAAGGTAGAGGAGAAGCTGGAAACAGCACGGATATACAAGTATTTGGGAGTCGTGCGCAGGGAGGTACGGATGACGTCAGGCACAGAGCCACGGTACCATGGAGCAACCAACCGCATAGGCAAAGCAACGGAGGCGGCTGCCGTGTGGAATGCGGACCAGGAGGAGCGGATGCGCAATGCCTATGAGGATGTGGAACGGGCGGTGGGCAGTCTTCCGGACAAACAGCAGGAGATTATTCGTATGCGTTATCTTGGCAGCCTCGATGGGGAAATGGATTTTCTGGTATGCCAGGAGGTGCACCTGAGCGAGCGGACCTACCGGAGAGTGAAGGCAAAGGCGATTGTCAATTTGGCCTTGGCGCTGCGCCTGGAGGAATGGCGGTTCGCAGAATAAGTGGCCGCTCCCCGGCCGGGCAATGGCCTGAAGTTGGCCCGCCATTGGACAACAGCCATGGTATATTGATATCGTAGCCAACCAAGACGAGGCTGCAAAACCCCAACTGCATAACACCCCGTTTCGACCGGAATAGCTGTAGCACACCGGATATGACGCGCAAAAAGGACGCTTCCTTAAAGAGGCGTCTTTTTTCTTGGGCAGAAGAAGGGGTGATGGAAGAAATTCAGGTCACCGCCGGATAAAAAGCGGGATGGCAATCCATGACGGAGAGGAGAACGGCTATGAAATGGTTCCGCAAACGGGTCCCCAAGTTCCAGGGTTATCTGGCGGTACAGCCTGCCCGCTGCAGGGGCTGCCTGTGGGGCAGCTGGGAGGGGAGTGCGCAATTCTGCAGCAAACCCCAGACATGTGTAAAGGAGGGCACCGCCGATGCTGACTGTACAGAGCCTGGATAAGGCAATCCGGCAGATGGCCGGGACAGCGGCCAACCGCCGGTTCTACAACCGGCTGAAATATGATGTGGCGGAGGCGTTCATGGATGCTTGCACCGCCGGAAGTGTCCGGGCATCCCCCCGTCTGACAGCCTCCTTCCGGAGAGCCGTATACAAGGGCAAGAAGGAATGGGTGTTTGAGGTAAAGGGTCCTTACGCCATGGAGGTGGGGACGGCGGTGCCGGAGGCGGCCAAGCTGGGCGCAGCCCGGATCATGGGCAGCGCTTTGCAGCAAACGGCAGGCAAGCTTCCCGCAGAGGCAAACCGTTTCTTCCACTCTACAGGAAAGGCGGCCGGTTTTGATGTATCGAAGCAGTCTTGAAGCTATGCAGGCAACGATCCGGCAGGCAGTACCCGGCAATGATCCTTTTTATGTAGAGGCGCTGCCCGGGGAGCTCACGCTGCCTGCCTTTTATCTGCGGCACATGGCCAGCAGCGCGGAAACTGCCGGTGTCTCCACCGTCGATTGCCATATCCAGTGGCAGGTGATGTATTTTCCCCAGCTATCCGGCGATGGAACCCCTGATGGACTTGCCCAGCTGGCTGTGGCGGACCAATTGCGCCAGGCGTTTATGCGGGAGCCTGTAGTGAAGGCTCCGGATGGCACCTTGTTCCAAGTGGAGGCCTTCACCGGCGGCACGGGGGAAGCGGGTATGTTTCTGGCTGTCACACTCTCTGCCCAGTTCATCCAAAGCTCCGGCGAGCCGGAGGCTCCCCTTATGCGGGAGCTGCATTGGAAAGGATTATAAGCAAGACCCGTATATGCAAAACATTTTATTTAACAGGAGGAATTATTCATGCCATTACCCAGTATTCAAATTGTGTTCAAGCAAGCTGCGGCTGCAGCTGTCACCCAAGGCGCCACAGGCATCGCCGCCCTTATTCTGAAGGATGCCTCCGCCGGCAGCGGAGTGGTAGAGCATCAGCTTTATACGGTGAGCGATATTCCGGCTGCCTTGACCGCCGCCAACAAGGAATATGCCCGCTTGGCTCTGACCGGTGCGCCGGCCCAAGTGAAGCTGGTGGTAATTCCCGCCAATGCCACTGACTACGCAGCCGCCCAGGAATACCTGGAAACCATCCAATGGAATGTGCTGGCCGTTCCCGGTATTGCCGCGGCCGATGCAGCTGCCATGGGCGTGTGGGCCAAGGGTCTGTTTGAGACCAAGCTGCGCAAGATTATGGCAGTGCTGCCCTCGGTAGCGGCCGATCATCCGGCTGTGGTGAATTTTACCACTGATACCATCAAGGTTGGGTCGGTAACGTACACCAACTCGGATTTCACCGCGCGGATTGCCGGTCTGATCGCCGGACTGCCGCTGTCCGTATCCCCCACTTATCAGGTGCTGCCTGAGGTGACCAATGTGCCCAAGCTGACCAAGGCCCAGGCGGATACCGCTGTGGATGCCGGCAAGCTAATCCTGTACCACGACGGGGAAAAGGTGAAAATCGCCCGCGGCGTCACCTCCTTCGTCACGCCTACCCAAGCCATGGGGGCCGATTGGAAAAAGATCAAGGTGGTCCGTGTTCTCAACAAGCTGTACGCGGATATCCGCAAAACCGCCGAAGACAACTATATCGGCAAGATGAATAACAGCTATATGAACAAGCTGCTTCTGGTATCTGCTATCAATGCCTATTTTGAAGGTCTGGAGCAAAGCGGCATTCTCGATCCGGGCAAGAACCGGGCGGCCATTGATGTGGCTGCGCAGCGTGTGTATCTGCAGTCCACCGGCGTGAACGTGACAGGGATGAACGAGCAGCAGGTGAAGGAAGCCAATACCGATGATCAGGTGTTCCTGAAGGCGGCGGTCCAGCCGTTGGATGCGATTGAGGATATCAAGCTGGATATTTATCTGTAAGCGGAGGCTGCAACCCTGGAATAACACTGGTCCAAGCCGCAGGCCGGATGGTGTTATGGAAGCCTCGAAACTGGCAAAGCCGGTTTGAGGGCCTTCTCCGATATTTCATCGGTCTTCGGTGCGGATGAACCCGCAGCATGAGTGACTGTATTTACCCATTTATAAGGAGGAGTTCACATATGGCAATGCAAGGGGAAAAAGTAATCAACGGCACGTTCGGCGAGGTGTGGCTGGACGGCGAATATATCGCTGAGGTAAAAGGGCTTCAAGCCAAGGTCAGCATCGAAAAGGAAGACATTCCGGTGGCGGGCAAATATGCAACCGACAGCAAATTTATGGGCTACAAGGGCACCGGTACCCTGCGTATGTACAAGACCAATTCCCGGATGATCGCCAAGCTCAGCGAGCTGATCAAAGCCGGCACCATCACCCGCTTCCAGATTATCTCACAGGTGAAGGACCCCTCCGCCGCCGGAGCCGAGCGCATCATCATCAAGGATGCCAGCTTCGACGACATGACTCTCATCGATTGGGAGCTGCGCAAGAACGGCGAGCTGGAATGCCCGTTCACCTTCACCGACTGGGAGACCACCGACCTGGTGGGCTCTAACTAAAATCGGAGGAGGCAGGCGGGTGGGAGCTGGAGTGGCGGCTAAGTGCTGAGCTGGAGGCAGATGCTGGAGTGGTGGCAGAGGCGGTAGTTGGGATAGCCATCCATACTGCGGCTCCCACCGCACCGAAGGCGGATGAAAGGTCCAAGATGGCCCTCAAATCGGCTTTGCCGATTTCGAGGCTTTCATAACACCACCCGGCCTGCGGCATGGACCAGTGCTATTCAGGGTAGCGGAAGGACATTGTCCGCTATTGCTGCCGGAAGTCGCTAAAACGTGCCATAACGGAAGGGGAACTTCCGTTATTTCGCTGCTTTATCCCTGCGAGGGTGCGCTGGAGAGGATATAGCGGAAGATAGGCTTCCGTTATTCCGGCTTTGGCGTCTGCATGGCTCCAGTAGCGGAACAATGCATTCCGCTATCCCGAAGGCAGCGCTGATTCGTCAGCGTACCAGCGGGCTTCCGCGCCAAAGGAGCCCATTCCGTGTGCTGCCCGCCTGCCTTTTTTACCAAACTAACTAAAGAGGAGAACGATCATATGAGCACATTGGATTTGCTGCTGGGCCTTGACCCGGCTAAGCTGAAGCGCCCGGTACGCCAGGTGGAGCTGACCCGTCTCAGCGAGGCGGCAGGGGTGAAGGTCGTGTTTGCCATTCAGGCCCTGACCCTGTCTGAAGAGGAGGAAATCAGCGAGATTTGCGATAAAGGCGGTACGAAGGATCCGGTGGCGGTGCGGATTTTTACCCTGCTGAAGGGTGTGACTGCCCCCGATCTGAAGTCCCCTAAGCTTCTGGAGCGTTATGGTGTGGCCACCCCCAAGGAGCTGCTGGAATCCGGCAAGCTGCTGCAGTCCGGGGAAATCGCCCATCTGTACAGCCAAATCTCGGAGCTGTCCGGCTACAGCGAAAACGCGGTGACCGAGCTAAAAAACGGATAGAGACGGACGGAGAGCTGGCGTTCCTTTATTATTGCTGGAGCCGCAAGGCACTCCTTCCGTCCCAGGTTTACACCCTGCCCCCCGGCGAAAAACTGCTGGTGCGGGCATTTTTCGAATACGAAATCATGGAGCGGGACCGGCTGATCCGCCAGCAGGCCTGGCCCACCGTGCCGCTCATGTAAGGAAAGGAGGGACCGCTTATGAAGCTCACCGCCGTGCTCAGCCTCACCGACAACTACACGGACACGCTGAAGCACGCCATCAAAAAAACCCAGGAATTCCGCGACGAAACGGAAAAGACGCGGAAGGTGTTGGTGGAGACGTATAACCACAAGTACAAGATTGATGTGGATACGAATCATGCGGCGAAAAAGGTCAAACAGTTTTCTTTAATGCATTTTAAAGGAATTTCTATTGAACCTAAAATCATTATAAGCCCCAGTGAAATTTTGAAAACGATGACGGGTTTAAAGTCACTCTTCAAAACAAAGCCGCAAAAGGTCCAGATCATCCCTGGTTCCATGGATGGCTTCTTAAATGTAATAAAAGGAGCTGCTTCGCAGGCCCAAAAGCTGCTTAACGCTTCGTTGAAGGGTGCGGCAAATTCGTTAAAAGGCGCAGCCAATGCAGAAGAGAATCTGATTGGCGTGGAGCATATTATCGGAGTGAACAACAAGGGTGCAAGCACAGACCAGGTCAAAAAGCAGGCCGAAGATTATGTGAAGGGCTTGCGTGCCGACTCCGGCTTGGCTTCCTTTGAAAACAGCGACGTGCAAAGCACCGGTTCCCAAGCACTTGCCATGAGCAAGGGCAATACGGCGGAGGCGGCCAATCTGATGAAGATGTCCGCTGACATGGCGGCATTATCCCCGGGCAAGTCACTGTCGGATGCTCTCGAAGCTTTGGCTGCGCTGAAAAAAGGGGATGCGGATGCGCTGAAGGATTTTCATTTTGAAGCGGATGAAACCAGCATTGCTGCTGCCGGAGGAGACTTGGGGAAGGTGAAGAACAAATCCGGCATGACTTTGGGCGGCACATTCGAAGGCGGCGCAGCCAAAAAAGCCGCATCTGCCAATGGGATGGCCATGGGAGTCAAGAATTCCCTCAAAAATAGCCTTGCCGATTTAGGCAAGGACACCCTGGATGTAGTAAAACCGGAGATGCAGCAGCTTCTGAATTTCCTGAATGGCAGCAGTGCCCGCAAAATGCTGGCCGCCGGCTCCAAGATGATGTCCGGGCTGGCGAAGGGGATTTTTGAGAAGGTGCATGGAATTCAGAGCTGGATCAGCAGCAAGTTTCTCAATAATATGGATTTTCAAAATCTGCCTGACTTAAAATCCAAGATTTTTGCTGTGCTGGGTGAGCTGAAAAATGCCTTCGACGGTTGGTATGAAACCAGCGGCAAGGGGCTTATTTCCGGCTTGATCAGTAATGGCGTCCAGCTTTTGGTGAAGTCCATCCCGATGTTCCTGGAGACGGCACTGAAAATAGGCGTTGCGATTGTAGAGGGGCTTGCATCCGGACTTAAGGAGCTTGGCTCCGCCGGTATCGGATGGTTTAAGGGGATTTTCGGAATGGGCGGCAAGGAAGAGGAAAAAGGGACGGCATCCAAGGAGCCTCCCAAAAAGGCTATTGGTTTGGCCCGTGTCCCCTATGATAACTATCCGGCGCTGCTTCACCAAAACGAAAGAGTGCTGACGGCATCTGAGGCACGCAGCGTGGACCGGACTGGTGCGCCTGTAATCATTAACTTAACTGCAGGAAAAACAGTGGACCCGGATATCGGCAGATTGATGGCTGCCCTCAAGACTGCGGTGGAATCGGCAGGCTTCAATATGGCGCCGGGAGGTGCAACGGCATGATTGAATATTGGCTGACCTTTAACAGCGGTGCGGAAAAGCTGAGGCTTCCCGTTCCCCCAAGGGAATTCGAAATGTCTACCGGGATGAACAACACAACCGTGGCCAACAGTGAGATTGGTGAAATTAACCTCATTGGTAAACCGCGATTGAAAACCATTACCTTGTCCTCCTATTTTCCGGTGCGGCCAGACGGGCTGTGCCAATATACGGACTTCCCGACACCGGCGGAATGCATAGACCGGATCGGCAGATGGCGGGTATCGGGCAAGCCCATCCGTCTCCTGATCGTAGGGGACAGCCTGAAGGTAAACGAGGCCATGTCCATCGAGAGCTTCCAGGTTGCGCAAAAGCCGGGACCGCAGGATATCTATTTCTCCCTGGAATTAAAAGAATACCGCTTTCTCTCGCCTGAGCTGGATGGGGATGGTTCAACCGATGCCCTGGCCTTGCTGGAGGAGTTTACCGGCACACGCCCTGTGGAGCGGCAGACGCCCAAAACCTATATGACCCAACCGGGAGATACTCTCTGGTCAATTGCCCGCCGCTCCTATTACAATGCCTCCCGGGCAGAGGAGCTCCGCCAAAAGAACGCATTGCCCGATGAATTGCTCTTACCCGCAGGGAAGGTGCTGGTGCTATGAAGCTCCTTCTCATATCCCGGAATGGGAAACAATCGGATCTGACTGCCTTGGTGCAGCGGATAACATGGAGCGGCAGCATTCAGGAAGCGGCCCGGAAGCTGGAGGTGGAACTGTCGGTGTCTGCGACGGATTCATGGGTCCGGGCTCCTTCGGTTGACTTGGCCGATATGCTGATGCTGTTCAGCGATGGAGGCGGGGAGCTGTTCAGGGGATATATTTTTGGGAAATCCAAGACTCTGGCGGGTAATGCGTTATCCCTGAATGCTTACGATGGGATGATCTATCTCATTAAGTCGGAGCTGTCCCGGCAGTTTCAGGAGATTACGGCGGAGCAGGTGGCCGGGGCTGTATGTAAAGAATTAGGTGTTCTGGCAGGGAATATGGCGGGAACCGGCATTCCGCAAAGCTTCCCTCATTTGGGCAAAACAGGCTATGAGGCAATTATGACCGCATATACCACTGCAAGCCGTTTGAATGGGAAACGCTATATGCCCCGCATGGGGAGGGGGAAGCTGGATGTGGTGGAGAAGGGAAGTATTGTCGCCAAACGTAAGCTCCAAGCCTCCGTTCATATACTGGATTCTTCCTATGGGGAGGATCTGGAGGATATGGTAAATACGGTTCTGCTGACTGATGAAAAGGGGAACCCGATTGGCACTGTTTCCCGTCCCGATTGGGTGTCCTCATATGGAACCCTTCAACGGGTGTACCAGCAGGAGGAGGGGAAGGACTCCGCTACAATCGCTGACGGACTTCTTCAGGATGTGAGCAGAAGTGCCTCTCTCCAAGTGATGGGCGGAAATGATGCCCTCGATCTTATTGCAGGAAATGCGGTTCAAGTCCGGGAGTCCTATACGGGGCTCAACGGGCTTTTTTATATAGACGAGGATACGCATACCTTCGAGAATGGCCAGCACATGGTGTCGCTGGAGTTAAACTTCCGGAACGTCATGGATGAGCAGGAAGCGGATGAACCTGAAGAAATCGTGGACGAAGAACCAATGGAAGCATGGGAAGAAGAGTTGTAACCGGAGGGATAAGCATGCAAAGCGCGGCATGGCTGGTGAATTTCATCCGGAATGAGGCGGTGAAGGCGCGCCCTTCCGGTATTTTTTTGGCAGAGCTGGTAAGTGGGGAGCCGTTTCGGATCCGGCTGTCGGGGGTGGAGCTAGGGAGTCCCTTTCTCTGGGCTGCTTCGGACTTGCTGGCTGCGGCATCCGGTGATGAACCGACGGTTTGGCCCGGGGACACGATTCTGGTCCTGGGGCTGGAAAACCAGCAGCAATATGTGGCGGTGACGAAGGTGGTGAAGAGTTAATGGCTGGCATATTTCCGTTTATGGAGGTACCGGCAGGTGTGCTCGGCAAAAAAGAGCTGCCGCTGTTCCGGGAGTACGCCTGGGACTTCGGCAGCGGGCAAATGCAGCTGGTTAACGGCGCACCGGTGGTAATCGAAGGGCAGGAGGCGCTTAAGGTTTGGATTTACAAGGCGCTGCACACGGCGCGCTACCGTTATCTGGGCTACAGCCCGTATTACGGCACCGAGCTGGAGGCTTTGATCGGCAGCTCCTATACGCCCGGGGCAACCCAACTGGAGCTGACCCGGTACATCCGTGAGGCTTTGACGGTAAATCCATATATTACAGGAGTTCCCCGCGTGGAGGCAAGCTTCCGGGGAGACCGTTTGGAGGGAAGTGTGAGTGTGGACACGATATATGGGGAGGTGAGTGTGGATGTTTGAACAAGAAACCCAGGAAAAACTCCTGAAGGCTATGCTGGGCCGGCTGGATCAGGGGATTGCCAAGCAGGAGGGAACTTTTTCCTATGATGTGACCTCGGCGCTGTCTGTAGAGCTGGCTATCGCCTACGCACAGCTGGAGCGGGTGCTGCGGTTGGGCTTTGCCGCCACCAGCTCGGGCGTGTATCTGGACCGCCGGGCGGATGAGCATGGTGTGACCAGGCGGAGCGCCGCCAAGGCTAATGGCGAGGTTATGCTGACGGGCTCAACAGGAGCAGTGGTGCCCAAAGGCACAGTATTTGCCACAGGAGCAGGTGTCCGTTATGTCAGTATGGCCAGTGTGGTGCTGTCTGCGGAGGGACGGGCAGTGGTAAAGATTGAGGCGGAAAAGGCTGGGGCCTCTGGCAATACTGCTGCTGGGACGATTACCATTATTCCGGTGTCGGTCTCTGGTGTGTCTGCTGTGGGGAATCCTGCTGTTGTGACTGGAGGGACCGAGGCTGAGAGTGATGCGTCTCTGTTGGAGCGGCTGCTGCAGCGGGTCCGCAACCAGGCTACCAGCGGCAACGCTGCCCACTATAAGCTGTGGGCTATGGAAGTGGAGGGCATCGGCGATGCAAAGGTTTTTCCGTTATGGAACGGGCCCGGCACGGTGAAGGTGGTGGTGCTGGACCAGGCCAAGCGTGCTCCGGCAGTAGAACGAATTACTGCGGTAAAGGCCCATATTGAGGCCTCACGCCCTGTGGGGGCAACCGTTACCGTAGAGGCCGCCCAGGAAACAGCCATCAATGTCTCCGTACAGGTTACATTGTCTTCGGGCTATACGCGGGATGGGGTAAAAGCCGCTGTTCAAGCGGGAATCCAGTCGTATCTGCAAGGTTTGGCCTTTAAGGACCCGGTAGTCCGGTACACCCGGATAGCCAATATTATCCTGGATACTGCAGGTGTGGAGGATTACACCGCCCTTACCGTCAATGGCGGGACCGTCAATATTTCCATCACCGATAGAGCCGTTGCGGTTCCGGGACAACTGGTGGTCGGGTAGGAAGGAGAGTGGAGAGAATGAGCTTGCGCGAGCAAGTAACGGGATATATTGCCCCGTTATATAAAGAAGACCTGACCTGCGGGTCCGTGCTGAACACCGGAGCGGATGAGCTGGAGCTGCTGGAAAACGGGATGGCTGATGTGTTAAATCAGTTGTTCGTGGACACCGCCACCTGGGGGTTAGCCGCTTGGGAGAGCTTCCTGGGTTTGCCCACGGATACGGCCAAAAGCGAAAATGACCGCCGTGCGGTGATCCGTTCCCAGCTCCGCGGCTCCGGAACTGTAACGGTGGAGCTGCTCCAAAGTGTGGCCCAAGCCTATGACAACGGGCACATTGAAGTGGAGGAGGAGCCGGAGCTGTACAAGCTGACCATCCGTTTCGCCGGTACCATCGGCCTGCCGCCTAATCTGGATGATCTGAAGGCAGCCGTGGAAGCGGTGAAGCCCGCCCACCTAACCGTTGTTTATGTGTTTAAATACCTGCTTATTAATCAGATTCATAATGTAATGACCATCGGAGAGCTGGAGGGGCGTTCCTTGTACGATTTCGCACCCTTCATTCCCGCTTAAGAAAGGAGTGGGCCCATGCCTAAATATACGCCGAATTTAAACATTCAGCTGGCCGATCCGGCAACGGACGGCAATCAGACCTTTAATATCGAAACCATGATTAACGATCCCGTGGAGAAATTGGATGAAGCCCTTGGAATGGTTCCGGTCTCCGGTGACGTAAGGGCAGCTACAACCGGTAACATCGTCCTGAGCGGTGCACAGACCATCGACGGCATCGCCCTCGCTGCAGGCAACCGGGTGCTGGTCAAAAACCAGACTGCAGGGAAGGAAAACGGGATTTACACCGTATCCACAGGTGCATGGACCCGGACTGTGGACGCCAACAGCACCGCCAAGCTGGTGGCAGGCATCGGCGTGTACGTAGAGGAGGGAGCCGCCAACGGCAAAACCCAATGGCAAATGACCAACACCGGAGCCGTAACCCTGGACACCACCGCCATCACCTTCGAGCGGACCGGCGGCCCCGCCTCCGCCACCGACACCATCATCGGCAGCCGGACCGTCTCCGACGCCACCGCCCCCACCGGGGACAGCGGCACCGTCACCACCCTGTTCGGCTGGCTCGCCAACATGGTCAAGGCAATCACCGGCGGCGCCACCTGGCGGACCCTGCCGGGCATGAGCATCGCGGCCATCAAGACCGTGCTGGATGCAGCAACCAACCTGGGAACAGCCAGTACGCTGATGAAGCGGGATGCCAACGGGCGGGCGCAGGTGGCTGCGCCGTCGGCAGCGGCGGATATTGCGCGGAAGGACACGGTGGATGGCGCCGTAACGGTCCATAAGGCAGAGACGGATCCGCATACGGGGTATGTGAAGAAGTCGGGGGATACGATGAGTGGGATACTGTCAACCCCATTCGGAATGAATCTGGTTGCTGGTGCGGTACCACCCGATAACATCGGGAACATTTGGGCGAATGGGTCGTCGGGGGTGTTGTTTTATCGTGATAAAGCTGGATATCGTTCCATACCTTTATGTACTGAATTCGATTTGACCTATTATGTACGTGCAGATGGAAATGACACCAATGCAGGCACCGCCAACACAGCGGCGGGAGCATTTGGAACAATGGCAAAAGCCATAAGTATGATACCGACAATTGTCAATCATGTTGTGACAATCATGGTAGGTACGGGGACATTTGATGCAATTAATATCACCAGCAAACACGGAAGCGGATATATTTCAATTTCGATGGAGGATGGACTGACTGCAGGACGTTCATTCGCATCAGTCAATATTGTAGCTTGCACCTGTAAGGTCATGCTACACAACATAAAAGCGAGACTGGCTACTGCTACGCCTTTTGTTATTGACAGATGCAATCAGGTTGAGCTATGGTACTGTGCTAGCACGGTGGCAGAAACAACAGCTACACAGGGCATTATGTTTTATAACAGTAAAGGGTCTGTTGTCGGATGTGAGATTTCTAACCGAACAACCGCCATGCTAGCCCATGCCAGTTCTATGGTTAATGTTGATGGGGGGATTGGGACTGGGCTCAGAGATCGTTTTATCGCACAGTACAATTCTTTGATTTCCCATTACAACTCAGGGACAGGCGGAACGGTAAGTTTCGCATCGACAAGCGGGGATGGGACGTG
>JAQSYT010000363.1 GCA_029256065.1 Paenibacillaceae bacterium
ACCACCCATTAGGTGAACGCATACTATGAAGCAGGCAAAAGGTCACACCTGAAATGGAGGCAGCATCCATGAGTTTATTGTCACGAAAATACCCTTGGAGCAAATGGCAAAAGCATCTTGTGCTGGTCCGTGAGCCTGTTCTTCGGGAGTTTTTGCCAGATACGGCAGTATTGAAGGAAGAATCACTGGTGGATTTTCTTAGCCGCTACCCGGTTGTGTTTCTGAAGCCCAGCTGTGGGGGTGGAGGCAGGGGAGTTGTCCGAATTTCGGTTACCGGGGAGGGGCGTGTGGAGATTCAGACCACCGAAACCCGTGTGGAAGCGGAAATCCCGCAGGTCTACAATGCGGTTAAGAGCTTCCTGGGTCCGAAGGAGTATATTGTGCAGCAGGGAGTATCCCTGATCCGGATAGACGACAGGCCGATTGATTTCCGGACCTTGCTTCTGCGGCCAGGTAAAACATGGTGCTATATGGGCGTGATGGGGAAGCTGGCTGTCCGCGACCAAATCGTGACCAACCACTGCCGCGGCGGAAGCTCGCTGACGTTCACCGAGGCAATGCAGGAAAGCAGGGAGCTGCCGGAGGAAGAAATTCAAGAGCTGGAAAAGCGGCTGGAGCTGCTTTCCCGGCAAATTGCCGCTGCCCTGCAGAAGCGGTTCCCTCTGGTAGCCGAATTGGGACTGGATATCGGTATCGACGAAAATCTGAAGCTTTGGCTCATCGAAGCCAATACCCGTCCCCAATACAAGCTTTTTCGGGATCATACCGACCCCACACTCTATAACCGGATCGGCGCAATGATTAAGACCGTCCGTTTGCCTCTTTCTTGATGGCATCCTGGAAGCTCCGGCGGATGCTTTCTGCCAGCCCTGGAACGGTCAATACGTCATAAGCGGTAGCGGCAAGAACCTTGGCACCAAACAGCATTCCTTCCAATGCTCTGTCCTCCAGGGCAAGATCACGGAATTCCACTGAATGCAGCAGATGCTTTTCATCAATAACCTTCACATATGGATGGATGGCGGGACAGCGGCGGGAGACATTGCCCAGGTCCAGGGACCCGTGATCCTTGCCGGTTTCGATGGCTCCCGGATCGATGCCCAGTGCCGCCAGGTTGCTGGTGTAGGTATCCGACAGCTCCTTATTGGTCAACAATTCATCGTAAGAGAATTCGTAGTTGGTAACCTTGAGCTTGGCGCCTGTCTGGAGAGCGGCACCTTCGGCGCACCGGATGGCCTTGCGGACGGTCTCGTCCGTATAAGGGCGGTTGCCTGAGCGGACATAAAACTGGGCGACGGCATATTCTGGTATAATATTGGCTGCGGTGCCGCCCTCTGTGATAATGCCGTGGATGCGCACATGGCTCTCCAGCTGCTGCCGCAGGGCATTGATGGAGTTGAACAGCTGTAGGACAGCATCCAAGGCGTTAATCCCTTCAAAAGGACTGGCAGCGGCATGGGCGGCCTTGCCAAAATACTCGAATTGAACCGCATCCATGGCCAAAGAGGTTCCGGAATGCTCATAGGTATGATACGGGTGGGCCATCATGGCAGCGTCCACATCATCGAATAATCCGGCCTTGGACATGGGCACCTTGGCGCCTTTGGTTTCTTCGGCGGGGGTTCCATAAACGCGGATTTCCCCGCCTGCTTCATCAATAACCGACTTCAGCCCGGCGGCGGCAGCAATGCTCATGGTGCAGATCAGGTGGTGGCCGCAGGCATGGCCGATATCCGGCAAGGCATCATATTCCGCCATAAACGCAATTACCGGACCAGGCTTGGGTGACGTGTACCGGGCAATAAAGGAAGTGGGGATGTCCAACACACCCCGCTCTACATCAAAGCCCAGCTCTCCAAGAAGTGCAGTAAGCTTCTCCGAGGCTTTGAATTCCTCATGGCCCAGCTCCGGATGATGCCCGATGAATAATGAAGTTTCCTTCAGAACGGGCGAGAGGCGGCTAATGGTTTCAAAAATATGGTCCTTCATAAATAAAATCACTCCTTTTGTCCCAAAATTATTAAATCCTTTTGGCTCTTGCGCTTGATTCTAGGCTATGTACGCCTTATGCTATAAACGGATGAAAGTCATACCATTGATCGGAAGGTGCAATATGAGTTTTTTGGAAAATATTTGGGAGCATATACGGCGTGGTCATATTCAGAATGCCCCGTATCCTGTGGCACTGAACGTAAACCTTGCTTATACCGTTATGCTCCCGGACAAGGAAAATCACCTGTTCTGGCTGCCCTATGAATATACGGGCCTATGCTACCGCGATCATGGCACATATGTGAATATTCTGCCATACTATAAAGGCTTCATTCTTGAGAATGTGGAGCTTTCCCACGGAACCGACCTGTACAAGCCCAGGACTGAAGAGGATTTCTTGAGGCAGCTGTACCGGCTTTCCTGGGATTTGGAGAAATCAATCGATGAGCTGGTCCGGCTATATGATCCGTCAGCCTGTGCCGCGGACTATATTATGAAGATGTACCATTTTATCGATTGGCTCCGGTATTTCAATTCCGCAACGGACGGAAAACTCAAGTAGCTATGTTTACTGCAAGTTGTTACTGATTGCCCAGCACGAATTTTTCAATTACGTGGCGCACGCCGTCTTCATTGTTGCTCAGTGTCACATAGTCGGCCACCTGCTTTAAGGAGTCCACCGCGTTTTCCATGGCGACGCCCAGTCCGGCCTGCTCCACCAGCTCATGGTCGTTCCAGCTGTCGCCAATCCCGATGGTTTCCTCCTGCTTGATGCCGTAATGCTCCGCCAGCCGGGTCAGAGCGTGGCCCTTGGTTCCTTCAGGATGCATGATCTCCAGAAAATGGGGTTTGGACTTGGTGATATGGGCCTTGTCGCCGACAGCGGCCTTCAAATCCGCCAGAACACGATCCAGTACTTCCGGCTCGTCGATCATCAATAGCTTAGGAGCGACTTTTTCCGCCAGCCGGTCGAAGTCGGGCTCGATTTCGTAGGCGATATTATTCAGCTTCGCATAACTGATCAGCTTTTCATTTTCTTCCTTGGCCAACAATGTATCGTTGTGGTAGGCCTGAAGATGCAGGCCATGCTCCGCAGCGTATTCGAATACATAACGGACCACCTCCGGCGGCACATTCCGCTCATAAATGACGCTGCCGTCGGAGGAATGCTTCACCAGTGCGCCCTGATAGGTAATCAGCGGCACCTCCAAGCCCAGCTTTTCCGCGATTTTGCGGGCGGAGGCGAACATTCTGCCTGTAGCAATCGTAAAAACAGAGCCTTGCTCTATCGCGGCATATATGGCATTGCGGGTTTCCTCCGAAATATCCAAGTGGTCATTCAACAACGTATCATCTAAATCAACAGCAATCAGCTTATACATGGGAAAACACTCCTTAGCAGGTTTCTCTGACTCTCCGGTCTACCGATTCATTATAGCGTAAACGGAACTGTTCGTCAGCCTGCGAACGCCTTCATGGCGAATTGCTGCAGCTTAGGCCAGTTATTATGATTGTCATCATTTGGGGGTTGCATCATGCACAGCGAGAAAACATCTATCCTTTTTTTTGGTACGGGGGATTCCATGGGGGTGCCCCGGGTATATTGCGGCTGCGGGATTTGCGGAGAGGCGCGCACCACTGGGAGGAACAGAAGATTACGGTCATCCCTTCTTTTGCGGAAAGGGGAGGAGGAACTGCTGGTGGACTGCGGCCCCGATTGGCGCGTACAGATGGAGAAGCTGGGCAAGCGGAACATCGGCAACGTGCTGATCACCCATGCCCATTTTGACCATATTGGAGGCCTCCCGGAGCTTGCAGATTTATGCAGATGGACAGATGTTCATCCGGTATTGTATGCACCTGAAGAGGTCTTAACCATCATTAGACGTCAATTTCCATGGGTGGAGGGAAGGCTTGTCTTCTCTGCAGTGAAGCCGGACATGGAGGTGCTGGGCTGGACGTTGACCCCATTCCGCGTTAACCATGGAAAGAACGGCTATTCCTACGCCTACCGGTTCCAGCGGGATGAGAAGGCCTGGGTGTATTGTCCCGATTCTATTGCGCTGGGCGAGACTGAGAAGCAGCACATGCGTGATTTGCAGCTGTTGATTCTGGGGACCAGCTTCTATAAAGAAGAAGCGGATTTCCATACGCGGTCGGTTTACGATATGGTGGAGGCCTGCGCATTGGTGGAGGAACTGGAACCTGAGGAAACGCTGTTCACGCACATGTCCCACGACATTGATATGGATCACACTCCAGTGCTGCTGCCGGAGGGAATAACCCTGGCACGGACCGGCCAAGAACTCTTCTTGTAAGAGTTCTTTTTTTGTTACGCCGGAATGGGCAGCATACCGGAACCTGGAAAAATTAAAATGTTACAAAAACATGAACGGAAATGAATGCGTTATCATTGAGAATCATTATCCAAATACACAAAGTATTCAATTATAACTGAGAATGGTTCTCTAAATCCATATATTTTTCACCAATATAACAGGTTTTTGGGGCAGTTCAACAGATTGTCAAAATTCATGTGAAATCATTCACTATTGGATCTTATAATAGGAATTGAAAAGAGGAATGTGGAAGATTTGTGTAGACTTTATGTCGAAATCATGTTGTTTTGACCGTTGTTCAAGCTCCTTCACAGCATTGGATGAGGCAGTTGACGACTCCATGTAAGCGGTATTACAGCTCTGGAAAATAATGAAACAGCTGTATGAAGCCCGAAGACACACCAATATCAGCGGACGGACGATCTCTTTTTAAGCTCTTTTACATCCGGGTCTTGTCGGCTGTTATTAATAAATAGGAGGGAACCAGATGTCTACCTTACCTAAGAAAAATGAGCTTGGATTTTTTGAAATCCGTCTTGAATCCATCGGCGGGCTTGGCGCCAACCTTGCAGGCAAAATGCTTGCGGAAGCCGGTGTGCTGGGAATGGGCCTGAACGGCTCCAATTTCTCCTCGTATGGCTCTGAGAAGAAAGGATCGCCGATTAAAACCTTCATCCGCTTTACTGAGCCTGAAGTGGAAATCCGCGATCATAGTCCCATCGAAGTGCCCCATGTTGTCGCTATTTTCCACGAGGAGCTGTACAAGACCATTAATGTTGTGAGCGGCTTGCCCGCGGACGGCATTGTGTTGGTGAACTCTACCCGGGATTTCGATGAAATCCGCCGCGACCTGAAGCTGGAATACGGCACGCTTGCCGTAGTGGAC
>JAQSYT010000364.1 GCA_029256065.1 Paenibacillaceae bacterium
CATAGGTCGTAATGGTAGAAAGCACCGCCCACACGCAGGTCCATACGAACACGCCATAGAAGGTCCGGCTCCAGGTGCGGAGCGTCAGCAGATCACCGAAGGTGCTGAGGCCGTTCCAATTCACCAGATGGGCGGGAGGCAAATTAGGAGCGGCAAAATCTGTGAAGGCCACGAGAATGCTGAACAACAGTGGAAGAATGGTTAAGAATAAAATGGCGACGCCGGGCAAAAACAAGATCAGATAAGGAAAATGCCGGTCATTCAAATGGTATAGCGTAGTGCGGAAGGCTTCGGCGGCTTTGCCCTGATCCCGCAGCTTCCCGTTCAGACGGGCATCCCGGATGTTCAGGGCGTACATTGCCGCCATAACGGCTGCAGTCAAGAAGCAAATCAAACCCTCCACCAGCAAATAAATGGAATGGTCCCCATCCACAGCCTGATACATGCCGTCCACCATCATCAGTCCGCGCGGGGTGGAGCCCAGTGTGACAAGCCCCTGCAGTCCCGGCAATAAATAAAGTCCGAAGGCAGTTATACTGCATATACCCAGCAGAAGAAAGAGCAGCCCCTTTGCGATCTGGCGGTTGTAAAACTGTCCAAGACCCATAAAGAGAACAGATAACGCTGCAGCACGCAGCGAATGCTTCGTCGGCACATCGAGTCATCCTTTCGAAAGGAGATGCGGAATCACCTGATGGCAGAGCTGGATGATTCCGCACTCCGCGATGCGGTGCCAGGCCGTGTTTGCAAACACGCCCTTAGCCTTATTTCTTGCCGCTGGCGATCTGCTCCTTAATGGTTTTCACCGCTGC
This sequence comes from Paenibacillaceae bacterium, assembly GCA_029256065.1. Taxonomy (GTDB): domain Bacteria; phylum Bacillota; class Bacilli; order Paenibacillales; family NBRC-103111; genus Paenibacillus_AR. The sequence goes on from JAQSYT010000364.1 coordinate 813, forward strand.
ATCCAAGGTAGTTTTGACGTCCGCTTTGGTATCCCAAATGGAGGTGACGGCTCCTTCCATCGGCGCCCATACACTGGCCATGGCCGGAATAGACGGCATAATCTCCGAGCTGGCGAACTGCGTCAGGAAGGCGCTGGAATGGGCGTCGGCCTTGACAGCCGGATCATTGGCAACCTCCTGGTTGGCCGGCAGAATCCCTGTCTTTTGGTAGCAGCTCAGCTGGTTTTCCTTGGAGGTCAGGAAGTTGGCCAGCAGTCTTGCCGCCTTCGGATATTTGGTGTACGTGTTCACGTAATAGGAACGGACCCCGGAGAAGGAAACCGATTTTTTGCCCTCGGGCAGATCAGGCAGCGGGGCCACGCCCAGATTAATCTTATCCTTGAAGCTGCCGATGGACCAGGGACCGTCAATATTCATGGCCAGCTTGCCGTCGGCAAACAGCTGAGTCTTAATATCGAAGGTCAGATCGGCAACCTTGGGGGGAAGAATGGTCCGCAGGGATTGCATGAAGGTCAGTCCCTTCACGGCTCCGCTGTTGTTCAGGCCGATATCGGAGGAATCCGTACCCTTGGCACCGAAAACATAAGCTCCATACGGGGCAACAAAGGCATAATCATAATAAAGGGTTTTGACCTCCCACATGATGGCGTATTTCCTGGCTTTTTCGTCATTGAAGGTTTTGGCGAAGGCAATGACCTCATCCCAGGTTTTCGGCGGATTGGGGATCAGATCCTTATTATAAAACAACGCATAGGTTTCCACTGACTTGGGATACCCGTACAGAGTACCCTTATAGGTGGAGGCCTCAATGGCGTTCTTCTGAGTGCGCGCCGTCACATCCTTGGCGAACACATCATTGGGGAGGAGCAATCCGGCAGAAGCCGCATCCCCCAGCTTATCCTGGGGAAACAGCACCACATCGCCGCCGGTTCCCGCCGGTCCGTCCGTAGTCAGCCGCCCTGCCTGGTCGGGGGCAGGCACCTCCTCAATCTTTACTTCAACGTTGTACTTGGCCTTGAAGGCAGCTGCAACCTCAGTTGCCCATTGTTTGGCCTCCTTGTCTTCCCACAGGGTCAGAACAGCGCCCTTCTCGGGCTGCAGCTCTGTACCGGCAGTCCCGGCGGCACTAGCAGAGGCTTGAGGTGCTGTGGATGCTGCGGTTGCTCCGGAGGCGGACGGGGAAGGGGCAGTGTCGGACTTTGAGCTGCAGGCTGCAATCGGAACCATTACCAAGCCGGCGGAAAGAAAAACGCTAACCGTTTTTTTGAACATGGAATTCCCCCCATTAACGTGATAAGCGCAATCTGATTCAGATAAGGAAACCGGTTTCCTAAATCGCTTTCAGAATAGCATAGTTCATCTTCCAATACAATCCTCTTCCGTAAAAATATTTATATTGCCGATTCGTCAAGGACTGTTCGTTTTGCAGGAAATATGTTTATAATGAAAACGGTACTGCCTTTTTCACCAGCTTCAAAAACGGAGTGTGAGCAGTTCATGAAGATAACGATCAACGAAATCGCCAAAGCCGCCAATGTGGCCAAATCCACCGTTTCCAAGGTTATGAATAACTCGCCGACCATTTCGGAGGCCACCCGGAGCAAAGTTCTGCAGATTATGAAGGACATGAACTACACCCCTGACAGTGCGGCGACCCAGCTGGCTAAGCGGGCATCGCTTATGGTCGGGCTGGTCATTGACATAGACCGCAGGGATGATTTTTTGAACCCGTTCTTTTACAGCATTATCGGCGGGGTGGAGAGTGTTATGGGGCTGCATCAATATGACCTGGCCATCTCCAATATCCGCAGCCAGGGCAACTCTACCAGAATGGACCTACTCCGGCGTTTTGTGTATAACAACCGGATGGACGGCCTCATTCTGCATACCCTGACAGCGGATCAGTCTCTTGTGGACGAGCTGGAGCGGCTGAAATTCCCTTATGCCGTGATTGGCAGGCCAATGGCGGAAGGAGCCATTGCCTGGACCGACGGCGACAATGAAACAGGCGGGGAGACGGCTGCCCGCCACCTGCTGGAGCAGGGCTACAGCCGGATCGGATTTATTGGCGGAGACTTCGGGGAACCTCTGGCCCAAAGCCGGCTGCGCGGATATATGCGGGTTTGTTCAGGAGAGCGGGACCTGCCTCCATATTGCCTTCCCGGCCCCAGCAATGAAAACGGCGGCTACAGCATGATGCGTTCCCTGCTGGCTCTGCCGGAGCCTCCCGATGCCGCGGTGTGCATCAATAATCTGGTGGCCTTCGGGGCACTGAAGGCATTGCATGAAGCAGGCGTAGCTGTTCCCCGTGACTTCGGTCTGGTCACCTTCGATGATTATCCCATTGCACCGTATACGACTCCGGCCTTAACCTGCCTGGATATCGACACCTTCGAAATTGGGGTCAGAGCTGCCCATTTGCTGCTGGAGAAGATGGGGGACCCGGCCAAGCCGATCCCGCCGCAGCTGCTGGCTCCGAAGCTGATTGTCCGCGGCTCTTCGGCCAAGCGGGCGGAAAAACCATAGTTCCAATTGGAGAAAGCCCCTCAGAGGGCTTTTTTTGCCGTTTTCGCCTGTTCTTTTATATTCAAATTATTATAATAGAGGAATAGGAAAACAAGCAGGTGGGCGTGAAACCGCAAGGAGGAAGATACAATGGGTTATCCCCCAGAGGATCGGTTGCCGGTTCTGGAGGCGGTATGGGAGCATATCCCGGTGGGCATCGCGTTGTATTCTGTGAATAGCGGGATGTGGATTGATGCCAATCCATCCGTTCTGTCGATGCTGGGATATTCCGGCGATGAGATGAAGCGTATCCGCGCTGAGGACATTCTGGCGCCCGAGGACCGCGTTTTCTTCGCGCAGGACCGGTTGTTAACGTTAATGGAAAGCTGTCCTTTCCGGCAGGAGGATTTGGGCGAGCTGCAGTTTTTACATAAAGATGGTCATAGCGTATGGGTTCAGTTGCGGGCAATTTCCTCAATAGCCAAGGAAGGGAGCGAAGTCGGGGTTGTGTTCTTGATGAAGGATGTGACCCGGGAGAAGGAAGCGCGGAAGCATAACCAGAACAATGAAGCGCTGGCTCAATTGATGAATAACAGCAAGCATGATCTGATTTCCTTTACCACACCAGACGGAATCCTGACATACATATCACCCTCCTGCAGGGAGCTGTTGGGTTATGAACAGGAGGAGATGGTCGGCAAGAGCCGGTTCGAATTTTACCATCCGGATGAATATAGGAATGTAACCCCGGAGCAATTCTATGCCGGCGGGGATGTGAAGCAGCGCCGTCTCCGCCATAAGAAGGGCAATTATCTCTGGTTCGAAATATCCTTCCAGCACATGTTCGATGAACGGGGCAACATGGAGCTTATGCTGGGGATGGGCCGGAATATCACAGACCGCAAAAAGGTGGAGAATATACTGGCCGAGGCCCAGCGTATTGCCCATATCGGCTCCTGGGATTGGCATATTGCGGAGGGGAAGCTGTATTTTTCCGAGGAAGCCCGCAGGATTTTCGGCTATGCCGTGGGGCGGGAGGAAGATGAACGGCTGGGCAATTTATTCGATATCATCCATCGGGAGGATCGGGAACGACTCCGGGAGTGCTTGCGTGAAACCGCGGCTACGGGTATCTCCAGGGAAATCACCTACCGCATCTTCCTGACGCCGCAAGAGATGCGGGTAATCCACGCCCATTGGGATATTACCTGGCAATCTGACGGCAAACCACACCGCTGCGTCGGCTACGTCCAGGATATTACCGGCAAGGTGGAGATGGAGCGGCTGCTGCGGGAAAGCGAGCAGCGCTACAGATCGCTGTTCGAATACAACCCCTTCTGCGTATTCCAGATGGATCTCTCGGGCCGGATGCTGGCTGCCAACCCCAACGGGGAGTCACTGACCGGGTGGACCGTCAGCGACATCCAAGACCATTCCTTTCTCAAGATTATTCATTCCCGGGAGATCAACCGGATCAAAAAGCAATTTATCCAGGTAAGGGAAGGCAAGGCTTGCACTACGGAATGTGCCATTCTGCATAAAAACGGCAGCTGGATCGATCTGAGCCTTACGCTGCTGCCCATTATTGTGGATGACAGAGTGGCTGGAGTCTACGGTATTGCGAATGATATCACGGAGCAGAAGAGATATGTGGAGCAGATCGAAAAGCTGAATGACGAGCGGATGCTGCTGCTGAATGCAGTGTCGGAGGGGATAGCCGGTCTGGACGCCAACGGGAATATGACCTTCATTAACCCTGCAGGAGCCAAGATATTCGGCTTTGAGCCCGGGGAGGAGAAGGAGGCGCTGCGCCACATTTCGCTGCTGAATATCCAAAGTCCGGACGGCTCTGTGTTCCCGGAAGGGCATACCCCTATTGACCGGGC
>JAQSYT010000365.1 GCA_029256065.1 Paenibacillaceae bacterium
GGCTTTTTGGTACTCGTCGCCCAGGATGTAATCCAGGAATGCCTTGGTTGCGCCGGTAGGCTCACCCTTGGTGTACATGTGCTCAATGCCGAACAGCGGGTAGGTGCCGCCCTTAATGGTGTCCGCGGAGTAAGATACGCCATCGAACTTAACAGCCTTCAGGGTGTTGTCAATGTAAGGAGTATCGATATAGCCGATGGAACCGGTGGTGGAAGCTACGGAAGTCTTCATGGCGCCGGACTCGGCTTGAGTGATGCCGTCCTTGGTGAATTGGGCGGTGCCCAGAACGATTTGTTGAACCAGCTTACGGGAGCCGGAGGAATCCGGACGGTGGATCACGGTGATTTTTTGATCCTTGCCGCCAACATCCTTCCAGTTTTCGATCTTGCCGGAGAAAATATCAGCAGCCTGTTGCTTAGTCAGGTTATCTACAGTTACATCATTGTTTACGATAATTGCGAAAGGCGCTACGGCTACAATGTGGTCAACCAGACCCTTGTCCTTGTACTCGTCGCCGGCAGCCACGTCGGAGTTACCAATGTTGGAGGTGCCGTCAGCTACGTTCTTCAGACCAGTACCGGAACCGCCGCCAGTTACGTTAACGGTTGCCTTCGGGTTCTTAGCCATGAAGTCTTCAGCAGCTGCTTTTACCAAGGGCAGCAGTGCGCTGGAGCCGGAAGCTGTTACAGTGCCTTCAACAGTTGCTGCAGGTGCCTTTGTTGCTGCAGCAGAAGCTGCTGTGCTCGGTGCTGCACTTGCTGCGGTGCTGGCTTTCGGACTATCACTTGCAGCCGAATTCTCTTCTTTACCGCCGCAACCCGCTAAAACCCCCACCATCATCATTGCTGAAAGAATCAGTACCAACCATTTCTTAGACATGTTCTCTTTGTCCTCCTTAGTGTTTTTCTTTCTGTAACCCATGGTAACAGCGTTTTGTTAACCTTAAACACTAGATTCGTAAACGGAGTGTAAAAGATTTTCTTCCTCCAAAATAACAAAAGCCGAGTTTTTCCCGCGTATTCGACAATTTTATGACTTTACAATTGCCTTACATTTCCGTGACGCTGCGTTTATAAATCGCCTATATAGTTGAAGCGTAATTCATTCGAACGTTGGAGGGTGCATACACATGCTTTTTCGTCAAAACCCCCGCTTTGCGGGGAGATTACCCGGATTGAGGCTAACCCTCAAGCTGCGCTTGGGGATAGGCTTTGCCGCCATTATTGCCGTTTTTGTGGTGGCGGCGGTTATCAATAGCGGGCAAATCGGACGGATCCGCGCCAACATGGAGACCCAGGACAGCAAGGTTCGGCTGCAGATGCAGGCTCTTGAACTGAAGGGTGCGGCCCAGGATATTAAGGACATTGCTTCCGGACTGATGATTTCCCGCACGCAGGCCTTTATCGACAAATACAAAGAAGCCCGCCCTGTCTTCCTGGAGCAATCCAAGCAATTGGGAGACACTGCCTCCACCGAGGAGCAGATGAAGTGGAGAAGCCAGCTGGTGATGGCGACCACAGATTATCTCAATATGTTTGATCAGGCAGTGACCATCATTACAGACCCGAACCTGAGAGATGTGGAAAAACAGATGAACACCCAATATCTCTATGAGGAAACGCAGAAGCAGCGGGATAAAATATTTACGCTGACAGATCATTTCTACACCGCCTTCAGCCAGGACGCCGAAGCGGCTATGGACATCTCCCGGGAAACACTGGATCAAAGCGCAGCATCCATGTGGCTCTACTCCCTGCTGGCAATTGCCTTAGGTGCGGTCATAGCTGTAGTTATTATTCTCTATTTCGGGCGAAGCATTCGCAGGCTCCAGAATGCGGTTTCCATCATCGCAGAGGGCAATCTCTCCCACAAGATCAATTCAGCCTCCAAGGATGAGCTGGGGCAGCTGAGCCGGGCCTTTGACACGATGGTGGATAAAGTCCGTGACATGGTAGTGGAAACCAAAGCGGCCGCTACCTCCCTGGACAAGTACTCTGAGAAATTCCAGCTCTATTCCAAGGATACCGCCGCGGCAAACTCTCATATTATCACCGCTATTCAGGAAATTTCCAAGGGTGCCGGCCAACAGGCCCAGCAGGCGGAGAGCAGTTCGGGAATTCTCGACCAGCTGGAGCGGGAAATCGGCGATATCTGGGAGTATGCCCGGATGATGAGCCAAAGCGGCAAAACCTCGGAGCAGAATACCAAGGACGGGCAAACCTCCGTTGAAGCATTGCAAAAGGCCTCTATGCAAACTGAGGAGCTGCTCCTGCAGGTGCAGCAGTCCATGTCGGGTCTCTCCGAGCATTCCTCGAAGATCGGAGCTATTGTTGGGACCATCGGGGAGATTGCCTCCCAGACCAACATTCTCTCATTGAATGCCGCCATTGAAGCAGCACGGGCAGGAGTGTACGGCAAGGGCTTTTCTGTTATTGCCGAGGAGGTCCGGGTCCTGTCCTTACATACCGGTGAGCAGTCCAAGAACATAGAACGGATTATCGGAGGCTTAAGCGGGGAAATTGCAGCCTTGGGGGACAAGCTTTCCACAAGCCAGCAAATGGTCCTGAAGCAAAACAACCAGGTAGCCAATTGCCTTGGCTCCTTTACAGCTATTGCAGGCTCCACCGCGGAGGTCTCCTCCCGGATCGGGCAGGTCAACGGGAAGGTAGACACCATCCGGGTGAAATGCCGGGAGCTGGTGGAATCCTTCCAGCAGGTCGCAGCAGTAGCCCAGGAAACAGCGGCAGGCGTCCAGGAGGTTAACTCCACGTCTTTGCAGCAGGATGCCGCAATCCGCCATGTTGCCGGGCAAGCGGAGGATATCCACGGGCTGTCCAAGGAGCTGTTCGGTCTCCTGCAGAGCTTTGTGGTGGAATAACGGCTTGACAAGTAAGAGGCTGCTCCTGGGGGCAGCCTTTTTTTTTTAACGCAATCGGAATCTCCACCAAATCTGCTCTGTAAGAGTCGCTGAGTTCCGTTAAACCGCCGCCTTCCCCCTTTCATCTGACCGCATTGGCGCAAAGGTGGGTTAAAAGGGTGTAAAATAGGGTAATATCCACCTATTGTCCAATAATTCCGCCCATTAAGGAGAGTGATTCGCATGCTTGACCGTTACCGGTTGGAGGAACCAAGAAAACCAACTCTATCCGCCTTTGATCCCGATGATACTGCCGGTATGAAAAACAAAGAAGCGGCAATGCAGGAATTTAACCGGTTAAAGGAAGAGCTGCTGGAGGAGCAGGAAAAGCTGTTCGCCAGCAAAGCCGGAAGCGTCCTAATTATTTTCCAGGGTATGGACTGCAGCGGCAAGGACGGTGTGGTCAAAAAGGTACTGTCCGGCCTGAATCCCCAGGGCTTCCGTGCGATCAGCTTCAAAAAACCGGTGGGCGAGGAATTGAATCACGACTTTCTCTGGCGCTGCCATAAGGAAACCCCGCCCAAGGGCTATATAGCTGCTTTTAACCGTTCTTATTATGAGGATGTACTGATCACCCGGGTCCATGGCATGATTCAGAATAAGGAGGCAGAGCGGCGGCTGGCCCATATCCGGCATTTCGAGAGGCTGCTGACAGACAGCGGCACCCGGATTATCAAGATTTTCCTCCATATCTCCAAAGAATTTCAATTGAAAAAAATCCAGGAGCGGATGGAGAATCCGGAGAAGCTTTGGAAATTTGACCCTAGCGATCTTCAGGAACGCCGGTACTGGGACCAATATGCGGAGGCTTATGAGGATGTATTCAAGGAAACGGCTACCGCTGAATGCCCGTGGTACATTGTGCCGGCCAACCACCGCTGGTTCCGGGATGTTCTGGTGCAGCGCATCATTGTGGAGACCTTCCGGGAGATGAAGCTGTCCTATCCCAAGGCCGATGTGGCTGCCAGCGGATTGCTGGGACCCGAGGGATAAGGACGATACCGCCGCCCACATAAGAGTTGGTTCTTGCCGTAATCCCCCATTCTTGGTATTCTCGAACTGTTCAAGTACGAGACGATATCAGGAATGGAGGGATTACTTTTTTTATGAAGGATAAGATCAATCATCAAAGCCATGTGGACCGGTTTTTGGGCTTTCAGGAGCTGTATGATGCCAACCGGCCTGCCGCACCCAAGAGGGTAACAGAGCTATTGGCCCTCTATCGGGGAAAAGAACCCGAACTGGTGGTGGATGTAGGCTGCGGCACAGGCTTGTCCACATTTATTTGGAGCGGCATTGCCCAAAGAATTATCGGGGTGGAGCCGAATCCGGATATGCGGATGAAAGCGGAGGCGAAGCTGCAGGCGGCGGGAACCGGCGCTATTTCCTTCCGCCCCGGATACAGCAATGATCTGGGTTTGGCGGACGGCGAGGCAGATATCATCACCTGCTCCCAGTCCTTTCATTGGATGGAGCCGGTCAGCACGCTGCAGGAATTCGGGCGTGTGCTGGCAGACGGAGGGGTATTTGGCGCTTATGATTGCGATTGGCCGCCATGCATCGGATGGGAAGCGGAGCAGGCTTATAACAAGCTCATTGCCAAAGCAGCGGAAATCCTCACCCGCCTGGTTCCCTCTGAGGAAGCCGTGAAGCAGTTGGACAAGTCGGAGCATCTGGCTAGAATGAAAAAAAGCGGAGTTTTCCGCTTTGTGAAGGAGATCGTGTTCCATAATGAAGAGCTGTGCGATGCTAATCGGATTCTCGGTCTGGCTATGAGCCAAGGCGGAGTCCAGTCCGTCATCAAGCTTGGGGCAGCTGCCGAGCTCCGTGATGAACTGGGTCAATTCCAGGCTCTGACAGAGACGGCGTTTAACGGTGAAAGCCGCATGGTACTGCTGGGATACCGGCTGCGGCTTGGAGTGAAATAGTTTTATTTTTTCAAAACCGGGGCATCCTCCCCATACTTCTTCTCCATCCGCGTTGCGAACCAGCCGGCCAACAGAAGGGTGACAGCAATATCATCCAACGGAATAAGCGGCAGCACATCCGGCATCACCCAGTAGACGGCCGCGGGGATTACAAACAATAGCTTCTCCTTTAGCGGAACCCTGGAGGAGGACAGCAGCCTCCACACTCTGGGAACAGCGGTGATGAACCTTTTGATTTTGCCGATTCCAACAGTTTTGGCCATTGCCGGATCCCCCTTAGTCTGACTCGAATGCGGACCTTACCGGATATCCCGGTATTATCTATTTAACCTTATACGCAGCACCCTATT
>JAQSYT010000366.1 GCA_029256065.1 Paenibacillaceae bacterium
TATAGCGCCTTCCCCAACAACGGGATGATGAATACAGCCTATTCCATCCGCAAGATTGTGGACAGCGAAGGCAGCACAGTCGCCTCCGTCAAGCAGGAGAAGACCAAGGTCATGTCTCCCAAAACCGCGTATTATATGACCGAGATGCTTAAGGGCGTGGTCAGCAGCGGTACCGGTACTGCCGCCAAGCTGAACCGTCCGGTTGCAGGCAAAACAGGCACCACACAGCTGGACCTGAAGGGGCTGGAGAAGAACAACCGGGATGTCTGGTTCGTCGGCTATTCTGCGGAGTGGACCGCGGCAGTATGGATGGGCTTCGACAAAACAGATGCCAAGCATTATGTGCTTCCGGCCAGCGGCTCCTTCCCGGCTGCCTTGTTCAAAGAAGTTATGAACAAAGCGCTGACCAATGTGGCAGCCAAGGACTTCGTGAAGCCCTCGGATGTGCCGAGTCTGACAGAACCGCCTAAGAGCGTAGACACTCTTAAGGCGGAATACGTGAAGGATGCGCTGCCTAAGGTAGAGCTGACCTGGACGGGAGATGCTGACAACAGCATCGGCGCTTACCAGATCTTCCGCAAGGAATCCAAGGAGCAGGAATTCCGGCAAATTTCCGAACAGCTGAAGGGAACCTTCAAGTTCGTGGACATTACCATTAAAGCTGGAGAGTCGTACGAGTATTATGTCGTGCCGTACAATACCCAGTCCAACCAGGCCGGGGAGAAGTCCAATGTGGTTGCGGTGCAGATTCCCGCAGATACGGCAGTAAGCCCGTCACCGTCTGTCTCTCCGGGAGGCAGCCAGAGTCCGGGGGGGAGCATCCGCCCCAGCGGCAGCCCGAACCGGACTCCTGGCCCCAGCGGCTCAGTGTCTCCGTCACCTACACCCTCGACTTCCTCTTCAGGATCGGCCAAACCATCGCCGGAGGGAAGCAAGGAGCCGCAGGGAAGCAGCAATGAACCATCCTCCTCCCCCAGCCCGTCGCCTTCACAAGGCGCTAGAGTGCAGGGAGAAGGCAGTGTTAACACCAACCCCAACAGTCCGAGCAAAGCGCCCGTTGGTGGGCAATAAGGCAGCTTATCCGGCAATGAAGATGCCGATTGCCGCCTTCCCGTAAATGAAAAAGAACCAGCCATAAGGAGGTATATTCCTTAGAGGCTGGTTTTTTTGTTTGAACTTTTTTTCACAAGGATAGCTGTGCAGATGCGAGCTAAATGCCGAAATGTTCGTTGTAATCGGCTTCCTCGCGGGAGTACAAGGTCCAGGAGGTGACATTTTCGGAACCGCTTTCAATCGTCAGCCCGAATTGTTCGGCCAGTTGTTCCACAAGCCCGCTAACCTGCAGGGCAGCGCTTTCAAGATGGCCCTCGATATAGCCGCAATACTCGGGTATTGCTACACCTGCACTTTTGGCCGCACCGCTGGGGGCCAACGCCCGTGTGGCAGCTGCCGTAATCTTCACTTCATTCTGCGCTTTCAGAAATTCTGCCAACACCGTTGTAAGCTCCTCTGGGGTTTGAATGGAGAAACGGCTGTTGTCATGCTGGTGAACAAGAATCGGCATGGGAATCCCTCCTGATCATGACTTCCTACTGCATTGTATTCCACATCGGCTGGAAAATCCCTTCTTTTTTGTAGCAAAATCCTGACAGAATATAATCGGAGGTTTTCAGACACGCCCTAATGATTATGCAGGAAAATGTCGATAGGTATCGATATGTAGTATATTCCATAATTTAGGTTAGTCATTTGTATGAAAGGCATGAAATGGAACAAGCATCCATATTCACAGGAGGAGGATTATGAGAGAACCCTATCATTTTCAAGTCAATTTGGGCGGGATGCTGGATGTGCTCTCCAACCATCTCTACAAAAGCCCCGATGTGTTTCTGCGCGAGCTGCTGCAAAACGGCGTGGACGCCATCACCATGCGCCGGAAGGAGCAGCCGGTCTGGAACGTGGTTCCGTTTTCCTTGCCGGAACGTTTGCATTTGGCTGACGATCAGGACCTTGCTTCATGGAACGGCGGGGAGATTACCCTTGCATTGGAAGAGGGACGGCAGCTTGAATTTACCGACAACGGCGCAGGACTTACAGAGGAAGGCATCCATCAGTTTTTGGCTGTAATCGGACAATCCTCCAAAACGGAGCTGGTGAACGGCGTTATTCCCGAGGACTACATTGGCCGCTTCGGTATCGGCCTGCTGTCCTGTTTTATGGTATCGGACTCAATTACTGTGCATACTTGCTCCGTTTACGGCGGGCCGGCACATGTATGGAGGGGTTATCCTGATGGCACCTATACGCTTGAACCGCTGGAGGAAAGCGTCCCTGTGGGGACAACGGTCACGCTGCAGGCGAAACAAGGCGCAGAGGACTATTTTACCTATGAGCGTGTAGAGGAGCTGGTGCGTTATTACGGTCTTGCCTTGCCGGTTCCTGTGTACTTCAAGGGAGAGCGGGACCGGCTGAACCAGATTCCCGAGGATGTGACCCAGCTCAGCCGCGGCCAGCTTCTATCCTTTGGCGAGCGGCTGTTTGAGGAGGAGTTTCTGGAAGCCATACCGGTCCGCACCGCCCACCTGGAAGGTGTAGCCTATATACTTCCCTACGAGACGGCATCCACGGTCAAGAACGGCCAGCGCATCTATCTGAAGCAGATGCTGCTGACGGAACGTGGAGACAGGCTGCTTCCTTCCTGGGCATTTTTTCTGAGGTGCTTCCTGAATACTAAAGGTCTGCGGCCAACCGCTTCGAGGGAGGATTTCTATGAGGATGATGCCCTGGAGGAAGCCCGGGGGGAGTTTGCAGAGGCGGTTTCCCGTCATCTGGCCCGACTGGCGGCAGAAGACCCAGAACGGCTGCAGAGGATCGTCCAAGTGCATTTCCAGGCCCTGAAATCCATGGCGGTATGGGATGACGAGCTGTTCGGGCTGTTCATTGATTACCTTCCCTTCGAAACCAGTGAAGGCAGGATGTCCGGAGCCGTCCTCAAAGAATCCGCCGGAGCGGATTATGCGGCCTCGTTGGAGAAATTCCGCCAGCTTAAGCCTATTTTTATGGCGCAGGGCAGGCTTCTGGTAAATGCAGGTTATACCCACGACCGGGAGCTGCTGGAAAAACTACGCAACCAATGTGGGCTGCCGCTTTACCCGTTAAGTGAAGAAGGATTGGGCACAGCATTGGAGGAGCCGGCTCCTGGTGACCGAAGTCTTGCCGCTGCTCTGGAACGGGCTGCCAACCGAGGGCTGGCCCAATTTGACTGCCGGGCGGAAGTCAGGCGCTTCCTGCCTGCCGACTTGCCGGCCTTGTACTCCATGAGCGACGAGGTCCGTTTTCTGCGGGATGTGAAGAAGGCCCAGGATATGAGCTCGGGCGTTTTTTCGGATGCCCTGAGCTCTCTGCTTTCCGGGATTGCGCAGAAGCCGGTGGCGGTTCTCTACCTGAACCTGAACTGCCCGCTTGTCCGGAGGTTGGGTGCCAAGCAGGACCCGGAGCTTCTGGTGAGCGTAGCCCGCATTCTGTACATCCAATCCATGCTGGCAGGGGGTTACCCTCTTCATGGGCAGGAGATGCAGATTATGAGCGGGGAATTGCTGAAACTGATTGACCGGGAGGAGAAATAAGCATGAGCAGGAATATAACGTTTAACGGCAAGTCTTTGGAGACGTCAATCCGCAAGCTGCCCAAGGGAGCGGCACAAATGGCGGCATATCTGGATGCTATCCACCAGGCTGATCTTGCCGAGGATCATGAATGGAGACTGATGTTCCGGTATCAATACGCCTGTGAAGCTACTTTCCGGGATGATCCCCCTAAAGCAATGCCTATGGCGGTGCAGTTCGGCGCGATTTTCGAGGAGCATCCCGATGCGCTGCCGGAGGAAGCAGGTGCGGAGGCTTATCTGATGATTACGCAAATGGCAATCGACCCCATTGCGAACCTGCCCCAGATTTCTGTTGCCCAATGGGAGGCGCTGATGGAGCAGTTTCATACTCTGGTCAAACGCTACCACATAGGCCTGCGCACCTATTGGTGGCAGATGTGCCGGTTCTATCAGTATGTGGATAAGGATAAAACCTCCGCCTATTTCCAGAAGTTCTGGAAAGCGGTGCGGGACGGTCTTTCCGATTGCCGCACCTGCGAACGCAGCTACGCTGTGCGGATCAACCTGCTGGTGGGCGACCGTAAGGCAGCGGATGAATACGCCAAACCCCTGGAGCAGGGACGGATGCGTTTTTGCTCCGATACCCCGCATTTGCATTGGCTGGCTTACCTGGAGGATGCCTTGGACCGGGGGGATCTGGGCGAGGCGCGTCCCCGGGCCAATGCCTTATACCGCAAGGGAGACCGTGACAAAAGCGATTTATCTTACATGGGAGCGGTGCTCCGGTGCTGGGCGTTTACGGATCTTGACAGGGCTGCCGGGCTGTTGGCCAACCGTCTGGAGTGGACCATCGGGATGTGGGATCAGAAGAAGGTTTATGACTTTTACAAAGGAGCCTGGTGCTGCTGTGCCATGCTGGCGAAGCGTGGAGGGACAGTGAGCCTTTCTTTACCGCAGCAATTCCCGCTATACCGGGAAAACGGTCTTTATGACCCTGGGCAGCTGGCCGATTGGTTCTATGAACAGGCGGCTGAAATCGGCGCAAGGTTTGACCGGCGCAACGGCTCCGGTTTTTTTGCGGAGGATCTGGAAAAGGCGGGGAAATGGCTCCTTGAGGCTGTACCGCCGGAGGAGACGCCGGCTGAGGCATCCGGGTCGGTGGAGCCGGAGGAGGTAAGCCCTCCTGCAAAGGAACAAAGCAAGCCTGCGGCCAACCGGATTCAACCGGCTGAGGCTAAGCAGCAGGAGGAACTGCAAACCTTGACCGGACGCGCGGAAGGCGGCGGGACGGAGGCGCAGCACCAGCTGGCGCTTGCCTATTACGTTGGCCGAGACGGTGTTGAACAGGATAGCGAAAAGGCATTTTACTGGTTTTCACAGGCTGCCGCCCAAGGGCATACCCCTTCTGTCCACTATTTGGGTGTATGTTTTGAGAACGGCTGGGGGACCCAACAGGATAATGAAAAAGCGGCTTCCTTATACGGGGAGGCGGCCTCCCGGGGCTTTCCCCCTGCCCAATGCGCCCTGGGGCTATGCCTTGAAGCCGGATGTGGGGTGGAAATGGACAAGGGCAAAGCGA
>JAQSYT010000367.1 GCA_029256065.1 Paenibacillaceae bacterium
TTGCCTGGGTAGTTGTCGGATACAAGGGTTAGGGATACAGTCAAATCCATCATATGAAGGGTACCATTTGTTGGTGCTAAATGGGCAAAAAATGGGCTTATAAATAGATGGATTAAATAAAGACGGCATATTTGAGCCTCCGTACAGGCAATCATGAGGTTTGTCAATTCTACACAAAAGCATAGAAATGATCTCGCGGCGCAAGGTCCAAACCCTGCGTTTTTTTTATTTAGGGCGTGTCTGAAAACCCGCTTGAGGGCATCTTTCACCGCCTTTTCGCCCCGAGCTATCGTTACTTTCGCTTGACGTACCCTCTGGTGAACTCACACAAAAGTGCCTTGCCTGGAACGAAAATTCACTAAAATCTGCTCCCCTCGAAGTTTTCAGACGCACCCTAGCCAAATAACAAAAATTGTACAGAAAAATCTTGAAATCCTTAAGGACTGGAAGGAAGGAACACAGTACACTGTATGCATCCGCAACGCCAAATAACCGGCAAAATGTAAGCGGTTTACTGGAGGGGTGGAGATGTCCTGTTTACCGAAAAGCACTGCATTCAAATTCCTTAGAGGAGGAAATGGCTGTAATGAAAAGAACCGGTTTATTGGCTGTGTCCCTGGCGATGCTGCTTGTTATGATGCTGACCAATGTCGCCCATGCAGATGTATCATCGCATTTTCAAAACCCGCTGATGAAAGGAGCCGACCCCACCATTGAACGGCAGGATGACGGGTATTATTATTCGGCGGCAGGGGATGGCAATGTTGTATTGAAACGGCATGAAACCATCCTTGGCGTATCCACCGCGAAGAGCAAAGAGGTATGGAAGCTGCCTGAAAACCTGGAGTTTATATGGGGACCCGATGCGCATAGGATCGATGGCAAATGGTATATCTATTTCGCTTCCGGTCCGAAGGTTAGTGATGAAGCGGGACGTTTTGCTTACGGCCATCCCAGCTCCTATGTGCTGGAGAACAGCTCGCCCGATCCATTCGAAGGAACCTGGGAGCTGAAGGGATCCTACGATAACGGAGACGGACTTACCCCCCAAGAGGGGTTGCTGAATACGCAAAGCTATGGACTGCCTCTTGGCTTTGTCAACATCAATGGACAGCGATACATGAGCTACACCAAATATTTCTATTATCTCGATCCCAAAACAGGAAACACAAGATTTGATGAATGTCCCACCATTGTGAAGATGAAAAACCCGTGGACATTGGAAGGTGAAGAGACCACATTGGCCCGACCGACCTATGACTGGGAGAAGTATGTGGATAATGTTAATGAAGGCGCGGCCGTGGTGGAGCGGAACGGGAAAGTTTATTTTGCCTATTCCGCCAGCAGCTACACCCATGATAACTATGCTGTTGGCCTGTCCTGGGCCAATCTGGACCAAAATGTGGAGAATGAAGCGGCATGGATTAAACATCCCGAGCCGATCATGAAACGTTCAGATGAAAACGGTTCCTATTCAACAGGCTCGCCGTTATTCCTGAAATCTGAAGACGGCACAGAGGACTGGATTACATACCATGGCATTCCGACCCATAGTCAAGGGGGCAAGAATAGAGAGGTTCGCGCCCAGCGGATCAATTGGGATGATAATGACTTCATCAATCTGGGCATCCCGTCCAACCCGGGCACCGTGCTTAGCCGTCCCTCCGGAGAGGAAAAGAGCGAAATTTTTGAAGCGGAGGACGCGCAATTATCCGGGGCTGCAAGAGCAAGCATGAACAGCATCTATGCCTCAGCCGGCCGGTATGCCCGGTTCAGCAATGGTCAAAACAGTGATTATGTAGAGTTTACTGTCAACACGAATGAAGGCGGGATGTATTCCCTGGACTTCCGCTACAACAACAATACGCCAGAACCGATCAGCATGACGCTGGGTGTGAATCAGGAGGCTCCTGCCGAGCTGGTATTCGCGTCCAATGCCGGACGGGAGAATAAGCTTAACTTCGACTTAAAAACCGTTCACAGCATCCGGCTGAATAGCGGCAGCAACACCATACGTCTTTCAGGCAAAAGCGCGTTGGGGCTGGACGCGGTCATTGCCAAGAAAAGCGTCTTGTATGAAGCGGAGAGCGCAGTCCTGTCAGGCGGAACGGGGATTGCTCAAGATCATCCGGGATATAGCGGTTCAGGCTATGTCAGGGGATTCACGGACCCGAACGCGGCAGTCAGCTTTACCGTAAACGCACCCCACACGGGCAGCTATTCGGTCAAGCTGGCTTATGGTGCGGGAACGGAGGATGATGGAGCCGTGACCATGTATGTGAATGGCACCAAAATCAAACAAGCGGATTTCTTCGGCCTGAAGGAATGGGACAAGTGGGCCGACAGATATGACAATGTATTTCTGGAAGAGGGAAGCAATGTCATCACCTATAAAATGGACAGCGGCGATTCAGCGAATGTCAATCTGGATTATATCACCGTTACCGAAGCGGCGACCTGGACCTATGAGGCGGAATCCGCCAAAACGGCAGGAGGAGCGGATGCCGGGATCGTTCAGGCCCAGGACGGGAATACGGGAACCGGTTATGTGAGCGGCTTGTCCCAAGCAGGCTCGTCCGTAGAATTCTCTGTGAATACGGAATATGCTGCCTCTTATGATCTCAAGCTGAGATATGCCACTGGGCAGGGCGGCAAAACATTGTCACTGGCGGTGAATGGCACGCCTCTACAGGATGTGGTCCTTCCCTATTCTGGAGGAGCCGGGGCGTGGAAGGAGCATACAGTAACCATCCCTCTGAATGAAGGGAAGAACAGCATCACCTATAAGAATGCAGAGCAAGATTCAGGTGTTATTTGTATCGACAATATCCATTTGAATAAACGCACCCCCTGGAAGTATCAGGCGGAAGCAGCAGCCCTCTCTGGCACACCTGGTATCGGAAGAGACCGGCTGTGGTTTGAAGGCAACGGTTATGTGGGCTTATTCCAGAAAAAAGGGGACTCTGTCCGTTTTGAAGTGAATGTCCCCTATACGGCGGACTATACGTCAACCTTGCGCTATTCGGGTGTACAGTCGACTAATCGGACCATGAGCATGTACGTGAATGGTCAAGGGGTCAACCAGGTTTCCTTGCCTCCGACAGCCAATTGGGATACTTGGACGGACGCCACCGAGACGGTCAAACTGACGGCTGGCAAGAATAGCATTGAATTCCGCCGTGAGGATGGGGATACCGGGCAGCTCAATATAGACAGTCTGACCCTGGATAAATTCAGCGGCGGATTTATGAGCACGAAGGCCAAGGAGCTTACCCCCGAGATGATGGTGAAGATCCAGCCCAAGCATAGCGGCAAGGCGCTGAGTGTGGCAGGCGAAAAGTACAATCAGGGAGCAGCCGTTATCCAATTTTCCAATGGCGATAGCAATAGTCAATTGGTCCGGTTCGTGGATCTAGGAACAGGCTATTACCGGATCCTGATTATGCGCGGTGCACGCTTCCTCGATATTAAGCCGGGTTCTGCTATCCAGGAGCTGATTCTCAATGAGTCGGTTGAAACGGCTCCCATCCCCACGGATACGGAGCAGTGGCGCCTGGAGAAGGACGGCGATTATTACAAAATCATCAACAAAAGCAACGGCAAGGTGATTACGGTCAATGAGGCGGCCATAGGAAACAACGCTGTTTTCCGGTTGGCCGATGACGAGGGAAAGGACCACCAACGGTTTAAAATTGAGCTGCGCAATCTTTATGATGCTGCATTCCATTCGGTGTCGGACATTGCCTCTGTACCGGCGACCGCCAATGCAGGACAGGAGCTGACACTCCTCGGAAGCGTCTCACCGGATTGGGCAACCCGCAAAAGCATCACCTGGAGCATCAAGGATGCCGGAGATACTAGAGCTGTCCTGGATGGGAATGTACTGTCCGCCACAAGAGCGGGAACAGTGGTGGTCACTGCCACAATTGAAGAAGGAAGCGGGATGGGTGTGAGCTATGCCAAGGACTTCACCGTTACCGTTTCCAAGAAGGATGCGGATGTAAGTCCCGAAAAGGCCACCTATGATCTTTATATTCCCGGGGATGTAAACGCCGGTATCATATGGAATGAAGCCAAGTCTGTAACCGGTGTGGTATACGCAGCAACAGTCACCAATGCCGTATACAACGGCACATTGGGACCGGATGGGTATGCGGTCAACGGGGATATCTTGACCATCAAGCAAGAGGCTATGGCTGGACTGGGCTTGAAGAGCGGCGATAAGGCGGACTTCTCCATCCAGTTTGATCAAGGGAACCCGGCTGTGCTCAGTGTCAATGTGGTAGACAGCTTTGCTTTGACCAGCCATCGTATTACAGTGGCCAAAGAGGGGCGCGGCACTGCGGCTGCCAATGTATCGTCGGCGGTCAAGGATACGGTGATTACCTTAACCGCTACGCCAGACTCTGGCCAGCTCTTCAAGGGCTGGAGGGTGGACAGTCCCATTAGCCTGAACGTGACGGGCAATACCTTCACTATGCCGGACGAGGCGGTGGAGATTACGGCCATATTCGCGGCACCGTCCTACAGCGTGACCTATCATGGCAACGGCGCCGCAAGCGGCCTTGCTCCGGTAGATGGGGGCAGCTATGAGCAGGGTGTCACGGTATCAGTCTATGGAAACACCGGCAATCTGGAGAAGCCGGGTTATCTCTTCGCCGGCTGGAATACACAAGCGGATGGCAGTGGAGTCAGCTACAAGGATGGCCATGTATTCACAATGAGTGGAGCGGATCTGACCCTGTATGCACAATGGACGGTTAAGAATTCCGGCGGTTCTTCCGGAGGAGGTTCGTCTGACGGTGATTCATCTTCATCCGGTGACAGCTCCCCGTCAACAACAGGCGAGAAAGCTGTTCCGGTAAATATTAAACAATTTACGGTTCAGGCAGATAAGGACAGCGAAATCGGCTTAGGGGACGAGATTAAGCTCCGGATTCCTGCCGGCGCTTCCCAAAAGGAATTCCAGCTTACCATCAGCAGGCTGACAGACACACAAAAGCTGCTTGCAGGCAAGGCTGCGCCGGCGAGCCCGGTGTTCGAGGCTGTGAAGAATTTCCAAGGGGACTTCGAAAAGGAGATTACGCTGACCCTTTCCTTCGATCCTGCCCAAATAAAGAAGGGGCAGAAGGCGGCAGTATTCTTCTATGATGAAGCGCAAAAAAAATGGAGAGAATTAG
>JAQSYT010000022.1 GCA_029256065.1 Paenibacillaceae bacterium
AGCGGCTTTATCACCCGCCGTCCTGACCCTATGGACCTCAGAGTATCCCGGGTTTTCTTGACCGAAGAGGGCAAGGAGCTCTGTTCCCAGGTCAGAACGGCTTTTGCCAATATGGAGCAAAAGTATTTCGGTGCATTGACCCCCGAGGACAAGGAGAAAATGAAGGAGGGATTGACCCTTGTGCGCGACCGTCTCCTGCAGCATGGCGAGGATGAGGCTGGCGGCAAGCCCTTAGATTGTGAGTAAAAACAGCATGTTTGAAGCTAAATAGACCGTTCAGCACTGCGGCGCTGGACGACGCGATTACAGGATAATTGGAGATGATGAGACTGTGCTGAAGCTCTTCCGTTATTTGAAGCCGTACAGCTGGCTGCTGGTGGCCGCTGTTGTGCTTCTGTTCCTCCAGTCCCTGTCCGATTTATACTTGCCGACCTTGATGTCGGACATAGTGGACAAGGGCATTGTACAAAAGGATACGGCTTATATCTGGAAAACCGGAGGCTGGATGCTGCTGATTGCCTTGGGCGGCACCGTCTGCTCGGTGATTGCCATGTACCTCTCCTCGGTAATTGGCATCGGCTACGGCCGCGACCTGCGGGGCAAGGTATTCCATCACGTAGGCAAGTTCACCCTGCGTGAATTTGACTCCGTAGGCACCGCCTCCCTGATTACCCGGACCACCAATGATGTACAGCAGATGCAGCAGGTGCTGATTATGATGCTGCGAATGATGATTTCCGCTCCCATCATGGGTATCGGCGGGCTGATTATGGCCTATAACCGGGATCATGTGCTGACCTGGATTTTGGCGATTTCGCTGCCGGTAATGGGTCTGACCATCTGGTTTATTGCCTCTAAGGGTATGCCTTATTTCAAAATTATGCAAAAGCGCATCGACAAGCTGAACCTGGTGCTGCGTGAATTCCTGGTGGGTATCCGCGTTGTCCGCGCCTTCAACCGGGATGAGCATGAAACGGAGCGCTTCACCTCGGCCAACTGGGAGCTGACGGATACCGGCATCCGGGTCAATAAGCTGATGGCGTTTTTCATGCCGGCCATGATGCTGATCATGCAGTTTACCGTCATTGCCGTCACCTGGTTCGCCGCTAAACGGATTGATATCGGTGAGATGCAGGTCGGCGATATGATGGCGTTTGTCCAATATGTGTTCCAAATCATGTTTTCCTTCCTCATGGCTTCCTTCATGTTCGTCATGATCCCGCGGGCTCAGGCATCTGCCGTGCGTATTAATGAAGTGCTTGCCATGGAGCCGGAATTCGACGATCCCGCCTCCCCCAAAACCGCCAAGGGCCAAAAAGGCTATGTGGAGTTCACGGATGTATCCTTCCGCTATCCGGGAGCAGAGCAGCCGGTGCTGGCCAATATCAGCTTTAAGGCGGAGCCTGGTGAGGTGACGGCCATTATCGGCGGAACAGGTTCGGGCAAATCCACCCTCATCCAGCTGATTCCGCGCTTCTATGATGTGGAGAATGGTCGGGTGCTGGTAGACGGCGTGGATGTCCGGGATATGACCCAGGAAACCCTGCGGCAGAAGATCGGCTTTGTGCCCCAGAAGGCAGTGCTGTTCACCGGTACGGCTGCGGAGAATATCCGCTTCGGCAAGGAGGACGCCACTGACGAGGATATCCGCCATGCGGCTTCCACTGCACAAGCGCTGGATTTCATCCAGGAGATGGAGCAGGGCTTCGACTCTCCGATTTCCCAAGGGGGCAGCAACCTGTCCGGCGGACAAAAGCAGCGTCTCTCCATCGCCCGGGCTCTGGTCCGGAAGCCGGAAATCTATATCTTCGACGACAGCTTCTCAGCCTTGGATTACAAGACGGACGCCCGTCTGCGGGCCGCTCTGCGCAATGAAACCGGGGACGCCACTGTTCTGATTGTGGCCCAACGGGTCAGCACGGTCGTCGATGCGGACCGGATCATTGTGCTGGAGGAGGGCCGCATTGCGGGTATGGGCACCCACAGGGAGCTGCTTAACACCTGCGGCGTTTACCGCGAAATTGTGGCGTCCCAGCTTTCCGAGGAGGAGATCGCATGAGTGAGCGTGAAAAGAACCAACCTAAACGGGGCCACGGCGGACCGGGCGGAGGACCAGGCGGGCCCGGCGGCTTCGGACGTCCGGTAGAAAAGGCCAAGGACGCCAAGGGCACCTTCAAGCGCCTGGTGCAATATATGTCCCCGTACCGGGGCAAGCTGCTTGCTATTTTCCTGGTGGCTATTCTGTCCACCGTATTCTCCATCGTCAGCCCGAAGATTATGGGGAAGGCTACAACCAAGCTGTTTGAGGGTGTAATGGCCAAGTTTGTGGCCAAGGTGCCCGGAGCGGTCATTGATTTCGATTATATCGCCCGGATCTGCTTAATTCTCATCGGGCTGTATCTGTTAAGCGCCTTTTTCACATATATTACCCAATTCATTATGGCGGACGTTGCCCAGAAGGCCATGTATGATCTGCGCCAGAAGGTGAAGGATAAGCTTACGCGGCTGCCGTTAAGCTATTATGACGCACGGAAGCATGGCGAAATCCTGAGCCGTGTCACCAACGATATCGATACCATTAGTACGACCCTGCAGCAAAGCTTGACCCAGCTGATTACCTCTGTGGTTACCATTGTCGGAATTTTGGTGATGATGCTGACCATCAGCCCGGTGATGACGCTGATCGCTCTGGTGACCCTGCCGGTGAGTGCGGTCATTACCCAAGTGATCGCTAAACGCTCGCAGAGCCATTTTATTGCCCAGGCCCGGTCCTTGGGTGAGCTGAACGGTCATATTGAGGAAATGTACACGGGGCATAAAATCGTCAAGGCCTTCGGCCGCGAGGAAACCTCGGCCCAGAAATTCGAGGAAATTAATGAACATCTGTATCAAGCAGGCTACAAGGCCAACTTCGTATCTGGCATTATCATGCCGGTGCTGAACTTCGTCAACAACATAGGCTATGTGCTGATCTGCGTGGTGGGCGGTCTGTTCGTCGCCCGTGACCGGATGAACATCGGTGATGTCCAGGCGTTTATCTCTTATATGCGCCAGTTCACCCAGCCTATCGTGCAAACGGCCAATATTGCCAATGTGCTGCAGGCAACCATCGCTTCTGCGGAGCGGGTCTTCGAGATTCTGGACGAAAAGGAAGAGGAGCAGGATGCTCCGGCAGCCATTAGCGCTACCGGTTCCGTCCGTGGTACGGTCCGCTTCGAGCAAGTGAACTTCGGCTACAAGGCGGATGCGCCGCTGATTGAGGATATGAATATTCAGGTGAATCCCGGCCAGACGGTGGCCATTGTCGGTCCTACCGGCGCAGGCAAAACAACGCTTGTCAATCTGCTGATGCGCTTCTACGAGGTAGGAGACGGCAGCATTACCATTGACGGCCGCAATATCCGCGATTGGAAGCGGGGCAGCCTGCGCAGTCTGTTCGGTATGGTGCTTCAGGATACCTGGCTGTTCAACGGCACCATCCGCGACAATATCGCTTACGGACGGAAGAACGCCACGGAAGAGGAGATTACCGCGGCAGCTAAGGCAGCCCATGCGGACCGCTTCATCCGGACGCTGCCGGAAGGGTACAATACAATATTGAACGAGGATGCGTCCAATATTTCCCAAGGGCAGCGCCAGCTGCTGACCATCGCCCGGGCCATTCTGGCCGATCCGTCCATTCTGATTCTGGATGAGGCCACCAGCAGCGTGGATACGCGCACAGAGGTGTACATCCAGAAGGCCATGACCCGGCTGATGCAGGGCCGGACCAGCTTCGTAATCGCCCATCGGCTGTCTACGATCCGGGATGCGGACTTGATCCTGGTGATGAATCACGGCAAGGTGATCGAGAAGGGCACCCACCAGGAGCTGTTGGCCGCGGGAGGCTTCTACGCCGATCTGTACAACAGCCAGTTCACCACCGCCGGAGCAGGCGGCGAGGTGGAAGTGGGGTAAAGCGGACGTTTCGCTAACGGAACTTAAGCGCCCTTAGCCGGCTAAATAGACGGGTTTGCTTTTTTAACGGAACTGAAACGCCCTTAGCGGGCGATAGAGGCAGCCAAGTGCTCCTTTTTCACCGCTAAGGTTGTCTCAGTTCCGTTATTTTTTCAAAATGCCTAAATTCCAGCTGTAAGCGTCGCGGAGTTCCGTTAAATTTTCGGCCAAACTCCCTTAACCCGTAAACCCATACTCCTAAGTCACCTGTTAACGGAACGCAAAAAACACCGCTTGATCCAAGTTGGATTCAAGCGGTGTTTGCTTTACCACGTTCCGCGGCGCTTATAGCAGGAGCGGGCATCCGGCAGGCGGAGTGGAAGCCTTACCTTGCCGCCCTTATTTCGGTTGCTTCAGCCACTCCGTCATTTTGCCGGTTTCGATGCCTGCCAGCAGTACAATCCCGATACCATGGGTATCATTGGTCACAGCGTTCAGCTCAATCTTGTAATAGTCCGGAGTGAAGGAATATGATGAACCCCGGCATACTCCATGTACGTTTCCGAAACGGTCAATGCCATATTTGGTCAGGGCCTCCCAGCCTCTGTTTACTGCCGCTATGGCCTTCGACTTAATGTCCTCCCGAATCCAGCCAAGCCGGACTCCTCTGGACAGGCCGTACACAAACATACTGGTGCAGGAGGTTTCCTCATAGGAATCGGCGTGGGTCAGCACCTGATGCCACAGCCCGCTCTCGCCCTGCAGAGCCATATATCCTTCCGCAAGCTCGTTGTAGAACGCCAGCAGCTCCTCACGCTTTGCGTGGGTTTCCGGCAGCGTCTCCAGCAGCTCCGACAGGGAGAAGAACACCCATCCATTGCCCCGGCCCCATGGAACATTGGTAGGCTTGTTGTGTTGGAAGTCGAACACATGAGACATAATTTTAAACTCGGAAATAAACAAATATTTCTTAAATTGGATAAATTGTCTTGCGGCATCATCCAAATATTTGGCATTCCCCGTCAGCTTATAATAGCGGACCAAAAACGGGGTGCTCATATACAGGTCGTCAGCCCACATTGTATGTCCACGGACAGGATTGCTGCTGATGCGGTAGAAGGCGCCGTCCTGCAGCCGTTCCTGATTATTCTCCATATGATCGGCGATCTGTTCAACCACATAAGGAGTTTGGGGATCCTGGGAATCACTGTAGGCTTCGAGCACGGCGGAGCCGAAGGAGCCGCAATCATCCAGCATATCCATTTCCACCAGCTGGTTGTCTACGGAAGGGTAGCCGTATTGCTCTCCGTCCCACTTGGCGTATTTGTAGATCCGGGTGCATTCCGTAATATGGCTCACCGCATAATCGACAATCCCCTGCTTCTTCAGAAGCCTGCCGGTTTGCAAGAGCCCGTAAAGGGTAACCCCCAAGGGATAATTCCACTTGGCGAACAGCGTGTTGTCCAAGAAGGGCCTTACCCATGTATTCGGACGGTCGATCTGCCAGAAGGTTTGGCGGTCCCCCTGTTCAAACAAGCGGTACAGGGAGCAGATGCTGCCGGCGGATTCCTCCAGCAGTTGGTCGAAGGGCCCGGCGTAAAGCCAGGGTTCGCTGCTTCCCTTCACACCCCTGGGAATTGACAACGCAACGTTTTCTCCGTCAACGGTAAAGTCAAAGCTGTAATCCCAGCCGCTTTCCGAGGCTTGCAGCTCCACCAGCACCTCATGCTTCCCCGTATCCAGCTTGAATTCGGCTGGATCCGATGCCTTCAACGCTCCTGCAAACACGACTTGGCCATCCACCCATATTCTCAGCTTTCCTGAGGAATGCCCCTTCAGCGCGCAAATCTTTGTTCCAATGCCGGAGAGCCTAAGCTCCGACCAGAGATAAGCCACCTTCCGGGGCGCATTTCCGAAAATACGTGTGCACGGGTTCTGCTTCGCTGTTTCCGCATCCCAGGAAATCGCAGGGTACCAGCCCATACCGGATAGGGTCTCCTGGCCTGTATAATCCGGAGACTCCGTTTCGCTGAAGCTGTCCGCATCCATAGCATCCGAATAAATCCAGCCCGCCTGACCCTTCCTTTCCTGAAAGGGGGACATAAACTCCATGGGATTCCACTTTGTGTTCAGCGTGCCGAACACCCCGCCAAAGCCGGTTGGAGCCTTCACGAATTTGATGCAAACAGAATTCCAGCCCTTTTGCAGCTTGGCGCGAATGCCTTTAACCATCTTGGGATTCACTTCTTCACCGATATCGGCTT
This sequence comes from Paenibacillaceae bacterium, assembly GCA_029256065.1. Classification (GTDB taxonomy): domain Bacteria; phylum Bacillota; class Bacilli; order Paenibacillales; family NBRC-103111; genus Paenibacillus_AR. The sequence goes on from JAQSYT010000022.1 coordinate 6,201, forward strand.
TATACAGGAATTCCCGGTTCAAGTACACAGAAGCAGGACCATAGCAGCTCAATCCAAAGTCCGTCCACCCGTCATGGTTGCTCCAGAGCAGACCAAAAACATACGCATACTGGCCCAGCTTGGCCTCCGGCAGCTTTTCCTCTACATTCATGTTCGTTCTGCCATTGCCCTTCTTCAGAAAGCCATCCCGGGAAAATCCACGGAACTCAAACGGAAGCGCAGGGTTCCTCCCGATGTAGGCATTGGCTACTGCTTCAAGAATACCATCTGTACGGTCATACAGCTTTGTATACATGCTTTCCTGTTCATCAAAATAGGGCTTCATCATGGCAGCTCCTTTATGAAGTATTCTACGATTTATGTTAGCATATGTTGAGTATGGAAGGGATGCATGATATGATTCGATTTGTAATATATCCTGATTATTTGGTGGAGTGATAGCTTGAAGACGACCGATGTTCTACATGCCATGGTTCCACATTTTTACTTTGCGATCAAACGGTACGCGACCCCCTCCTGGAAAATCCCCCATGCTTTTTTTCAGCACCATAATCTGATGCTGATCATAGATGGCGAAGCCAATCTCCTTTGCAACGATGCGGAGTTTACAGCCGTAAGCGGAGATATTGTGTATTTTAGACCCGGCGACATGAGAAGGGGGGACACCAATCCGGATTCTCTTGTGAAATGCTATACGGTTGATTTTCAATATGCCTGTCCCATTATGGAGAATGGCAGCTGGGTCAATCTTGATGTTGCCCTTCCTTTCCCGGCCCACTGCCATATCCAGGACCGTTATTTATTTCGCCGGTTGAAGGAGCTGTTCGAGGAATTCATGCGGCATTGGTCATCGGGGCATGAGAACCGGACGTTCAGATGCCGTGCCGACTTCATGGAAATTCTTCTCCTTATTTCTAATTATTTAGAGAAGGACACCATAAATTATAGCGCGATTCATAAGGTGGAGAAGGTCATCAACTATATTGCCGCCAACTATACCCGGAAGCTGACGCTGGACGAGCTGGCCAACAGCATCGATATCAGTCCATCCCATCTGGGCCATATTTTCAAGGAAACAACCGGGGAAACGCCCTTCGAGTTTATTATCAAATACCGGATCGCCCGGGCAAAGGAGTTTCTGGAGATGGGCTATTCTGTAACCGATACCGCAGGTTTGGTTGGCTTTGGGGACATGTTTTATTTCAGCAAATACTTTAAGAAGATCGAAGGGATCTCCCCGACGAAATATACCGGATTGTAACACCCGGCAGCAAAAAGCCCTTCCCGCAGCTTAGGCCGTGTTTGCAAACCCGCTTAAGGGCATCTTTCACCGCCTTTTCGCCCCTTGCTGCGTTACTTTCCCTTGACGTACCCCCGGTGAACTCACGGAAAAGTGCCTTGCCTGGAACGAAAATTCGCCAAAATCTGCTCCACTCGGAGTTTGCAAACACGCCCTAGCGAAAAGGGCTCTATTCTTATCCAACTACCCTTTGAGCGCGCCGACCATAACGCCCTTCACAAAATACTTCTGCAGGAAAGGATATGCGGCCAGGATAGGGAGGGTGGCAACCATAATAGTAGCGTATTTGATGGTTTCTCCGATTGCCGCTCTGTCCTGGGCTGCAGTTCCGGACATCATTTCATCCGTGCTGTTGGAGATCAGGATTTCCCGCAGGGCCAGCTGCAGCGGCCATAACTCCCGCTTCCGCAAATAAATCATGGCGCTGAACCAGGAATTCCAGTGGCCAACTCCATAATACAGCACCATCACGGCAATGGTCGGCAAGGCCAGCGGGATAATGATTTTGAATAGAATGATAAAATCATGTGCCCCATCCAGGTGGGCGGATTCGATCAGACTGTCCGGAATAGCCTGAAACGATGTCCGCATAATGATCAGATTCCAGGTTCCGATGGCTCCGGGAACAATCAATGCCCATATGGAATTCATTAAACCCAGATCCTTGACCAGCAGGAAGCTGGGAATCAGGCCGCCCCCGAAAAACATAGTGAACACAATCATGATGGTAATCGGCTTTCTCCAAAAGAAATCCTTCCGGGAGAGAACAAAGGCGCCCATGGCTGTCATAATAATGTTATAGGTCGTACCTACCACCACAATAAAAAGCGTGTTTTTATAGCCGGTATAAATAATCGGGTTTTTCAACACCGCTTTATACGCATCCACGCTGAAATCCAATGGCCAAAGGAGCAAGCCGCTGTGAGCGGTAAGATGGTCTGCGCTGCTCAACGAGGCAAACACCACATACACAAAGGGATAGGCCGTGATCAGAGCCAGCCCCGCCAATAAAAGTATATTGAATGTATCAAACACATAATCGCCGAATGTCTTCTTGACTACCATATCTTCCACTCCTTACCACAGGCTGGTTTCATTCACCTTGCGGCTAGTGTAGTTTGCTGTCACGATCAGGATCAGATTGACGATGGAGTTGAACAGCCCTACGGCCGCACTGAAGCTGTAATTGGCCTCTACCAGCCCGCGCCGGTATACATAGGACGAAATAATGTCCGCCGTTTCATAAGTGCTGGGATTATAGAGCAGGATGATTTTTTCGTAACCTTCACTCATCATACGGCCAATATTCATGATTAACAGGATCACGATGGTGGGAGCAATCCCCGGCAGGGTAATATGGACAAATTGCTTCCATCTCCCGGCCCCGTCGATGGTAACCGCCTCATACAGCTCCGTGTCGATTGCAGTGAGGGCAGCCAGATAGATAATCGATCCCCATCCAATCCCCTGCCAGATGCCTGTGCCTACATAGATGGTGCGGAACCATCCTGATTCCACCAGGAACATGGTGCGTGATCCGCCGAAGAAGGCAATAATGTCATTAATCAGCCCGCTTTTTGCAAAAAAGTCGATAATCATCCCGCAGATAACCACCGTGGACACGAAGTGGGGCAAATAGGTTACGGTTTGGATCGTTTTTTTGAAGGCCTTGTTCTTAATTTCATTCAGCAATAACGCCAGAATAATCGGCGCCGGAAATCCGAAGATCAGCTGATAGAAATTGATCACTAACGTATTGCGGATGACTCTCCATGCGGAGATGCTGTTGAAGAAATCGTGGAAATGCTGGAGCCCTACCCACGGGCTGCCCCAGATGCCCTTTACGGGACTGAATTGCTTGAAGCCGATAATAACCCCGTACATGGGCACGTAGTGGAACAGAATATACCAGGCTACTACGGGCAGGGCCATTAAGATCAGCCATTTATTTTTCTTGTAATCCTTGATGATGGCCTTCATTAAACCAGGCTTTTTGTATACCGCATGCTGTGGCTGCGTTGTGATCTCCGGCAAGGCGGGAACCTCCTTTGTATGGTGAAATGGGGGAATTTCTTCCCCCATCCCAGCCGTACTATTTGTAGATGTCGCTGATATTGAAGGATTGCGGATTTAATGCTTGCGGGAATTTTTTAATGAAACGGTCATAGGCATTCTGTTTGATTTTATTGATATCCTCAATGCCCAGCTTCTTGATCTGCTCGACGTATTTGTCCCAGGTAGCATCCACATCCTCCTTGCCCATCAGCCATTTGAGGAACATTTCATCCTTATAGGTGTTAATTTCATTCTGCTTGGAGGTGATCTGGGATACCTCCTCCGGCGTCAGGTTTCCTCTGATCGTTTTATTGGCTTTGGTAACCTGCTCCGCATATTTGGTCCAAATCTTCAGAGACTCCTGCTGCTGCGGCAGGGCCATGTACTGCTCAAAGTATCTCTTGTCCTGTACAAAAGGGCCATCCTTAAAGGCGCGGGTATAAAACTGTCCCATGGTTGCAATGGGCTGTCCGTTGGGGTTATTGGTCACCAGATCCGTATATTTCGGATAACCGTTCTCCAGCTTGTAGCTTACGCCCTCAATGCCGAAGTTATAGAGCAAGGAGCCTTCCTTGGTATACCCGTAATTCAGGAACGCCAGCGCTTCGGGAATATTTTTGCAGGAGCTGGTGATGTTCCAGGCGCCATTGTTTACAACAGGTCCGTCCTTGGGCATAAACGGATTGAAGTCACCCTTCTTTTGCACCATATACGGGACAGCCGTAAGATCGAATTTGGGGTCCTTCTTCGCCATCAGCGGCAAATACTTCCCGAGACCCGAGCCGGTGTTGCCCAGGGTTGCGCCGGATTGATTGCCGGTAAATTTGGCATCGATGGTTTTGGCGTTATTCGTTGCCAATTCCGGATCCAGAATGCCGTCCTTATACCATTTCACCATGGTTTTGGTATAATCCTTAAACCTCGGGTCAATCGCTCCGTATACCACCTTGCCATTCTCGATGAAGTGATCCTGATTGATTCCCCATGCCCCGGTGAAGTAGTTGTTTTTGATATTGCTGACGCTTCCCGTCAACGGTGCAGTTGCGCCCTTCTTTTCCTTGAAGGCCTTCAGAACGGTATACATTTCGTCGATGGTTTCGGGTACCTGCAGGCCAAGATCATTCAACCAATCCTTGCGCATAAAGCCGCCGAAGAAGGTATAGATGCTCTGGTCACCCTTGAGGAACGGGAAGCCGAACTGTCTGCCCTCCTCGGTCTCCACCTCCATCAGCAGATCAGGATAGGTTTGATAAATTTTGGCCAGATCCGGCGCATACTTGGGGATTTCATTCTTGATATCCACCAGAATGCCGTCATCGAAGGCCTTTTGTCTGCCTCCCGGATAGTCTCCGAAGGTTCCTACAATAAAGTCCGGAATGTCCCCGGATGTCAGCATCAGATTAAACTGCTCCTTCGCCGAACCCTCTGTAGGATGAATATACTCAATCGTCACATTTAACCGCTTCTCCAGCTCTTTATTGAATTCGGACTGGGCGTAGTTCTGCATAATAGGAAGGGCTGTGCTCATCAGAGGATCCCAGACACGGAATTTAACCGGTTTTTCAAAAGGTACCTTAATGGCGGTGTTGGATGAAGCGGAAGGTGCGGGTTCGGCCTCATCGGTCCCGCAGCCTGCCAAAGCTGCAGATGATAAAAGCGTTATCATAATGGAACATGCTGTGATCTTGGAAAACGTCTTTTTACTTGTAATCATTTTTTCCTCCCCTTTATTGCTTGTTTTGTCCTTCGTGATTGGTTGCTAGGCCGTGTTTGCAAACCCGCCCTACACGATCTAGCGCCAGTATAGGATTTCTGAGTGTCTAAATCAATCTCCATCGGCCGGAAACCGTACTCAAAATCCCAACAGACAAATATTAAATCTGGCAAACGCATCATCAAAAATGAAAAAAGCGGCCCATATCCCCCGCTTCTTCCATAAAAACGCGCTTTTATACAGGGGATCGGGAAGCTCTTTGAGGCGGGTGTTAAGTCCGTTCTCCATGTAGTATAATATGGGAAGCTAACCTACCGAGGGTGATTTCATGAATGTAAAGGGTGTATTAAAAACCAGAAACAGCATCATTATCCCCCAGATTTTATCGTACATATTGATTCTGCTTATTCCGATTATTTTCACGGGAGTCGTTTATTTTGTTACGGTGGGGACCATTGAGCAGGAAACAAACCGGGCGAATCTTGCCATGCTGAAGCAGGTACAGCTGAATATGGACAATATCCTAAAGGATGCCGAGCGCTTAAGCTTTGATATTGCCTTTAACCCGGATATCCAATTGCTGGCTACTTCGCAGGAAACGAACTGGAATAACAAGCAGTACGAGGTTTCCCAAATCGTCAAGGATTTCAAACGGATGAACATCACCAACGGCTACATCCACGATTTTTATGTGTATCTGCGGAGTCTGGATGGTGTGATTTCCTCTACGGCAGCTTCAAGAAGCCATTATATGTACCCGATTCTCGCCAATCCTGACATCGGCTATGACGAATGGATCGATGTGCATCAGAAGGTGTACAGCGGCAGATACATCTCCATAGGGGGCCAACCCGCCTCCGACGGTGGTACGGGCGCACTGGCGTATATGCGTTCCATCCCGCTCTCCAACTTGGAGAAGTCAGAGGCCACGATTGTGATCCAGTTTAATAAGGAACGTTTTACGGAGATGATTCAAAACATCCAATCGGCGCAATACGGGAGTATTTTTATTCTGGATACGGATAACAGTATTCTCGCTTCCACGGCGTCCTTTCCCATAACGGACATTCTCCGGATTGAGGAGCTGGGCGAAGGCGGGAATATGCTGGTGAAAGGGCAAGGCGGGGATTCCTTCATCATCTCCTATACCAAATCCGATGTATCCAAGCTCAAGTACGTTTCCATCGTCCGGCGGGAGATTGTGATGGAAAAAAGCGAGTTTACGGAAAAATTGATGATTGCCAGCATCATTCTCTGCCTGGTCCTTGGAGGAGCCTTATCGGTATTGCTGGCATGGCGCAATTATAATCCGGTCCGCAATCTCATCCGCATCATCCAGAACGGGAAGAACAGGAATCCGGATGAACGGTCGGGCAATGAATACCAGTTTATTTATGAAGCGATCCAGGAGACACTTCAGGAGAAGGAAAAGATCAACCTGAAGCTGAAGCAGCAAAGCAGCGTGGTGAAGGCGGATTTTCTGCATAAGCTCTTAAAAGGAAAGTTCGGCAATATCTCGGTTCACCATAATGCGTTTTCCGCGATGGACATGCAGTTTACCTCCGATGCATTTGTGGTGATGCTTTTGGCTATCGAGGATAAAGGGAAGCTGCTTTCCCTGGGAACCGGCGATGATGTTGAAGCCAAGTCCAAGCTCCCCAGCTTTGTCATTACCAATGTATTTGAGGAGCTGCTGGGGCAGCGGTATAAGAATTTTGTGACGGAGATGGATGAGAAAATCGTATTCATCGTGAATGTAGAGGACCCTGAGGCGGCGGAGCCCGTGCAGGATTTGATTAACATCACAGATGAACTGCAGCGTTTTTTTGAAAAATATTACGGCATGGTTCTTACGGTTTCGGTCAGCGACGCTCACACGGGTATCCATGGGATGCAGGAGGCCTATCAGGAGGCTGTAGAAGCCCTGGAATACAAAATGATTGCCGGTACTGGAACGATCATCAGCTTCCAAAGCTTAAAGTATAATGTGCGGGAGTATTTCTACCCCCTTGAAAAAGAGCAGAAATTAGTCAACTGCATCAAGTCCGGCGAGTTTGAAAAAGGGAAACAATTGCTGGACGACATTATCCGCTCCAACTTTATGGACGGCACCCCCACTGGGGAAATGACCCGGTATTTTATGTTTGACCTGGCCAGCACAGTCGTGAAGACGGTCAAGGAAATGTCGGCGGAGGAGCCGGTGGAGAAGCTGTTCGGCTGTGAAACCGTGGCGGAGCTGCAGGAGGAGATAACCAGTATTCTGTCATCGGTATGTAAACGCATACAATTGAAGTCCGGCAACCGCTCTTATGAATTGAGCAGGAGCATTACGGAGTTTGTGAACAGCCACTATGGGGAGGTTACCCTGAATGTCGCGATGATCGCGGAGCATCTGGGGATTACACCCAGCTATATGTCCAAGCTCTTCAAGGAGCAAACGGGGGAGACCCTGCCGGATTATATCAACAGGGTCAGGCTGGAAAAGGCCAAGGTGCTGCTGCGGGACGAAAAGCTCAATATCTCCGACGCGGCGGTCAAGGTGGGGTACTTGAACAGCAATGCGCTGATTCGCAGCTTTAAAAAGTACGAGGGTGTGACGCCGGGCAAGTATAAGGAGTGAGGTGTTCCAGGAGCTGGGCCAGACCGGCTAGGGCGGAGGCGCTGGGCAAAAGCGGTAGGGGCGGCGCGCTAACGGAACTTAGCGACTCTTAGAGGGCAAATTTAGCGATTATGATTTTGTAACGGAACTTAGACGCCGTTAGCTGGTGATGTTGGCCTCTGATGCCTCATTTTCCAGCTGTAACGGTGTCTCAGATCCGTTATTTTTCTGAAACACGAAGATTTCGGCTGTAAGCGTCGCTGATTTCCGTTAAACCATACAACCTGTAACGTTGCTGGTTGTTAGTGATCTGAGCGAAGCCCATGACCATCAAATGCTGCAGCACCTGCCGGGCATACCGCTCCGTTACCCGGAGATGGGCGGCGAGCTCACTTGCGGGAAAGGGGCGCATCACACGCCTGGCATAACGCAAGGTTTCGGTCTCGAGAGCTGCTAATTGGCCGGGTGCATCCGGTGAGATGAACCGACCGATAAATGCCAGCACCAGCTGCCGGCAGCGTTCAGGCTCTTCCAGAATAGAGGGGTACGCTACCGGCAGAAACAGCCACCCATCCAAAGCAAGAAGACAATGCCGCCAGCACAAATCCTTGAACCGGCGCACATCCAGATCCCGGGCATGCGGCCCGTAGCCCTGAATTTCGATGCCGCCCTTCATGCCGCCGGGCATATAGGCCAGGTCCACGTAACGGTACCCGTTGTGAAAATCCCGGACCTCCCATTCCGGGAAGAGGAAGTCGAAGTTTTTTACCGTGGGATACCAGATGGTCCGCAAAAACTCCACCGTTCCATGCCCCAACCCCTTCTCCAGCAGCTCCCGTCTGCGCGGATTTTTCTCCGCTGCAATTTGACCCTCCAGCCAAACCGTATAGTGTTGTTCAAAAACTGTCATGTTCCCACTCTCCTCACCTGTGCCTGTAAACGCAAAAACACCGCCTGATCCCAACGGGGACCCAAGCGGTGTGTGCTTCACAACCAGTAATACCATTATTATAACCCGCGGCACCTGCTGGGGCAACGGGAATCTGCAGTGGCCCCCGTAGGTTGGGCATTGTGAGCTGCTTGTCATCAGTAGATTGGGCGGAAGGTTAGGGAGGGAAGGTGGCAATGAATAAGTGGGGAGGGATGGAGAAGCGGGAATGGTTAGTGAGGGGAACGGTGACAAATAAGGAGGGAGTGGGATAGGGCACAGCTGTAACGGAACTCAGCGACGCTTAAAAGGCAAAATTGGTTTGTTTGGTGCGCTAACGGAACTCAGTAACTCTTAGCAGGGGAAAGTAGGGGGAGGAGGCAGGTTTTGAGTAGATAAGAGCGTCTGAGTTCCGTTACAGAACCGAAAGTGGCCAAATGGGGCGCTAACGGTCGCGTAGTTCCGTTAGAGCCACCGGCAAAGGTGGGGGTCGTTAGAGCCCGCGGCGGAAAGCGGGTGAGCGCGGCCCGCCGCCCGCCCCCTCCGCTTTACTCCATCCGCTTGCGGAAGTCCGACGGGGTCATCCCCGTCTCCCGCTTGAACAGGCGGTTGAAGGAGCGGTAGTTCTCCATGCCCACAGAATCGGCGATTTCGAAGGTCCTCTGGTCCGTGGTCAGGAGCAGCAGCTTGGCCTTTTCGATCCGCAGGCGGGTCAGGTATTGGATGAAGCTTTCGCCGGTGGTTTTTTTGAACATGCTGCTGAAGTAGGGGATGCTGTAGTTGATGGAAGCCGCCAGCTCCTCCTGGCGGAAGGGATAGCCCACATCCTCGTGCATCCGCTGCACAATCCGGGCGATGGAGGCGTCGATCTTCTTCGTATCGCTGTGCAGCTGCTGGAGCTTGTGGAACTGCATGAAGGTAGCGTTATGCACCGCCAGGAACGTCTGGCAGTGGGCCAGACGGCTGCGCAGCTCCGCCTCCAGATCCGTTCCTGCCCCAGCCTCCGGCTTGAAATGGCTGATGTCCAGGAACGCCCGCAGATACAGGGACTTGATCTGCTCCGGGTCCCAACGGTGCTCCGCAGCCTGCCGCAGGAAGGAATCCCGCTCACTCTCGAGTGCCGCCTCCCCCGCGTGGGGCTCCAAGAGTGCCTGACGCACCACGCGCATCCAGAAGCGGCTGTGCTGCTCGTCCACAGAGGTGAAGCGGTTGGCTTCCTCCCACATCCGGGCCGTCACCGTCTCATTGCTGCGGTAGAAAAACGGGTAAGAAGACCCGGCCATTTTCTTAACCAGCCCCAGCTGCTTGGCCAGTCCTGGCTCAAACAGGCATTGCAGCACGATGCAGTTCATTTTGAGGAAGGCATTGAAGCTGTCCGCTACCTTCTCCGGCATCAGTCCCCCGTCCCGCTCGGACACATAAAAAGCGATAAACCGACCCTTATCCAGCGCCACAACCTTGTTCGGTCCCATCCCCTCCAGCAGCTCCTTCAGCACATTCACTCCGGCGAACTGCCACAGCTTCAGCTCCTCCAGCTGGTCCATAGAGAAACGAAGCGAACCCCGGTCCAGCTCCAGCAGCAGAAACCGGAAGGGCGCATCCTCGGCCGGAATCCCCGCAGCCTCCAGACTCTCCAGCCAACGCCCCTCGGCAGCCGGATTGCGCAGCATATCCAGGAACAGGTTCTGCTCAATCTCCACCTCATTGGAACGGACCTTCTGCTCCAGCTGCCGCTGCTTCTCCCGGTTCTGGTCGTGCAGATCCACCTTCTCTGCCAGCCCCTCCAGCGTGCGGACCAGCAGCTCCGGGTCGGAGAGGCAATCGTCCTTAATCAGGTAAGAAGCCGCCTTCAGCTGAATCGCCTGCTGGGCATAGTGAAAATCCTGGTGGCAGGTGAGAATCACCGTCTGGGGCAAAGCCAGGCCCTTGCGCTCCAGCTCATGGAGCATCTCCAGCCCGGTCATCCGCGGCATGGTAATATCCGTCACGATGAGATGGGGACGGTGGGCCTCCGCCAGAGCCAGCCCGTCCAGTCCATCCTCCGCTTCTCCCGCCAGCTCGAACAGATCGCCGCGGGCCTCAATCATCTGCCGGAACACCATCCGGGCGGGAATCTCATCCTCCACCAAAATCACCTTGTATTTGCTCACCGGAACCCTCCTCCTCTCTCACCTGCACCGTATCTGCTTGAAACAGAAACCGGATGGTCATCCCTTCCCCGGGACGGCTGTCCAACTGGACCTCCGCCAACTTGCCGAACATCAGCCGCAGCCGCATCCACACATTCTTCAGGCCGATATTCTCATTGGACTCCTCCCGCAGAAGATGCATCCGCAGATGCTCCAGCTCCCGCTCCTCCAGTCCCACGCCGTCGTCCTTGACCTCCAGCACCACCAGGTGGTCGGGGGCAGGCAGGGCATACAGCCGCACCCGGATATGTCCTTCCTCCGCCTTCTTCGGCAGAATGCCGTGAAACACCGCATTCTCAATTAAGGGCTGCAGGCTGAGCTTGGGAATCAAAAGCCCCTCCAGCGGCTCCTCCACCTGGGCATGGAGGACAATCCGGCATTTATAGCGCATGTTCAACAGCTCCACATAATCCTCCAGATAGGCAAACTCCTGCTTAAACCGGACGGTTTGCTCGTAGTTTTCCATGGAATAACGCAGCAGGGAAACCAGCCGGCCCATCAAGGTGTTGATCTTTTCATAATCCTTCAGCATGGCGAACATCCGGATGGTGTTCAGGGTGTTGTACATAAAGTGGGGATTGATCTGGGACTGCAAGGCCCGGATTTCCAGGCGGCGCTTCAGCTCCTCCGAATCCTGAAGATCCCCCAGCAAATCCTCGATGCGCACCGCCATAGAATTGAGCATCCGTCCCAGCTCACCGATTTCATTATTGGCAAAATGGGTCACGCGGGCGTCGAAGTGGCCTTTTTTGATGGCATCCACCTGTCTCCTTACCGCCTGGAGAGGGCGGTACAGCTGATAGCCGAAGCCAAAAATGGCGATTACACCCAAGCCGATCAGGAACACCAGGAAATAGCTGACGGTTTTGCGGATAATGTCCGTGTTTTGGGTCAGCTCCCGGGAGGGAATCTCCGAAATGACGATCCAGCCGTCATAGGTGGAGGTTTGCTTCACCGAGATGATGGAGGAATTCATCTGGAACTGGTTGGGCATGTTTTGTTCATGCCAATGGGCCAGAATCTGCGCCAGACGCTCCTGGTCCTCTCCGGCGGGAAGCCGGCTGGTGGTAGCCACGGTAAGCCCGTTGCGGGTGACCAGGGAGACGGAGCCCTTGCCGCCCAACTGGATATTCTCAATCTGCTGCTGGAACTGGTTGGTGTTCATAGAAATCAGCAGGGCTCCGGTCATCTCCTCGAAGCGGTCGGAGGGAATCCGGCTGATATAATAAACCGCATTCCGGAGCAGCCCCAGGGACTCCTCCTGGGCCAATGCCTCCCTGTCCAGGAACAGACTGGACCCCTTCACATCCAGGAAACGCTGGATCAGAGGGCGGTACGGCGAATACTGCAGCAGGGCAGGCACATCATAGGAGGACAGGACCTCCCCCGTAACGGCGGAATACACCTGAAGCCCCTGTACGTTGCCGATGACCGCCGAGGCGGTGCTTAGGAGCGAGATCAGCTCCTTCTTGCGGGTCACCTCTTCGAAATACAGATCCTCCGGCGGCACCAGCGCGGTCTGGATGGAGCCGATGCGGGAATATTGGTCGCTGAGCTCCCTGAACCGGGACATGGTCAGCTCCACCCGGTCCACCACCTGGTTGACCAGCTGCTCGTTCAGGCGGTTCACCTGCTTTTCTACCGTGCCGGTGGATACGCGGATGGAAATCCAGGACAGAAGAACCAAAGGAATGACCGAAACACCCAGCATAATCAGGATCATGCGTATATAGAAGCTTTTCTTGAGAAAGCTGAAAAAGTTGGATTTCACCTGCTGTCTCCTTGTCCTCCCGCCGCTAAATACTCACGGAGGGATATGGCTATATTATAGTACAACGCTTACACGAACAGCATCCGTTATTCGAAAAATCTGAAAAATGGTGACACTTTCCCTCAATCCCGACATGTAAACGCTTCTACTGATCCTCTATAATCCAAAGTGTAAGGCGTAATCGCTTCAAAAGGTGACTACATCGAAACGGGGGATGAAAATGAAAGCAAAGCAAATATGGCTGCCGGTTCTGGCAGCGACGCTTTCCATGGGTACAGTGCTGGCAGGCTGCGGCAAGGATAATGCGGCGGACAACACCGCCACCAAGCAGCCGGGAGCTACCGGTCAAGCCGGGCAATCGCCTGCGGCCAACGCAGCGCCCACCAGCATTAAGGCAATGACCATTCTCTTCGGCGATCCGCCTGTAACCGACAACAACAAAGCCAAGGAGGATATGGAGAAACGGGGCAATGTGAAGCTGGACATTACCTTTGTGCCTTCGGAAGCGTACATGGATAAGCTGTCGGTGGCGATCTCCTCGGGAGATTCCTACGATCTTATGCTCATGGCCGGCGGCAAGGACGATAAATTCACCAGCCTGGTGAAAATGGGGGCTTTCCATGATCTGACCCCCTATCTGAAAAGTGCCGACAATATCAACAAGCTGGACCAGAATGTATGGAGCAATGTGAAGGTCCAGGGCAAAATTTACGGCATTCCGCGGCCGCGGGGACTGTACGGCGGCGGTGAGGCCAATGTTATTATCCGCAAGGACTGGCTGGATAAATACGGCTTGGCCGTTCCGAAGACGATGGAGGAATTCACCAAGGCGTTGGAGGTTTTCAAGAAGAATGACCCGGCAGGGGGAGGCAGAACCGTACCGCTCACCCTGTACGCAACGGATTTGATTGGCGGTCCGAACCCCTTCGGCGGTACGATGCCGATGTCCTTTGCCTACGAGGTTCCGCAAAACTGGAAGCTGGAAAACGGCAAAGCCGTTAGAGACTTCCAGACTCCGGAATACAAGAACTACATGGATTGGCTCAAGGATGCTTGGAGCAAGGGGCTGATCGACAAGGATGCTCCCGTGCTTAAGGGCCAGGCACAAATGCGCAATAAGTTTCAGGCCGGTGTGGCAGGCGCCTTTATAGGCAATGTCAGCGACTACACCGAGGACAACTTGGCCAAGATGAGGCAGGCTGATCCCAATGCCGATATCGCTGTGGTGGATTTGCTTGCAGGTCCCACCGGAAAAAGCGGCGCAGCGGTGATCAGCGGCTATTATGGACTCTGGACCGTTCCCAGCTCCGTTCCGAAGGACAAGGTTCAAAAGATTGTGGACTTCCTTAACTTCAGCGCCTCCGAGGAAAACTATGTGTTCTCCAAAACGGGCATCATCGGCGTCCATTCCAGCGAATTCAAGAACGGCATTGCCGTCATGAACGAGGAGCAGAAGAAGCGGGCGGATTTGGATAAACCCAGCGCATTTGTGCTTCAAAACAAGGTGGACCCGTATGTGTACGCCACCTCAAAAAATGAGGACATTCTCAAAAAGCAAAAGGCGACTCTTGATGCGATCAGCAAGGCGGGTGTTGTCAATCCGTTCCTGAGCTACAGCTCGCCGACGGCGGCCAAAAACCCGGACAGCTACAAAAAAATGGGTGCGGCCATGACCAAATATGTGCTTGGAGAAACCCAATGGACGGAGGTCCAGAAGACAATTGATGATTGGACCAACGGCTTGGGCGTACAGATCACCAAGGAGCTGCTGGACCAATACAACGAAGACCATAAATAAACTATCCCCCTAAATACATGTTCACAGAAAATACCCGGGAACCGGCACAGGGAGCTCCAATCCCTGTGCCGTCGGGACCGATAGGAGGCCCTGGATATGGAGAGAGCACTTATCCTAAACAGACAAAGATCAATCCGCTTTCGATGGCTGAAGCAATATTGGCCATTCTATGTGCTGGCGCTGCCGGGCATCCTTTATTTTATTGTGTTTCATTACGCTCCCATGTGGGGGCTGATACTGGCCTTTAAGGAATACAGTCCCTTTCAGGGATTATGGGAAAGCCCTTGGGTGGGGATGGAGAATTTCCGCCAGTTTTTCAGCACACCGGCCTTTTTTATGCTTTTGAAGAACACCCTGCTGATCAGCGTACTGAGCTTGACCATCTATTTTCCCTTCACCATCCTGCTGTCCATTATGCTCAATGAAATCCGGTTTTCCGCCTTCAAACGGATTTCCCAAACCATCGTCTATTTGCCCCACTTCCTGTCGTGGGTTGTTATATACGGCATGACCATTTCCTTCTTTGGTCCCTCCGGAGTCATTAACCACTACCTGGATCAATGGTTCGGCAGCAGCGCAGCCTTCCTGACCGGCAACGACTGGTTCCGTCCGCTGATTGTATTCCAGGCCATCTGGAAGGATGCGGGATGGGGGACGATTATCTTCCTGGCCGCTCTGGCGGGCATTAACCCGGAGCTGTATGAAGCAGCCAAGGTGGATGGGGCCAACCGGTTTCAGAACATCTGGCATATCACACTGCCCGGCATCAAAAGCACCATCGTCATTCTTTTGCTGCTCCGTCTGGGTTCCTCCTTGGACTCCAATTTTATGCAAATTTTCCTGATGACCAACAGTCTGAATATCGATGTGTCCAATGTGTTTGATCTGTATGTGTACCATGTGGGGCTAGAGCAGTTTAACTACAGCTTTGCCGTTACTGTGGGTATGTTCAAATCCTTAGTCAGCCTGATTCTGGTGCTGTCTGCCAACTATGCGGCCCGGCTTCTCGGCGAAGACGGCATTTTTTAGAACGGGAGGGAGAACACGATGCAAGCACGCGTAACCTGGTTTGATGTCATGATCGGATGTATCATCACACTGATCTGTCTGACTGTCGCCCTGCCGTTTCTGTATATTATTGCCGTCAGCTTCAGCTTGCCGACGGATTCCATGGCAGGAAACTTCTTCATCTGGCCCAAAAATTGGACTCTGGCGGCCTACACCTATCTGCTGAATGCAAGAGAATTCCTGGGTTCCCTGAAAAATTCGGTGCTGATTACTGCCTTGGGTACCTGCGTAAATCTGGTGGTATCCCTTTCGCTGGCGTACGCCCTGTCCAAAAGAGGGATGCCCGGACGCAGAGTGGTTCTGCTGTTCATTTTCTTCACGATGATTTTCCAAGGGGGCCTGATCCCCAGCTATCTGGTGGTCAAAAACCTGGGCCTTATCAATACCTACTGGGCAATTGTGCTGCCGGCGGCTTCCAGCGCCTTCAACATTATGGTGATCCGCTCCTTCTTCCAGAGTCTCCCGGAGAGCCTGGATGAAGCGGCCCGGATTGACGGGGCAGGGGAATTCCGCATTCTTTTCTCTGTTGTTCTGCCGCTGTCCAAGCCGATTATCGCCACCTTCACCCTGTTTTTCCTGGTGCAATATTGGAACGAGTTCTTCTCGGCGGTAATCTATATTAATGATACCAACCGGTGGCCCATCCAGCCGCTCCTGCGCCAAATGGTGGCAATCGGCTCCTCGAAAATTTCCAGTGATGCTGCACTGGATGCCTCTGTTGCAGCCAATCTGGGTCCTAACGTGCAGAATGCGGCGATTCTGCTGGCCATGCTGCCGATCGTAGTGATGTATCCGTTCCTGCAAAAGCATTTTGCCCATGGAGCGATGCTGGGCTCCATCAAGGAATAAGCATATGATGAAATAAACAAAAAGCCCCAGGCTCGCGACTTGCTCGCTTACCCGGGGCTTTTGCAACTATTTATCGATGGGGAGCCGCGTCCCGCTTCAACATCCGAATGCCGTCAACAGGCAAGGGAACGGCCGTCTCCAGGGCTTCGCCGCTTTCAAGGTCGACATAGGACCGTCCGTCCAGCGTCACCTCCGCCGCCTTATCGCCGAAGTTCATCAGGAAAACAAAATCCGAGCTGCCGTCCGTCCGCAGCTGCGCCGTAACACCGGCCGGCAGCTCCGAATCCAGCACAGGCGTTACACCGGCTTGTGCCGCCACCGCCCGATAAAATGGAAGGAGAAAGTCGCCGCCCAGGCGGGTCGCCATATAATACGCCTTGCCTTTTCCCAGGCTATTGACCGTAAGGGCGGGCCGCTCCGCATAAAAATCGTCAGTGTAGCAGCCCAGCGCCTCCGCTCCCTCCAGATGAATCAGCTCGCATAGCTCACGTGATTCGTAACGGCCGGACAGCCCCAGCGGGTTGCCGTCTATCAGGGACAAGCCGTTGAGATCGTAATCATGCAGTGCATCGATCTCCTCCGCCCAGATGCCAAGCGTCTTGCGCAGCGGGCCGGGAAAACCGCCCAGATGGCACAGGTCATGCTCGTCGACGATGCCCGACCAATACGTGACGACCAGGGTTCCGCCGCCCTCCACAAACGCTTCCAGCTTGCGTCCGGTTTCTTCCCTGCACAGGTAGAGCATCGGCGCAACGATCAGCTTGTAGGGTGCGAAGTCGTCTTCGCTGCCGATTACATCTACGGGAATGCCCTGATGCCAGAACGCGCGATGATGGTCCTGCACCGTCTCCTCGTAATGCAGTCCGGCATTGCGCGGGCCTTTGGCGTCCTTGACCGCCCAACGGTTCTCCCAGTCGAACAGGATCGCCGTCTCCGAGGGAGTTGCCGATCCCGTCACTTCCGAGAGGTTGGCCAATGTGGCGCCCAGCTCCGCGACGTCGCGGAATACGCGGGTAAACTCGTGACCGGCATGGTCGACAACCGCGCCGTGAAATTTTTCGCTGGAGCCTCTGCTTTTCCTCCACTGGAAATATTGGATGGAATCCGCGCCGTGGGCCACCGCCTGCAGAGAGGACAGCCGGTGCATACCCGGCTTCTTCAGCTTGCTCACCGCCTGCCAGTTGGTCATGCTGGGTGTGCTCTCCATTAATACGAAGGGCTTGCGCAGCATGGAGCGGAACATGTCGTGGAGGAAGGCGAACGTCGAGGCTACCTTCACGTTGTCCTGCGCGATATGCCAATCCGGATAGGCATCCCAGGAGATGACGTCCAATATGGAGGCGAATTTGCGGTAATCCAGTGTCTCAAGCGTATACATGTTGGTCGTAACCGGCAGGTGGGGATTGGCCCATTTGACGGCGTCGATCTCATGCTTGCAGAAGGCAACCGTCTGCTCCGTTACGAAGCGGCGCCAGTCCAGATTCAAACTGTGGACGTTTCGTTCTCCGTGGGGGGCAGGGGATTCGATCTGCTGCCAATCCGTATACGTATGCGCCCAGAACGAGGACCACCAGGCCAGATTCAACGCGTCCAGTGTGCCGTATTGGCGCTTCAGCCAGCTTCGGAACGCCTCCTGGCATAGCCCGCAATGACACTCTCCCCCGTATTCGTTGGAAATATGCCAGCCGATGACCGCAGGGTGCGCCCCGTAACGCTCCGCCAGCTTGCGGTTGATGATGGCGGTTTTTTCCCGGTAGACAGGGGAGGTGTAGCAGTGGTTATGTCTCCCCGCGTACAAATTGCGGACCCGGTTGGGGCCAACGCGAAGCACCTCCGGGTAGCTTTGGGCCAACCAGGCGGGACGCGCACCGCTGGGTGTGGCTAACCAGGCGTAAATGCCGTTCTTGCGGAAGCTCTCCAGCACGTGGTCCAGCCACTCGAAGCGGAATTCGCCTTCGGAGGGCTCCAGTAACGCCCAGGAAAAAATGCCGATGGCCATCACGTTGCACCCGGCAAGCTTCATGAGCCGTATGTCTTCCTCCAGCACGGCGGGATCGTGCAGCCACTGGTCGGGATTATGGTCCGCTCCGTGCATGAGCACGGGAAGCTTCGGGCTTATCGGTGCGAACAGATTCCTCATATACAATCACCCCATGATTATAAATTCACTTACGCCTTGATCATAGTTCATCATCCGGGTTTAATCATTGAACAGAACGATCAATAAATCGTCCGATCTTAACATAAAAGGAGTGTCCCACCGATGATGCCATTCTTGTTCGTCGACAACGCCAATTTGGAGCAGCGTCTGCCATTGTACGTCCGGTGCGTGGGCAGCCATGAGCAGACGGGGATCGACAGGCTGAGTACAGGCTACCCTGCGCATCAATTGTTTCTGACCCGGAGAGGCCGGGGGAGCTTCCGCATGGCCGACGGGCGCGAGTACGGGCTGTCGGCGGGTATGGCGCTGCTGATGCCCGCACATACGAGACATTGCTACCGTCCGGAGACATCGGAGGATACCTGGAACGTCGGCTTTATCGCTTTTGGCGGCAGCGTGTCCGACGGATTGCTCATGCAATTGGAACTGGGTATCGGTGAAATACCGGCCGGCCAGACGCCGCCGCCGCTGCTGTGCAAACCGGAGCCGGTGGCCATCCGCATGTCCAATTTTGAAGAGCTATGGCTGAAGCTGGAAGGCATCTGGTACACGATCCGTCAGGGCGGCGGGCATGCTTACGACGCTTCAAGGCGGCTGTACGATCTGCTGCTGGCCTGGATGGAGGGGCAAAATCCGTCCCAAAATACATCCCGCAAGCTCCCGCCGTCGGATTCACCCGCTTCCGCATTGCAGGCGGCCCTGCAATGGATACACGACCACTCCACCGAGGGGTTGCTCTTGTCGGGCGCAGCCAAGGCGGCCGGGTATTCGGTTCAGCATTTCCACCGCCTGTTCGTCGCGGCTTACGGCATGACCCCTCAACAATACGTGCTGCAGCTGCGCATGAGCCGCTCCCTGCAGCTATTCAAGGACTATCCCGGCATTACGGTGGATCGGGTTGCGGAGACCCTCGGCATGGACGCCAGCCACTTCATCCGGATGTTCAAGCGCACGTACGGCACAACGCCGAAGCAGTATGCCCTAACGGGCAACACCCCGAAGCTGATGTGAACCCCGTCAATATAAAAAATAACCATTTTCCGGTTATAACCTGTACCAAATCATGCACACTAAGGAAGCGTGGCATGACCGATGGGAAGGGGGAGATCCAAAAGATGACGCTGGAAAGAGGGGTTCTTGTTGCTGCCTGGCTGGTCAGCTTCGCCGTCATACTCTTGGCGGTTCCCCGGAACAGATTGAAGGAGGCCTTTATCCTGTTCATGTCTGCCCAGGTTATTACCTGGCCCGCCGGCCTGCTTCTGGTGGAGCTGGACTTTATGACGCATCCTGTCCGGGAATTTCCCATTGCCACCCGGTCCAACTTTACCTTCAACTATTTTTTCTACCCCATGGTTTCCATGGCGGCCAATCTCTATTATCCGGTTAACGCCTCCAAGTGGAAGCAGACTGTGTACCAGATTGTTGCGGTTGGCGGCCTGTCCGGCGTGATGCAATTGGTGCGTATCCATACCTTCTTGATTGACCATGTAAAATTCAACTGGCTGCTCAGCTTTCTGATTATGTTCCTGGCGTTTAATGCCACCCGCAAGTACGCCGAATGGTATTTTGGGGGGCTGAGGCGGAGGGAAGGAGGGAACAGCGCGTGAGCATTGGCCTGCAGTACGGATTTTTGGGATTGGTCTATCTGATTGGAATCGCCGGTTTTGCTGCGGTTCCCG
>JAQSYT010000368.1 GCA_029256065.1 Paenibacillaceae bacterium
ACTAAAAGATAATATTAGTACTGGGGATAAAATGCACACAAGCGCAGGTTCAATGGCATTAGCTGATTCATATTCCGCGGAAGATTCATTCCTTGTAGAAAAATTAAGAAAGGCAGGAGCTGTTATTTTAGGAAAGACCAATATGACGGAATTTGCAAACTTCTTCGCAGAAAAAATGCCCGGCGGATATAGTTCCCGAGGCGGGCAAGTTAAAAATCCATATGATTCATCAAAAACTCCATCAGGTTCCAGCTCAGGATCGGCTGTTTCTGTTGCAGCTAACTTATGTTCTGTGGCAATTGGGACTGAAACAAACGGCTCAATTATAAATCCCGCAAGAGCAAACTGTGTTGTAGGCTTTAAGCCAACGGTTGGACTAATTAGTAGAAACGGCATAATACCAATATCCATCAGTCAGGATACAGCAGGACCTATCGCTCGTACTGTTGCTGATGCCACTATTCTCCTTAATGTGCTTTCAGCCGTTGACGAAAAAGATCCAGCGACTTGGAAAAGCAAATGGTCGGCACAGCAAGATTACACTTCTTTTTTAAGCACGGAAAAGGTTTGCGGATTACGTGTAGGCTTCTACAAGATTGATTATGATAAGTTTGACAGTGTAGATAAGACACGAATCAGTGAAGCTATTGGTATTCTATCAAGATATGGAGTAGAAATAGTTGAGGTTGTCCAGGAAGATTATCGGGTCGAATTCAAGGGGTCCTCAGTATGCCTACATGAGTTTAAATCTGGAATTAATTATTATTTGTCTACACTTGATGATAGTTTAAAAATTCGTTGTTTGGCGGATATTATTGCATATAATAATGAACACCCAGAAACATGCATGAAATATGGACAAAAAATACTAGAATTATCACAAGAAACGAGCGGTACATTAACCGAGGAAAAATATCTGCAAGATAGATTAAAGGACATACGGGATATACGTGTAAATGGTATAGATAAAATGGTAGATGAATTGAAATTGGACGCAGTGCTTTTCTATGGGCAGACAAGCGTTGCAGCCATTTCTGGGTATCCTTGCATTATGGTACCCGCAGGACTGTCGAAAGCATCCGATTGGCAGGGGTTCAATTTTATAGGCAAGGCTTTCTGTGAACCAACTTTAATAAGTTTAGCTTATACATATGAACAAGAGACAAAAATAAGAAGGTCGCCCGTACTTACTTAAATCATACGTACGGGTGTTATGTGGAGTCGCTTAGCAATATCCTCCTGGAAAAGCATAAAACGATTAACCTTCCGCGTTCAGAAAATTCTCTCGTCCAATATATTGAAGTAAATGGAACAAAGCTTTCGTACTTAGTCTCAAGGCACTTTGAAAATTTGGAGTATGACCTTGAAGTTAGCTGTTCGACGAAGGATACACCAACTGACGAACACGATTATAAGTCAGGGCCCCCAAAAGGATCTGAAAAGAATTTTGAGTATTCACTGGATTTGCAGAGTGAAAATACGGACTTACCTTATATCAAATTCGCTCCTGAACCGGATGGAACTAAATTTTATCATTCTATTAACGCAAGTTATTTTGAAGAGCGGCAGGCTCTGTACCTGTTCGCCCATACAGCTCCTGATACTGGCTGGGAGTCAGGTCTGCGTACTTTTTGAAGATGGAGATGA
Source organism: Paenibacillaceae bacterium (assembly GCA_029256065.1). Classification (GTDB taxonomy): domain Bacteria; phylum Bacillota; class Bacilli; order Paenibacillales; family NBRC-103111; genus Paenibacillus_AR. The sequence continues at coordinate 1,648 of JAQSYT010000368.1, forward strand.
AATACTTGTAGTCCTTAAAGCCCACCTCCGCGGCGATGGCATAAACCTTGGCCTCCCCGTCCTTCAGCCTGTCCATGGCTGACTGGACCCGGTAGCGGTTCAGGAAGTCGTTGAAGGTATAGCTGGTTTCCTTCTTGAATATCCCGTTCAGATACGATGCGCTGACCCCCAGCTCCTCCACCAGATGATGCATGCCGATCCGCTCCGCGTAATGCTCCTGCACATAACGGATCATGCGGGCCACATGCCTGGAGGACTTGGCCGGCAGCCGGACCACGGAGGCCAAGTGGCTGGATTGCTCCTCCGCTGCGGCGTTCATGCGGGCATACTGCCGCTTCAGGTCCACCCGTTCCTTGGCCCGGTTGAGCGCTGCTGCAAGCTGCTCCTGCTCCAGCGGCTTCAGCAGATACTCCGTTACCCCCAGGCTGATAGCCGATTGGGCCAGCCGGAATTCATCGTAGCCGGAGAGGATGATGTAGCTGCAGGAGGCCTCCTTGCGGGTGGCTTCGATCATGGCTATTCCATCCATCAGGGGCATATTCACATCTACAATGACAATGTCCGGCTGCAGCGCCAGGATTTGCTCGCGGCCCTCCACGCCATTGCCTGCCTCCCCGGCCACCACACAGTCCGCAGCCAGCCAGTCGAAGGTGTAGCGCAGCCCTCTGCGGAGCATTTCCTCATCCTCAACCAACAGCACCTTATACATGCCCTTCCTCCCTCCGGTATGGAAGCACAAAAGTCACAACCGTCCCCTCGCCAGCCACGCTCTCCATGCGGATGCCGTAGCCCTCCCCATACAATAGTGTCAGCCTGCGGTGCAGATTATGCAGCCCGATATGCTCCGCCTGGTTATCCGGCGAGGTCATGATCGCCTGCACCTCCAGAAGCCGTCCGGGACTCATGCCCCCTCCATCGTCCTTCACCTGGATAATCAGATCATCCTCCTGCACATAGCCGGTGACGGCAATGTGGACCTCCTCCCGGTTTTTATACCCGTACTTAATGCTGTTCTCAATAACCGCTTGCAGCATCAGCCTGGGCACCAGCGCATCCTTGGCCGCCTCCTCCACCTCTTCCGTGTACTGAAGGCGGTTCTTGAAGCGCATTTGCTGAAGCCGCATATAACCGCCGATATAGCTTAAGTCCGTGCCCAGGAGCACCAGCTCCCCGTCGTTGCTGATGCTGTAGCGCAGATGGCGGGAGAGGGTCAGCACAATATCCTGGGCCAGCCGGTTGTCCACCACAATGGCGTAGCGCAGCATCTCCAGCACATTGAAGATAAAATGCGGATGAAACTGGGACTGGAGATGCTTCACCTCAATGACCCGGCGCAGATCCGACAGCTTTTCGTTCTTGTCCATAAGCTCGTTCAGCCGGCTGAGCATAATGTTGTACTGGTTCCCCAGCGCCTCCAGCTCATCCCCCGTCCCGATGCTGACATAGGACTGCATATTCCCGGATTGAAGCTCCCGCACCGCAAACACCAGCTTGTCGATGGCCCGGGTCTGGCGGTTGGCGAACAGGCGGGCGGTGTACTGGATCAGAAACCACAATATCACGCTGGCCATGGTAAAAAACAAGCCCAAAGACAAATAAGCGTTCCGGTTCCAGGAAACGGCGCTTAGGGTATAGATGGTCCATTGGGGCCCGGCCACCTCGATTTTACTGCTGTAATACCTTCCCCCGTCAATCTCCGCATAGCCGCCGGACCCTCCGGCCTGGCTGTACTTGTTCATCAGCCCCCGCACCACATTGTTGGTGGTGGCGATAACAGTCCGGTAACGGTCGGTGATAAAGGCGATTTCGTTATTTTGGACAAAAAACAGCTTCTGAAAATCCTCCTCCGCCAGCTGGTAGACCAGATAACCGTTGCTGCTTCCTATCCTGTGGGCGAAGGTATACACCGTAAAGCGGTCATGAGAAAACCGGATATGGTTGGTTTCAACAAGCGCAGCAAGTCCCTGTCCCTGCATCCTGCGGGCGATGGCGGTGAGTGCGGCATCCGACTCCTCTGACCGGTAATTGGCAGAGGAGGCCAATACCCCGCCGTCTGGCCCAAGCACATACAGAATGCTTTTCACCGATTGGCGGTTGTTGAAGGTGTAGAAACGCTGAAAGACGGCCGGCCCGCCGCCTCCCGTCTCCGCAAATTCAAGCACTTCCGCAAGCTCCGCCATGGAAGCCATTTCCTCATGATAAGCCTCATACACCTGCTCCAGCGAAGCGCGGATGGCCTTGCCCGCATTCCGGGTCTGGGTCACAAGCAGATACCGGGAATTCAGCAGGGTAAACACCAGAAACAGCACAAACAGCAGGAAAATGGGGAGGAAGGTATGGAGCAGCAGCAGGCGCCGCAGTGAATCCTTAAAGCTGATTTTTGGCATGGATGCTGCCCCCTTCCCCTGATGCCGGTATGTCCTTATCATAGCCCAAACTCCCTTACCCGCAACAGGAAGCCCCATGGGTCCGCAGGAAGCTCCTTACATCGTCATCTCTTTGGTGCCGGAGAGCTTGAAGAAAATAAACAGGGAAATGACGGTAATTGCAGTCAGCAGCGTGGACAAAGCAGCCGCTGTCCCGTAATTGCCCCGCACCACCTCCGTATACACCGCCACGGTCATGGTCCGGGTTTTGCCAGTATAGAGAATAATCGAGGTGCTCAGCTCGGTAATAATGCTGATCCAGCTTAGGATCGCTCCGGCGAACACACCGGACAGCATCATGGGCAGCGTAACCTTGAAGAACGTCCGCATAGGCGAAGCGCCCAGGCTGATGGCCGCCTCCTCAATGCTGTCATTGACCTGATGCAGCACAGCGGCGCTGGAGCGGATGGTATAGGGCAGCCGCCGGATGACGAAGGCGGCGATGAGAATGGCTGCAGTCCCGCTGAGCATAATAGGCTGTTTGTTGAAGGTGACCAGGAGGGCAATGCCCAGAATGGAGCCCGGCACAATATATGGCATCATGGTGAAGGTATCCAGCAGATTGGCCGCCGCCCCCTTGCGCTTCACGGTCACATATGCGATCAGCACTGCTGCCAGGGTAATGATGAGAATCGTAATCCCTGCCATTACGAAGGTGTTGGTTATGGCATCCCCCACCTTGGAGAAGGCCGCCCGGTAGCTGTCCAGGGAATAGCCCTTTACGAATATCTTGCCCGATGTTTTCAGAAAGGAGGTATAAGCCACATAGGCCTGCGGCAGCATCGCCAGAAGTGTGAACAGATACACGTAGGCATGGGCGGCAATATTGGCCGCTCCCGTAAGCTTCTTCGACTCAATGGGATGAAGTGCGCTCATGCTGTAGGCTTTGCGGTTGGCGACGAACTTCTGGAGAAGGAACACCGCTGTGGCGAACAGCACCACAATGACACTGATAGCAGCGGCAAACCCGTCGTCCCCGCCTACCTCACTGATGAACTCATTGAAGATTAGCACCGGAACGGTGCGGTAACCCTC
>JAQSYT010000369.1 GCA_029256065.1 Paenibacillaceae bacterium
GCCTGCCGTCCCCCTGCCTCCGGCTCTACTTGTTGGCCTGGTACCATGCGTTGATCTCCTTGGTAATATCGTCGCCGCCGCCTTTTTTCCACGAATCCACGAACTTATCGAAGGCAGTGGCCGGCTCCTGGCCCATAATGATCCGGGCGAAGGTTTCCGCCTCCAGCTTATCCAGATAGGCCTTCTTCTGGGTCATAGCCGGGGTAGGCACACCGGGATAGACGTTGGCGAACACATAGTTTCCTTTTTCCCGCTCCAGCCAGGTGCTGAGCACAGACTGGAAGGCTTTAGGACGCTGGGGCTCTGCGGACAGCCCATCGTAGTCATTGGCTTCGCTGGCATTCAAGCCGTCCTTGCTTCCTTTCTGCAAAGCCGCTGCAATCCGCTCCAGCCGGTTTACCGCCTCAGAGCCCAGCCGTCCCTGGAAGCCCCAGGCGTTGGCGTCATTGTCCGGGAAGTCATTGAACCAGCCCCATCCCGGCTGCTCATACTTGTACTTGAACAGGCTGGCATCCTTTTCCGTGGGATTCAGCGGGGCCTGCAGCGCCGTCACCGGGTATTTGAACTCGTACTTTCCGGCCAGCTCCTTGCGGATGGCTTCATTGCTGCGGTAGAGGGAATCCAGCTGCATATTGTACAAGGCAATAACAGCCTCGGGCTGCTTATAGCTTTTGTTGATGGCTACCCCGTAATTGGACACCGTATCGATAATCACGCTGCGTTTGCCGCTTTCCCCCTTCAGGGTGGGCAGCGCCGCCATATTGGCCTTGGGCACATTCTTCCACAGATCCGGGAACGGGAAGTACACATTCCACCACTGGCCGTTGGTCCAGGTCAGCGTATTGCCTGAGGTCAGGTCGCTCATGATATTGTCATTGTTCTTGGCGATAAACTCCCGGTTGATATAACCCTTGGCATACCAATCGTGGAGCTTCACCAGCGCCTCCTTCATCTGGGGCTGGATGCTGCCGTAGACCACCTTGCCGTCCCCGTCCAGCCTCCACTTCTTGGGCTGCGCATCAAAGGCCTGGGTCAGCAGGTCAATGCCCTGCATATCCTTATCCAGCACCATGGCTGTGCCGTTGGGATACTTGCTTTTGTAGGCGGCCATCACCTCTTCCATCTCGGCCAGGGTAGCGGGCAGCGGCTTGCCCAGCTCATCCAACAGATCCTTGCGGACCCAGTTGGTGCTCCAGTACGCCATACGGTCGATCATTTTGGGAAAAGCATAGATTTTGCCGTCGATGGTAAACGGGGAGAACAGCTTGCCCTTGGCATCCTTCTGGGCCAGCTCAATCACATGCTTCAGCAGAGGGGAGCCGTACTTATCGATTAAATCGTTCAGAGGCATCAGCACTCCCTGCTGCGCCAGATTCCCCAAAACAGGCGCCTCCGCTCCGATCACATCAGGCAGGCCGCCGCTTGCTGCCCCGATATTCAGCTTCTGCACATCCGTCTCCAGATTGGGCGTGATCCACTTGGCTTTGACGGTGATGCCCAGCTCATTCTGCAGCCAGCGGGTGTAGCCGTTGTTCTCCAGGGAATCTCCCGGCTGGAAGACGGTTCCTTCGGTGTTGATCTTATTCTGGGTAAAGGTTACCGGCGGATCGAATTTTTTAAAGCCTGCTCCGCCCACCGTCCCTTTTCCCTCCGGCTGGGCACTGCCTGCCGGGCTTACACTGGCGTCAGCCTGGGGCCCTGCTTTCTCCTCCGCCTCCTGACAGCCTGCGGCAAACAGTGCCAGCGCCAAACCGGCCGCAGCCACCCTCCACGTTTTGCCCATTCCCGCTCCCCCTTTGGACCACCATCGTTTCGGCTATCTTCTAAGCCGGTTGCTTCCATCTTAAGCAGCCCCGCTCCCCTTCTCCACGCCCTGATCTAACCTTTCTTGCCTTCCGGTGACTATTTGCCGCAGCCAAAACATGATATCCTAAATATATCCATTCAGAACTCCAAACGCTTATGTAAGCGCAATCATATTTAATAGAAGAAAGACAGTCACAAGGAGGCAACCATCCATGCGGCATCTGTGGAAATCCGCCATCGCCCGGAATATGATCGGCGGCTTCCTGATTGTGCTGCTGCCATTGGCAGCTACATACTGGTACACTAACGCTGCCAGTATGAATGCGGTGCGGGAGGAAGTGGTGGCCTCCTCCTCCAAATCCCTGCTGCTCTTAACCAGCCAATTGGAGTCCACTCTGGGTAAATTTGAAAATTTGACCTACTCCCTTGCCAGCGACAGCGAGCTGAATGCCGTCAATCAGGCTCCGTATGAGACAGAGCATCTGTGGGCTTATGTGCAGCAGCTGCGGCAGCTTCAATTTTACAGCAATACCGCCGATCTGGAGGGGGATATTACAATCTATCTGCGTAACAAAAACCGCAGGCTTTCCTCCAAAGCCGGCTTTGGCCCCATTGAACAGGACGCTCCCGGATTTGTCGGGGATATTGCTGTGGCCGATAAAAAATGGTTTTTCCGGGTGAAGCCCGGCGGCGGCAGCCAGCCCCTTTCACCACAGGAGCGGGAGCAGCGGACTGTGCTCACCTTTGCCCGGGGCTCCGGCGTCCAGTCGGACAACGGGGTTGTTGTCTCCGTGGACATTCCCATCGCCCAGCTCCGGCCCCGGATGGAGGCGCTGCAAAGCCGGGAGCGGGGTACCGCCTTTATTTTCGGGGAAGGAGCGGAGGAGCTGTTTTCCGCCCAAACCAACGCGGACTTGTCCCCTCTCCAAGCCGTCATTGCGGGCAAAACGGAAAATACCGGCCGCTTCACCTACTCCCGCAAGGGGGAGGACAGCATCGTCCTGTTCGATAAGTCCGCCGGCTCCGGCCTGACCCTGGGCATGCTGTTTCCGGAGAAGCAGATCATGAAGCCCATCCACCGCATCCGGGCCTGGACCATCGGCGTCCTGTGCGGCTCCGTGGCACTTGGCCTGCTCTACACGCTGTTCGCTTACCGGAAGCTCCTGCGCCCGGTGCTGGTGCTGGTGGAGGCTATGGGCAAGGTCCGGCTTGGCCGCCTTAAAACCCGCATTCCCCATCCCCCAGCCAATGAATTCGGCTATGTGTATACCCAGTTCAACAATATGGCCGATGAAATCGATACCCTGGTCAACGAAATCTATGTGGAGCGCCTCAATCAGCAGCAGGCCCAGCTGAAGCTGCTCCAATCCCAAATTAATCCCCATTTTCTCTACAACTGCTTGAACTTCATCTACCAGATGTCCATGGGTGAAAATAACGAAGCCGCCGCCAACATGTCCTTGTATCTGAGCAAATATTTCCGGTACGCCACCAAAAGTGACGCCCACTATGTGAGTCTGCGCCAGGAGCTGGACAATATTGAGGCGTATATCCAGATCCAGCGCCTGCGCTTTTCCGGAAGGATCACCTTTTCTATAGATATTCCCGACGCCCTGCTGGTTACGGCCATCCCCAGGCTCACTCTTCAGCCGCTGGTGGAAAATGCCTTCGTCCACGGAATCGAGTCCGGCGACGGCAGCCCCAAGCATATCGCCATCCGCGGCTTCCGCGAGGCGGACTTCATCCATCTGACCGTGGAGGATGACGGAAAAGGGATGGAGCCCGATGAGTTGGAGCGGCTGCAAAAGAGCCTGGAAACCATGAACCACGAGGACTTCGGCTGCGGTTTGAACAATACCCATTGGCGTCTTGCCCTGCGGTACGGGCCGGGGGCGGGCTTACGGCTGGAGCAACGGCATCCCCGCGGCCTGACCGTTCATATTTTGATTCCGGCAAAGGAGGAGCGGACTCATGTACAATCTGCTGATTCTTGATGACGAGCCTGCGGTGGTGAACAGCTTGGCCCATAATATAGCCTGGGAGGAGCAGGGCATCGCCCATGTGTTCAAGGCAACCTCCGCCGATCAGGCGTTGGAGCTGATGCAGGAATACCGGATCGACCTGGTGATCTCGGATATCCGGATGCCCGGTATGGACGGCCTGGATTTCACCGAGGCCATCTGCAGCCTTTCGCCCCATACCAAGGTGATCATCATGTCCGGGCTGGATGAGTTCCGGCTGGCCCAGCGGGCGATTCTGCTGAATGTGTTCCGCTACATGACCAAACCCGTCCCGTATGTGGAGCTGATTCTGGTTGTGCAAGAGGCGCTGGCCCGGCTGGAGGCGGAATTGGAGCAGCTCCAGCTATTGGAAAATGCGGAGCAGACCATGGCCAGCGCCCGCCCCATCCTTCAGGAGCGTTTCCTGCAGCAATGGATTGTCCGGGGAGCGGACAAGGGCCCCAAGGGGCTTGCCGCGCTGGACCCCTGCGGCCTCGATATCCGCGAGGAGTGGCCCTGCTTGCTTCTCCTGGTCCGGGTGGATGAGTGGCACCGGGAGAATACAGACCCCTACCAGCGGCTGAAGCTGCAGAAGCTGGTGGATGAAATTTTGTTCCATGGCACGAAGTGTACGATATTCAATGATTTCGAGCGGCAGCTGGTGGTATTGGCGCAGCAGAACAGCCCGGCTAAGCTTCAGGCTGCCAAACGGTACATGGAGGGGATGGCCGAGCTTCTGCTCCATACCGCCAAACGCTCCTTGGGGTGCACCCTGTCTCTGTTTTGGAGCGGGCAGCTGTTTGCGGCGGGGACTGTTCATGAGGAATATATCCGCCTGAAGGAGCGGGCCAGGTTCACCATGGCCTGGGAGTCGGGGATTATCCAGGGAGATGCTGCCGAACCGGCCTGCTGGGAGGAGGAGCAGCAGGCGCTGTTCGGATATCCCGGCTTTGAGCAATGGGTGGAGCGGCTGGATAAGGCTCAGGCGCTTGTTCATCTGCGGCAGTGGTTCGACGGCAGCGGGGGAAAGAAGCCTGCCCGGACCTATGATATGCTGCTGCTTTTGTATAACACGGTATCAGCAAGCCTGATCAAAGCCTCCCTGAAGCGGAAGGTTCCCTTAAAGGAGTGGGCCAAGGAGGAAACCTCCATCTTCTACTCTATGCAAATGCCGGCTACCGTCTCCCGGCTGCGCGCCTGGGCCCTCCGGGTGACGGAGCTGTACATGGACTATATGTCGGACCGTTCCCAGCATGCCACCAGCCGGCTTTTGTCCCAGGCCAAAC
>JAQSYT010000370.1 GCA_029256065.1 Paenibacillaceae bacterium
CCCGATTGAATCCACGGAATATAACGATCTGCGGGACGCGCTGGAAAAGCTGGTGCTAAACGATGCTTCCCTGAAATTCGAGCCGGAAAGCTCCACCGCCTTGGGCTTCGGCTTCCGCTGCGGCTTTCTGGGACTCCTGCACATGGAGATCATCCAGGAGCGGATCGAACGGGAGTTTAATATTGCCCTGATTACCACAGCTCCCAGCGTAGTATTCAAGGTGACGCAGACCAACGGCGAGGTGCTGACCATCGACAACCCCTCCAACTATCCGGAGGTGGGCAAGATCGACTTCGTGGAAGAGCCCTATGTGAAGGCGGGCATCATCGTACCTAAGGATTATGTGGGCGTGGTGATGGAGCTGTGCCAGAACAAACGCGGCGACTTTGTGAATATGGAATATCTGGATGCTAACCGGGTCACGCTGACCTATCAAATGCCGCTGTCCGAGATTGTGTATGACTTTTTCGACCAGCTGAAATCCAGCACCCGCGGCTATGCATCCTTCGACTATGAGATGTCCGGCTACAAACAATCCAATCTGGTCAAAATGGATATTCTTCTGAACAGCGAGCAGGTGGATGCTCTGTCAATCATTGTGCACCGCGACCGTGCTTATGCCCGGGGTAAGGCCATCTGTGAAAAGCTGAAGGAGATTATTCCCCAGCAAATGTTCGAGGTGCCGATCCAGGCGGCAATCGGGCAGAAGATTATTTCCCGGGAAACCATCAAGGCTATGCGGAAAAACGTGCTTGCCAAGTGCTACGGCGGCGACATCTCCCGGAAGCGGAAGCTCCTGGAGAAGCAGAAGGAAGGCAAGAAGCGCATGAAGCAGGTCGGCAGTGTTGAAGTTCCCCAAGAAGCCTTCATGGCCGTCCTGAAAATCGACGAATAAAGAGCCTTCCGTCAGGAAAGCTTGCATCGTAAGCATAAGCCCATTTCGTCGCAGTCTCTTAGCGTTCAAACAGTAGCCGTCTCCAACAATGGCTGCTGTTTTTGTTAGAGGGGCTAAATGAAGGTGAATGTCTGCCACGGTTAAGCTCAATTGCATAAAGACACTAGTTTGCTGAACTCATTCATAGGCATTCACCGGAATTTACCGATGCCTAAATGCAAAAGTGCAGTTATTTTGGGACAATAGAACCCTTTTGGCGAGTTTTCCTGCAAAAGTGCAGTTAATTTGGGTGCAAACCCCCACATAGGAACTCAAACGAAGAAATAACTGCACTTTTTGCAGGATGGGGAGCGATTGGGCGGAAGCTCGGGAAAATAGCTGCACTTTCGCAGGATGGGGAATGGCAGATCAACAGCGCACGAAAGGAGCCGCTTATGACGGACTATCGGTTGGACCCGCCAACGGCGGTTTATATTCACATCCCGTTTTGCTCGCACAAATGCCATTACTGCGATTTTACCTCTTATGTGGTTCAAGGCCAGCCTGTGGATGAATATCTGGACGCTCTGGAACGGGAGATGGAGCGGACTGTATTGCTTCTTCCGCCGGGCCAAGTAGAGACCATCTTCGTGGGAGGGGGCACACCTACGGTGCTCACGCCCCCGCAGATGGAGCGTTTCCTGCGGATGACCCGGGTTTATTTCCCTAACCGGGCAGAGAATTTGGAGTTTACCATGGAGGCGAATCCCGGCACCACTGATTCCGACAAGCTGGCAGCCATGAAGGAGGGCGGCGTAAACCGGGTAAGCTTCGGTGTCCAGTCCTTCGACAACGGGCTTTTGTCCGATATCGGCCGGATCCATCAAACGCAGGATGTATACCGGAGCCTGGAATATGCACAGCAGGCGGGCTTCCGCAATCTGACCATTGACCTGATGTTCGGCCTGCCGGGCCAGACCCTCCCCATGCTGGAGGATACTCTGGATAAGGCGCTGGCGCTATCGCTGCAGCATTATTCCATCTACGGGCTGAAGGTGGAGGAGAACACTCTGTTCCACAGCCTCTATATGAAAAACCAGCTGCTGCTGCCTGAAGAGGAGACGGAGGCGGAGATGTTCCGGCTCATTATGCGCAGATTGGAAAGCGCCGGCTTCCGTCAGTACGAAATCAGCAACTTTGCCAAGCCGGGCTTCGAAAGCCGCCACAATTCCATGTATTGGCGGAACCGGGCCTATTATGGGCTGGGCGCGGGAGCACACGGATATGCCAACCGGGAGCGGCATATGAACCTGAAGGGAATCCGGCCGTATATTGAAGCCTGCAAATCTGGCCTGCCGCGGCTGGAGGTTAACCCTGTCACCCGTGAAGAAGCGATGGAGGACTTCATGATGGTCGGGCTTCGGCTGTTGGAGGGTGTCCGGGGCAGCAGCTTCCTGCGGCAGTTCGGAGTTTCTATTGAAGAGGCGTTTGGGCCGGTGCTGGATAAGCTTATAGCGGACAAGCTGCTGGATAAAACCACAGAGGGCTACAAGCTGCCCCAGCATGCCGTTATGTACGGCAATGTTGTGTTCGGCGCCTTCATCGGACATCTTACCGTATAAATTTCACTTGTAACATTATACGTCATGTTGTATATTTATTCATATCAAATGATATGGGTGGGATGTTGATGGCAACCATGGCGGTAACCTGCAGAAGGGCGGCGGAAAGTGATGTTGAAGCCCTGTACACGTTGATCAAGGGATATGCGGAGAAGGGTATCATGCTGTACCGGACCAGGGAAACCCTGCGGGCCATCATCGACACCTTCGTGATTGCGGAGGCGGATGGCAAGCTTATCGGCTGCGGCTCCTTAAGCAAGCTGGGCAAGGATCTGGTGGAAATCCGCTCTCTGGGTATGACGGAAGGCTACAAGGGACAGGGAATCGGCTCCCTGATCGTGGGCATGCTGATGGATGAAGCGAAGAAGCAAGGTATCCCCACCATTATGGCGCTGACCTATGAGGTGAAGTTCTTCGAGAAGAATGGCTTTGAGGTAGTGCCCAAGGAGATTTTTCCGGAGAAGGTCTGGAGAGACTGCATCCATTGCAAAAAGCAGCATTGCTGCGATGAAATAGCCGTCCAAAGACGCCTGTGATCACTTGACACAGGCGTTTTTCTTTGTTATTTTTGTAATAACGGTTAGCACTCGTCTCGAATGAGTGCTAACGATTCGAGGAAGTACGATAACCCGTTCACGCGGACGGGAGTTTGAAGGGGAGGTCGGGCAAGGATGTTATCGGAACGTCAGAAGATGATTTTGAGCGCTATAGTAGATGATTATATCCGTTCGGCTGAGCCGGTGGGCTCCCGCAGCATTTCCAAACGGGGAGATGTGGCCTTTAGTCCCGCCACTATCCGCAATGAAATGTCCGATTTGGAGGAACTGGGCTACCTGGAGCAGCCCCATACCTCGGCGGGACGGATTCCCTCAGAGAAGGGGTACCGCTATTATGTGGACCATCTGCTCGCCCAAGGAGCCTTTTCCCGGCCGGATTTGAACCTGATGAAGACGTTTTTCGCCGAAAGGCTGCAGGAGATGGAGCAGGTCATCCAGCAGGTAGCCTCCATGCTATCCGGTTTGACCAATTATACCTCCATTGTCTTGGGACCGGAGGTTTTCAACACAACCCTGCGGATGATTCAGGTCGTGCCGCTGGACGATGTCAGCGCTGTGGCCATTATCGTCACCAACACCGGACAGGTGGAAAACAAGGTGTTCCGTATTCCGCCCGGTGTGCGGATGGAACAGATTGAGAAGTTTGTCCGTATCTTAAATGAACGCCTGAAGGGAGTCCCGCTGTTCCAGCTCCGCTCCAAGATTTATACGGAGATCAGCGAGGAGCTCTCTAAGCATGTCAGCGGCTACGATGACCTTCTGAAGGTATTCGAAGATGTGGTGATCAGCGACAAGCAGGACCGGATTTTCCTGGCGGGCTCCACCAATCTTTTGGTGCAGCCGGAGTTCAAGGACGTGGAGCGGGTCAAGAGCTTCCTGGACCTTCTAGAGGAAACACCGACGCTCTTCAAGATTATCGGATCTGCGCCCGAGGGGTTGCAGGTGCGGATCGGCAGCGAGAATACAATCGCCGCCATCAACAATTGCAGCCTGATAACGGCGACATATGCCGTAGACGGCAAGACCTTGGGCACCATCGGCATCCTTGGTCCTACCCGGATGGAATACGGCAAGGTCATCGGCATATTGAATCATTTTTCACAGGATATGGCCCAGATCATGCAGCGCTGGTATAAATAAGCAATACAATAAGCAAGGATGGGAGCCGGAGCGGCCATTGCGCCGCTTTTGGGTTTGCATCAAGGTTGAGTCAGGATCATCTGGGCCATCTGTGTAAGAAGCGCGTAATGCGGTGATTCTACACGTAAAGCATTCATGGCAGCTTATTATTTCAAGGAGGTGATATTCAGGTGAGTAAACAGACAGAAAAGCAGGACTTGAATGAACAATCGGCGGAGGAAACCGCTACATATACAGAAGCCGAAGGTTTTGCAGCCGAGGAAGCAGCTCCGGAAGGAGAGGCTGCCGCGGAGCTTGAAGCATTGCGCAGACAGGCGGAGGAAAGCCAGGAGAAGTATTTGCGGACGCAAGCCGACTTCGATAACTTCAGACGCCGTTCCCGGGTTGAGAAGGAGGACTTCGCCAAGTATGCTTCCTCCAAGCTGGTGGAGCAGCTTTTGCCGGTGTTGGACAATTTCGAGCGGGCTATTGCAGCCAGCAAGGATTCGCAGGATTTTGACTCCCTTCTGAAGGGCATCGAGATGACCCAGCGGCAATTAAGCCAAGCGCTGGAGCAGGAAGGGCTTGCGGCAATGAATGCAGCAGGCGCGGCCTTCAATCCGGAGTTCCATCAGGCTGTGATGCAGGTGGAGTCCGATGAGCATGACGAAGGTGTTGTGGTTGAGGAATTGCAGAAGGGTTATATGTTTAAGGACAAGGTACTTCGGCCGGCAATGGTGAAGGTGTCCAAATAAGAATAATTATGTATGGGAGGAACCATAATCATGGGTAAAGTAATCGGAATTGACCTGGGTACCACCAACTCCTGCGTAGCCGTTATGGAAGGCGGCGAAGCGGTTGTTATCCCCAATCCGGAAGGAGCGCGCACCACTCCCTC
>JAQSYT010000371.1 GCA_029256065.1 Paenibacillaceae bacterium
AAAACTCCCGCCCCGGGTGAAAACAGCCGGCAACCAATCCGGTACAGAAACCAGACGGCAACCAGCGCAAGGAAGCATTGAAGCTCTCTCACAAGCATCAATGCAGCCTCCGGCTGCTCATGTCCGAACACCCGGAACATCAGCGTAAGGAAAACGGGCAGCCCTGGTGTTACCAAGGTGTTCGGCATTGTGTCCCGGTAGGCGTACACCCCCGTTTCCAGCCATTGCAGAGCCATCCGGGTGTAGTTCAACTGGTCCCACTCCAGCGGCTCCAATTGCCCGTTCCGCAAAAAATGAAGCCGTAAAAACAAGGCCAGCCCTAAGACAGGGATCATCAGAAGCTCATACATGCGGCGGGAATTAACCATGGACAGCGCCTCCTTTGGCCGGGATAATAGGATTGGCCGCCTGCTCCCCAAGCTCTTCCTTCAGAATCGCCACCTCCTGGGCGAGGCGTACAATTCTCCGGTGCATCCGGGACATGACTATGGTCAGAAGCATCTCAAGAAACCGGCTGCCGATGCAGCAATCGGCTTCCCCTGACATCACGGGGGAGAGAATTCTCTCCAGCTCAGCCGGATCATGCTGCCCGTCCGCATCGATTTGCACAGCGAGATCATACTTCTTTTTCCAGGCGTACCGGTACCCCGCTTGAACTGCTCCCCCGATGCCTAAGTTAAAAGGAAGCTCCAGAACAGACACTGCTCCCGTCAATCGGGCGGCTTCACTTGTTGAATCTGTAGATCCGTCGTTCACAACCAGGATGTCCATGGAGGGGTGGTGGTGTTTAATGCGGAGGATGACGTCCCCAATGGTTCCGGCTTCGTTGTACGCGGGAATAATAGCTAACAATCTCATAAGATGACCGCTCCTTTTTGGCAACCCATGTTAAGGGCTGTCTTCAAACCCGTCCTTATCCACTATTCCCGCGGCAGAGTAGGACTAAACCTGTTCTGCAGAATCGAGCACACTCCCTCCGCTTACAAACAAAACACCCCCGCCTCCAGGCTTCCGGCTTATAAGCCTTCCGCAGTGGATACAGGGGTGTAGGATCTGTGCTTATTCAAAATAACGTTTTATTGCCGTAGAGCATTTTCCGTTCGTCTGCCAGCTTTCGCAGCTTCGTGTGGTATGCGGCGGTTTCCGAGGGCTGAAGCGGTACGCCGATAAAGTGGCACACCCGCTCCTCCTCAAAATGCTCTGAGTCTATGTAGAGGGCTTCAGGCCGCTCCTCCGCCGGATGAAACAATACCCGGATCTCCCATGGTCCCCGCGCAAGCGCCTGCTCATACCACTTGTAGCGCAGAGCCAGTCTGCAAGTATAATATCTGTCCCGGAAAAGAATACCCTCCGGTGTAATCCGGGCTGCCGCTGCTTCTAATTGTCCGTGATTCCCGTTCATCCCGCTCAAGCGCTCCTTCTTCTGCCGGCTTCCTGCCAGAAAGCCGTTCCTTCTCAACCATGCCTATCCATTCTAGCAGGAGCTTGGGACTGAAGTCAGCGGGAATTGGTGGAAAAGCTCCACAGAACAGCTCCTGACTCCCGGTCCAGCACCTGCACCCCATCTCCATTCTCCTGGAATACCGGATGGGTGTTCCATGAGGCTTGTCCCTCCGCTTCATCCGGAGTGCCCAGCACGGCGGCTGCAAGCCAATGCTCTCCCTTCGGGAAGAAACCGCGCAGGGTAGGAAGCACGGTACGGGGATGCATCAGATTGGTATTGGCCTCACAGGGTATAATCTCCCCCTGGCGCTCCTGCCGGAGATCCAAGATGCCGCTGACTCCCCAACGAAATGATGCCAATGCGTTATGAGATCCGGTGCACAGCAGTGGACCGGCCTCCTGCGGCACCCGGTGCTCCCACCGGATGGCGAAGCCCCCTTCTGCTCCTGTCAGATCGCGGCCGGTTTCCAGCCTGTGTACACGCACATGCCAATTGCCTGCGGGAATCAGCCAGGTTTCCACCGTCACATCAGCCCACGGCTTCCAGCGGGAGTAAATCCATCCCTCCTCTACTGTTACCTCCTCGCATCTTTGGCGGACCTTGTACCAGTCATCCCCCTCGCTTAAGGCAAGCATGGAATCATATGCTCCCTGAACCAATCCCGTATGCCCTTTGGGCACGCTGAAGGCGAACACATTGGAGTAAGCGAACTTGGCATATTTGGCGGTGGTATGTGCCGGCTCAAAACCGGCATATTGGCCTGAGGTCAGAGCTGTCACATGGCTGCCGGTATGGCTAACCAGCATCCGAGCATGTTTTTGGACAGATAGAGGGGCTAATGCGGGGAGCGGTTTTTCTTCCGCCTGCCACAAGGGATGGTCCTCTCCCAGTGCCAAGGGCAAAAATGCCTTAAACGCCCAGTACGGGGAACCCGGTGCATTATAGCCCTCTGCCATAATCAGATTGGGATAGGCATAGCCGATGGACAGGCATCCGTCCGGGGTAAAAATCGGCTGCTGGAACCACCAGCGCAGATTCCGGAGCAGGAGCCCTTTCACAACGCCCCAGTCCAGTGCTTCAACCCCTGCATATGCTAACGCGCCCCAGAAGCCGGATTGTGCAAAGCGGTAGGTCAGACTGCGGCCATATGCCAGAGCTGACCCGTCCTCCGCAAACCAGTAGATGAAATCATGGGCAAACTGCGCCGCCCGCTCCTTATACACCATACAGCGCTCCGGGTCCTCCTGACCCATCATGCCGGCGTAAATAAGACCGTAAAAATGCATGGCAAACGGAATATAATAGTCCCGCTGATCGGTCAAGCCGTCGGAATACCAGCCATCGCCCAGATAGAACGTATCCAAAAGCGCCAGCGCCGCGTCCACAGACTCTTGGCTGTATTCGCCTCCCGCCCGCTTCAGCCCCAGGTTGGCCAGGACAATGAAGAACCGCCAATTATTCGGCGGTAGATCAAAGCGGTTGATCTGCAGGAGCCAATGGTTTAAATTTCTTCTCTCTGTCTGTGTAAGCGGTCCCCAAATCCGGTCCGGGCAAAGACATAATGCCAGTCCGATGGCTGCCATCTCCACAAAACGCTGGTCCACGTGGCCCGTATCGCCCCAATACTCGTCATGCTCCGGATCAGTGCCATGACGGATGCCGTCCACATATGTATCCCACAGATCCGAATCCCCTCCGCCGGCAGCCAGCGGAACAAGCCCCCACAGCGGGCGGGCAAAGGCCTCCATCTGAGCGGTCCGTTCCTCATATACTGCTCCTGTATTGCCGAGCTGGAGTAACGCTCCACCCTTGCTGAAATATGGCTTAAGCGGCTCTGTCAGCTGCCGGACAGCCTCCTGCACATCGGCTCTGGTCTGGAGCGGATTCTTCGTGATAGGCAGATCATACTTAATCATAGGTGGATGCTCTCCTCTTCAGATGTGCCGCGCGCCCCTCCGGGCTGTCCGCGGGAATCACACAAAAGGCAGCCCTTCCGGGCTGCCCCTTGCAACTTACGCGCTTATGTTTTCCAGCCACTTGGCTTTATTCTGCGGCTCCTTGCCTTCCTTCTCGCAATCCTTGACATACATCTGGTACAAGGTGTCCATGTAATCTTCTGGCAGTTCTACGGGGATATCGCAGGAAATGCCGTCTCCGCAGCAATTATGGGTTTTCATACATATACGCCTCCTTGGATACCTCTATTTTACCCCATTCCCGTCCTCCGTGCACCATCTTGAGGAATTATGAACATATTGTCACATTCGACGGACTCTATGGTTTATTCAATACACAACCCCGCAAGCATTAGCCGCGGGGTTGTGTATATTACTCTGTAATAAAAATCCAGCGGAGTGTAAATCCGCCCTCTTTTTTATACAAGAGGCTGCTGAATTAAGGTAGCAAAATTGAAACGGTGCACATGGCCGTCATTTAGCGTTGTGCTTCCTCTGACGAAATGCACATGCTTCCCATTCCCAACGGGTATAGCAAGCCCTGTTCGTATCCTTCTAACCTCATGGAAATGGTTCAGAAAGTCAGTGTTGACCAATGTTATTTCATGCACATGATTGTTGCCAACAGGAATCACCTGGCCAGTGACGCCGGCAAAACGATGATTGTGCCGGTCTGCCCCAGCCTCAGCTAACCTCGTGCTTGCCGTAAACTCGTGGACATGAGTTTGACTTCTTTTAATGACAGCTCTTTTCCTACTCATTCAGCCAACGCCTCCACCTTATTTTATGGTAACGTTGGTATATTACTGGATTTGAAGTCAATATGTGCTAGCCGATAGCCTGATTTCAAATTGATTGCTGTTTGAGTTAAGCAAAATTCAAGTTCCGTCCCCATTTCGTCCCCAACAACCTCATTTTGAGAATTCACTTTGTCCCTACAAACAGCAAAAAACCCTTGGTATACAAGGGTTTCGCGTAGTGACCTGCAGTGGGCTCGAACCACTGACCCCCACCCTGTCAAGATGGTGCTCTCCCAGCTGAGCTAGCAAGTCGTATGAGATATTGCGGTAATTTGAATTTTACCAAGTCTGGCTATGTCTGTCAACTGGATTTGTAAAGGGTTTCAAGTCCGATATTCCGTTGACAGGAGGCGAAAATCCAGACCCTGCACATTAACGGAAGCTGGTTTCCCCTAAATAGCAGAGAAGCCGAAATACACTTGGAATAACGGAAGTCAATTACCGCTATCGAAGCTTCGCCCCCCTGAAAGCAACCCCAAAAGGGAGATTAACGGAAAATGGGTTCCGCTAATCCCCCTCTACAAGCTGAAGCACTGAATTAGCGGAAGATCGCTTCCGCTAACTAATCTTCCACTCCCGGCCCAACCTGCCGCCTGAACCCAAATGGCTGCAGCTCTATCCGCGGGACAGCACCATCCTTACCGCACCCGGCTACTTTCCGTGCCGCTCCAGCCACTCCCTTGTCAGTCGAATGGCCTTGAGGAAGGCCTCCGAATCCCCCTCATAGGGATGCACCGTGTTGAACCGGTGATCCCCATGGGGCACCATCAACCATTCCAGATTAGGCTGTGCCTCCTTCAACCGGGCCGACCCAGCCAGCAGATGCTTGCCATCCCGCTCCCCTTGGA
>JAQSYT010000372.1 GCA_029256065.1 Paenibacillaceae bacterium
ATAAACGGACCGGATGCCATTCCAATTCCCTCCCCATGCTTTTGACAAAAGCAGACGGCCTGCCTGAATTGTGCACGATTGCAACCGGTCAAGCCCTACTCCCAATATACCAGTTAATTCCTGAAAAGGGAAGGCGAAATGCCTGGTCGCCAGGGAGTTATACAGGGCTTTTACCCTACTTGTGATAGCTTTGCCATAAACTTTCCAATACGTTCCAGTGCCTCCAAAAGCTGATTAATTGATGTGGCATACGAGCAGCGCAAAAAGCCCTCTCCGCCCATGCCGAACACATGCCCGGGCACCGCGGCAACCTTCGCTTCATTGAGCAGCCGGAAGGCGAATTCCTCAGAAGTAAGGCCCGTGGATTCAATGCAGGGGAACGCGTAAAATGCGCCCTGCGGCTCATGACAGGACATGCCGATATCCCGGAAGCCCTTCACCACCAGCCGTCTGCGCTGGTTGTAGGACTCCATCATCCGGTCCTTTTCCTCCATGCCGTTACGGAGAGCCTCCAGCGCCGCCACCTGGCCCATTATAGGGGCGCACATGACAGTGTACTGATGGATCTTAAGCATGGCGGCAATCAGCTCCCGGTGGCCGCAGATATAGCCCATTCTCCAGCCGGTCATGGCGAAGGCCTTGGAGAAGCCGCTGACCAGGAGGGTCCGGTCCTTCATTCCCGGCAGAGAGGCGAAGCTGCAATGGTTCATGTCATAGGAAAGCTCAGCATAGATTTCGTCGGAAATCACCAGAAGATCATGCTCCTCCACCAGCTTGGCGATAGGCAGCATTTCCTCATAGGTCATGACACTTCCGGTGGGGTTGTTGGGATAACACAGAATCAGCACCTTGGATTGCGGTGTAATCTTGGCCTTCAGACTCTCGGCGGTCAGCTTGAAGCCGTCCTTGGCGAAGGTTTCGATGCCTACCGCCACCCCGCCTCCAATCGTGGTGATGGGGCTGTAGGATACGTAACAGGGCTCCGGGATGAGAATTTCGTCCCCCGGATTAATCAGCGCCCGCAGCGCCAGGTCGATGGCTTCACTACCGCCGACGGTGACGATCATCTCATGGGCAGGGTCATACGCAACGTGAAACCGCTCATACAGATATTCCCCGATGGCCTCCCGCAGCTCCGGCATGCCTGCATTGGAGGTGTATTGGGTTTTGCCCCGCTCCAGGGAGTACACACATGCCTCCCGGACATGCCAGGGCGTGACGAAGTCAGGCTCGCCCACACCCAGGGAGATGATGCCCGCATCCTTACTGGCGCTCACCAGATCAAAAAACCTGCGAATCCCCGAGGGCGGAATTTCCCTTACCCGTGGGGTCAAATAACGCTCCATGGAATCCAGCTTGGATGTCATGCTATTGCTTACCTCCGCTCGTTCAAATCTATAGGCTAAGCCGGGACGGACTATGGATTATGGCGCAATTATCAGCCGGTTGTCATCCTCATGGTCCTCGAACACAACGCCGTCCTGCTTGTATTTTTTGAGAATAAAGTGGGTTTTGGTGGACAACACCCGGTCAATGGAAGACAGCCGCTGGGATACGAACAGCGCCACTTCCTTCAAATTATGGCCCTCTACTTCAACTAGCAGGTCATAGGCCCCGGACATCAGATAAAGAGTCTTCACCTCAGGGAACAGGTAAATCCGCTCGGCGATGGCATCGAAGCCTCTGCCCCGCTCCGGCGTAATCTGCACCTCGATCAGCGCAGTTACCTTGTCATCCTCCACCTTGCTCCAATTGACAACGGGCGCATACTTGACGATGACCTTCTCCGTTTCCAGCTCCGCAATCGCCGTCAGCACCTCCTCTACCGGCGCCCCCAGCATGGTCGCGATAAGTTCCGGCGCCCGGCGGGCGTCCTCATTCAGAATCTCCAGAACCTTGGATTTCAGTTCAGTCATGTTTCGATCAGCTCCCCAGAATATTGGCTTCTTCTATTAGCCCCTAGAAAAAGTTGCTAATGCAGTTCATGTTAACACATGTTTGCCTGTGTTACCATATTCGTATTTTTAATTTGCCAGTCAGTTGCCCATACACCGGCACCGAAGGCTACCGCACGAGATAATGCTGTGAAAATCCGCAGGAAACGTAAATCCGGCCTCCGTTTGCCAACAGATCCGCCCCCTGCTCCTTGGCACTGCAAATTACACTGTAAACAGAGCTGACGGCAATAAATGCCTTATATAGCTCATCAGTAAATTCGTCGCCGCCCAGCTCATGAAGCAGCGCATTTTGGATGGGATAATAGCTGGCAAGCTGGCTTTTGTATACGGTAATGTCAGTCTCGCCCCGATGGATGCTGAAGGATTCCGGGTAGCTCAAGCTCGTAAACGCATGCTCGGCGCACATTTCCGGCAGGAAGGAATAGAGTTCCTCGGCCAGATGGTGATCGTCAAGCTGGGTAAGCAGGGCATCATAATAATCCTCATAGCTCCCCTGCTCCGCAGAGCGGCGGTACAATTGGATCGCCTGACGGGTGAAGCCGGCCAACTGCTCCTCAGAATAAGGGTAAGGTGTATAGGTTTCCTCCTCCTGCTTGAGGAAAAAGAACTGCTTTTGCGAGCCGAATCCTTGGGTGTTCCACTCCCGGACATAGTCCGCCACCATCCCGCTTAGCTCGGGACTTACAGTATCATTAATCCTGCATTCTCCGGTGATGCTGTCGCCGTTTTTGGCGCCATAGACCTTGACGCAGCAGATTTTCTGGTTGCCGATCCTTTGGGCAATCCCTTCCCGGAGGAGCCTCCACAAGGCTGAGACCTCATTCTCCTGGGGACTGTCCCCCATCCCTACAACATTGCTCTGATACATGGACCAGCGATGGATGCTTCCATCGAATACGGTTTCCAGCCGGTCGGTGTGCTTGCCCTTGACCATCGCGCTGATGCCATCCAGCATGCCGAACAGGAAGCCGCCCTCAGCCATTCCCAGCGCCTGCTTCCGGTCGCTGCCAAGCGCTGCGGAGCATTCGAATAACCTGCGGTCCCAATCCGGAGAATCCACATAGAAATTAAGCACTGCCGACTGCTCCTTCAATTGGGCGATTTCCGGGCGGACGGTCACCCGCCATTGCGGCAACAGCAGCGCCCCATTGCGGATTTCACATTGTTCACTTGCAAGAAGGCTCTGCATGTTTTTAAGAATATATTGGGGATCATCCAAATCAAGGATTTCCTCCTGCTTGCCCCATTTTTTCATTTTTTTAAAAAACATCACTGCACTCCCTCTACTATTGATTGTATTATTTTGTAAAATTATATCACAAAATGAAAAGCATGGTGCCGGAACATGTAAGAAGGGTCTCCTGAACGTCTGCCAAACGTAGAGTTTTTAAGAGCAAAAAAAATGGGGCTGTCCCAAAAGTAGTTTTTGGAACAGCCTCATCTCCAGACTTTATGAAATTACAAAACCTAATCCTGAGCCGGCTCTTCCTGCTCCACCACCAGCACATCCACGCCCGCATCCTGAATCCGGGCCAGTTCCTCCTCCACCGCATTCCAATCGGTAATCAGTGTATCGAAGCGGGAGGGCTCCGCCACCTTCAGGAAGCCTTCAAAGCCCACTTTGTTGTGGGGCACAAGCGCAATATTCCGCCTGCTGTTCTCAATGACCGCCTGTTGGAATGCCGCCACCTCCGGAGTGCCGTTGCTGAGCCCGCTTTTGGCGGAGAAGCCTGCACCGGTAATGAAATTCAGATCGAAATTCATCCTCCGCACAAAATCAATGGCCAAGGCGTCCCGGCAGTTTCCTCTCGCCCTCAGCTTGCCTCCGGCAATATACACATCCACATTCTCCCGGGTGCGCAGCTCATCGGCAATGATGATGGAATTGGTAACCACTGTGAAGGGAATTTCCCGGGGCAGGTATTTCAGCATCAGAAACCCTACCGAAGCACTGGTCAAAAAGATAATGTGGTTCGCCTGGATAAAGGTACAGGCCCGTTTGGCAATGGCTTCATAGTGGGGATCAATCTCCTGGATATCCCGCACCGTCCAGTTAGCGGGCGGCTGAAGCCCTATCTTTTGCAGCGGAATGGCTCCTCCGTGAGTCCGCTTCAATAGCCCCTTCTCCTCCAAAATCCGCAGATCCCGCCTGGCTGAATCCACCGAAACCTGGAAGTCTTCCTGAATATCAGCAATACTGATTCTGCCCTTGGATTCCAGCAGCTTAAGAATTTCCTGATGGCGTTCTTCAATAAACATCCGGATCACCGCCTGAGTATATTGACTGATCATGGTCGACTCATAACCAGTTATTCACATTATATCACGTTTGTTAATGATTTCAATACAATATCGTTAATATACATTAATATTCATTAACATTTATGAATGAAGAGGCTGTCTGAAAAGTCCGCAAAGGTGAATATATTCGGCAGCATCTGACTAACGAATCTATATCACGCTATTTCGCAAAAAAGGGCATTATAAAAAATCTAACGAATCTATATCACGCTATTCGCCTGTTTGAAAGCATTTGGGCGCAAATTCGGACAAATAGCGATGCTGTGATTCGTTAGATTTAATAAATGCGCACATGTAGTCAAATAGCGTTACATAGATTCGTTAGAGCTTCTCCCCATCCAATTTGACTCTTCGGACAGCCTCCTCTTCCGGACCGGGACAAACTTTTCTTAACAGCTCCTCGCAACGGCTTTTACTCTGTCCCGGAGCCACTAGGGAGAAACGATGCGCACCCAAGCCGTGGAAGCCATCAGCTCTGCAATCAGCTCCGCTGCATCGGTAAATTCCATCTCATATTGCCCATCTCCGGCGGATGTCAGCTCTCGGCCGCGGAAAGCCTCCCGGTTTGCGCCGCCTCCGTCATTCTGTCCAGCCGGAAATGGCAGACAGCGCCAGGAAACCCAGCACCTTCTTCTCCTCCGCCGTGATGACCATATGAGTCTTCAGATACTCCAAATCCCGGTTCGCCTGGCGGACCGATATTTCGAAGTGCTCGCTCAAGCTTTTGCAATTGGGATATTTCATCCGCCTGATCTGCTGGTCA
>JAQSYT010000373.1 GCA_029256065.1 Paenibacillaceae bacterium
AGGTTACTCGCATGATTTGGTGAAGCGGGTTGTCCGGGAGGCGTCCGACCAAACCGCAGACGATGACAGAGACTCGGAATTCTGATAAAAGCCACTCATGCTGCGTTTCCCGCCGCACCTTTAGACCGATGAAATGCCGAAGATGGCCCTCAAACCGGCTTTGCCGGTTTCGAGGCTTCCATAACACCATCCGGCCTGTGGCAGGGACCGGTGTTATTTCAGGGTAGCGGGTAAAATAGGGGCCGAATATCCTATCCTTACACGGCAGGGAAGAAATGTATTGGATTTGATTGACATTAGCTTGACAATGTTCTTCGACAAAAGCTAAAATGTTCATGTATATTTTATTTTGATTTAAATATGCAGGAGCTTTCGCCAATTCATTACTTCCGCCGTAAGACCGCAATAACCTGAAAACGATCGAGCATGCGTGAAGCAGACTGAAACCCACGGATTAAAAACCGAATACCCCCAAGCTACACCTTGGAGAAACGACGAGGAGGTGACGCAGATGTCTATGCAAGAAGTCATCATCACCATCGCAATCTCGCTCGTGACTGGTCTCATTGGCGCTTGGATCGGTTTTCTTATCCGCAAATCGATTGCTGAAGCTAAAATTTCCAGTGCAGAGCAGGCAGCCGAGCAGATTATCGAAGGTGCTAAGAAGGAAGCCGATGCACTGAAGAAAGAAACGGTTGTGGAAGCGAAGGACGAGGTTCACCGTCTCCGCACCGAAGCTGAAAAAGACATTCGTGAACGTCGTAATGAAATTCAACGACAAGAACGGCGATTGTTGCAAAAAGAGGAAACGCTGGATAAAAAGATTGATTCCCTGGAGCGCAAGGACGAGCAAGTTGCGAATAAAGAGAAGCGCATTGAAGAAACCCAGGCTCAAATTGACCAGCTTTACAAGGACCAGGTATCCGAACTGGAGCGGATTTCTGCATTGACCATGGAAGAGGCCAGAACCATCATCCTCACCAATGTGGAGCAGGAAGTACGCCATGAGACCGCCCAAATGATCAAGGAAATCGAGTCTCAAGCCAGAGAGGAAGCCGACAAGAAGGCAAGAGAGATCATTACTCTCGCCATTCAGCGTTGTGCTGCCGACCATGTAGCGGAAACGACTGTATCTGTCGTCTCTCTGCCCAATGAGGAAATGAAGGGCCGGATTATCGGCCGTGAAGGACGCAATATTCGTGCGTTGGAAACCCTGACAGGCATCGATTTAATTATCGATGACACACCGGAAGCGGTAATCCTGTCCGGATTTGACCCCATCCGCCGGGAAATTGCCCGGACCTCGCTGGAGAAGCTGGTGGCGGACGGCCGGATTCACCCGGCCCGCATTGAAGAAATGGTGGAGAAATCTCGCAAGGAAGTGGATGAACGCATCCGTGAATACGGAGAGCAGGCCACCTTTGAGGTGGGCGTTCACGGTCTGCACCCGGATCTGATCAAGATCCTGGGACGTTTACGGTTCCGTACGAGCTACGGCCAGAATGTGCTTAAGCATTCCATGGAAGTGGCCTACCTGGCAGGACTTATGGCGGGAGAACTGGGAGAAGACGTTACATTGGCGAAACGTGCCGGCCTTCTTCACGATATCGGCAAAGCGCTGGATCATGAAGTGGAAGGCTCCCATGTTGAAATTGGCGTAGAAATTGGCAAAAAGTATAAAGAACATCCCGTAGTAATCAACAGCATTGCATCCCACCACGGTGATTGTGAAGCCACCTCCGTCATCGCTATGCTGGTTGGTGCGGCAGACGCCTTGTCTGCAGCGCGGCCGGGCGCCCGGAGAGAGACGCTGGAAACCTATATCAAGCGTCTGGAGAAGCTGGAAGATATCTGCGAATCGTTCGATGGAGTAGAGAAATCGTACGCCATTCAAGCCGGCCGGGAAATCCGGGTTATGGTCCAGCCTGATAAGGTGGACGATACCGAATCCTTCCGTCTGGCAAGAGACATTACCAAGAAGATCGAAAGCGAGCTGGATTATCCGGGTCACATCAAGGTCACGGTGATTCGGGAAACCCGCGCGGTCGAGTACGCTAAGTAATTAACTTATAGAAACCTCGGGAGAGTGGCTGATAAAGCCACTTTCCTTTTCTTTGCAGGGCGTTATCTGCCCTGATAAGCGTGACGAAAGCAATTGGAGGGATTCCCATTAAATTGTTATTTATCGGTGATATCGTTGGCTCTGTCGGCCGCAAGGCCCTCAAGAACGTGCTTCCCGGTCTGAAGTCCAAATACCGTCCGGATGTTGTCCTGGTTAACGGCGAAAATGCTGCCCATGGACGGGGAATCAACCAGGCTATCACAAGAGAATTTTTCGACCAAGGTGTACATGGCATCACCATGGGCAATCATACCTGGGACAACCGGGAAATCTTTGACTTTATCGACGAGGAGCCACGGCTTATCCGCCCGGCGAACTTTCCCTATGGGACACCGGGAAACGGCTACATGTCCCTGAAGGCTGCAGGTAAGGACCTGCTGGTCATCAATCTGCAGGGGAGAACCTTTTTGCCGCCGCTGGATTGTCCGTTTCAAACGGTGGATGCCATCCTGGAACGGGAAGGAAGCAGGCACCAATACATTTTTGTGGATTTCCATGCTGAAGCTACCTCGGAGAAAATCGCTATGGGCTGGTATCTGAACGGCCGTGTCTCCGCTGTGGTAGGAACCCATACCCATGTGCAAAGCAATGACAACCGGGTGCTGCCTGGAGGAACGGCTTATCTCACGGATGTGGGCATGGTTGGTCCACGGGACGGGATTTTGGGGATGGAGCAGGAAGGGGTTATGCACCGGTTTTTGACCCAACTGCCGTCGCGTTTTGTGGTGGATGAGGGTAAATGGCATTTCCATGCGGCCATTATCGAATTGGATGACCAGACCGGACTGGCCAAAAGTATTCAGCAGATCCGGACAGATGAGGATAATTACATTAGCGAATAGGTTTGCCGGCTAAAAGCCAAGGGAAGCTGTCCTGCTTAGGGCAGCTTCTTTTTTTGTATATGGTAATGGTATGTATTGAAAATATTGTGAATATGATGGGTACTGGAATCCATCACCTAATCCCCTGGGAGGTACCTTTCATGGAAGTATTAAAGGTTTCAGCTAAATCCAACCCAAACTCCGTAGCAGGTGCACTGGCTGGCGTGTTGAGGGAAAGGGGAGCGGCAGAGCTTCAGGCGATTGGAGCAGGCGCTTTAAATCAGGCTGTAAAGGCTGTAGCCATTGCCCGCGGCTTCGTGGCCCCCGGCGGAGTGGATTTAATCTGCATACCGGCTTTTACGGATATTGTCATAGACGGAGAAGATAGAACGGCGATCAAGCTCATCGTCGAGCCCCGTTAGAGCTATCTCAAGCGGGTTCTAAGAGTCTAGGACGTCCCTTAAGCCGCCGCGCCTCCTTCCTCAGAAGCGGAATTATATGCAGCACCGCCTGTTTACGGGAAGCAGTAGACAGGTTTTTTTGTGTTCATGCATATAGTTATTCCAAAGAGTAAGCTAGGCCGTGTCTGAAAACTCGTTGAGGGCATCTTTCATCGCCTTTTCGTCCCTTGCTGCGTTACTTTCGCTTGACGTACCCCCGGTACGCCTGCACAAAAGTGCCTTGCCATGAACAAAAATTCGCTAAAATCTGCGCCCCTCGGAGTTTTCAGACACGCCCTAGGAGGGAAGTTTGATGAAAATTTTTGATGCCCATTGCGATTTACTGGATAAAATGAATTTGCATACGGAGCTAAGCTTCAAGCAGGACAGCATCTATGCAGATGTTTCCTTTCCCCGTCTGAATAAGGCGGGTGTAGCCGTACAATGCTTTGCGGTGTTTGTGTCCAACCGGCCGCATGTGTCCTTTACCCAGCTGCTGGAGAGCTTCGATGCTTTCCACAGCCGGATTGCCAGTCACGAGAGTGTGAAACATATCCGCACCCATACGGATCTGGCGGAAGCTGAAGCAGCCGGAAATCTTGGCGCCATCCTTACCCTGGAAGGGGCGGAGGGGCTGGAGGGCAGCCTGGTGAATCTGCGCACTGCCTTTGCCATGGGGGTACGTATCCTGGGATTAACCTGGAATTACGCCAACTGGGCGGCAGACGGGGTGCTGGAGCCGCGGAACGGCGGTTTTACACTGAAGGGGAAGAAGCTGGTGGAGGAGTGCGGCAGGCTGGGGATAATCCTGGATGTTTCCCATTTAAGTGACAAGGGCTTCTGGGAGCTGGCTGAGCTTTCGTCCAAGCCCTTCTGCGCCAGCCATTCCAATGTGAGAAGGCTCTGCCCCCATCCGCGGAATGCAAGTGATGAGATGATTGGCGAGCTGATTGCCCGCAAGGGAATGATGGGACTGACCTTTGTCCCGTGGTTCATTAAAGCCTCGGAGCCGTCCATCAAGGATATTCTGACCCATCTGGACAGTGTGGCTGCACTGGGGGGCAAAGGAAATGTTGGCTTTGGCTCGGACTTCGACGGAGTGGACTACCATATTCCCGGTCTGGAGCATGCGGGGCATTATGACCGGCTGGCCAATGAATTGTACCGCCGATATTCCGCAGAGGAAGCGGACGGATTTCTCTATGGCAATTGGCGGCGTTTCATGGCAAATAATTTACCGGAATAAGAAAAACCTGTCTCATCTGCATGCAATATGATTGTGATAACTATTTATCTATAATAAATATAATTATGAGCGAAAAGAGTTATGTAACAAAATCGTCAAATTTACTTGCAAATCTAACATGGAGCGCATAAAATTTTGATGAGAGACAAATAAATGATTACAGCAAAACTAAAGAATGCGTTTACATGTTTGAAGTGGAAATGGAAGATACTATCAACCGGGGTCCCTGCGAATCTATGTGGGAGCGTTAAGGCAGCTTGTTTGCAGGGGATGTCACCAGCTAAGGAGTGGGCGTCATGATCAGTCAACTGTCATGGAAGATCGGAGGCCAGCAAGGGGAAGGCGTGGAAAGCACAGACAGGA
>JAQSYT010000374.1 GCA_029256065.1 Paenibacillaceae bacterium
AGGGGGGCGCAACGGCGAGGTGGTGACCATGATTACCTCCCTTTCCAGGCTGTTCCGGATCAGCTTAAGCAAGGGAAGGAATATCATCCCGCTTCAGGATGAGCTGGAGCATATCCGCCATTACCTCATCATCCAGAATATCCGCTTCAAAAATAAGTTCCGTTTCACCATCCAGGCGGAGGAAACGGTTTTGTATTGTCAGACGCTGAAGCTGATCCTGCAGCCCTTGGTGGAGAATTCCATCCAACACGGCATTGAGATGATGCAGGATGAAGGGGAAATCCGGGTGACTGCGGGAATCTGCGATGACAAGCTGCTGATAACAGTGGCGGATAACGGGCTGGGAATGCCTGCGGAGGTGCTGGCCCATATTCTCGACCGGAGCCGGGAAAAGGCGTGGGGCCGGGAAGTTCAAACAGCGGTCCGTGGTCCGGAGGGAAATGCCGAAGAGACACGTGCCTTCCCGGATTCAGCCATCCCTGCCCGCAAAAGCTCCGGCTCCGGTGTGGGCGTCCGCAACGTTCATGAGCGGATCCGTTTGACCTTCGGGGAACCGTATGGGTTGGAGTTTGAGAGCAGGCTGGAGGAAGGCACGACAGTCAAGGTTTGGCTGCCGCTGCTATCCAATGAGTCTGCCGGTGAATAGCCTATGCTTACGATGCCGGCTTTCCATGCGGAAAGCCCTGAGCTTATGCTTACGATGCCGGCTTTCCATGCGGAAAGCCCTTAGGAGGATAAAAAGCCATGAGGCGTAGGTTCGGCAAAACGGCAGTTGCATTAGCCGCTGTGGCTGTGATTGCGGCGTTTTTTCTGGCTGAGTTTTGGCGGTCCCGGGATGGCGGCACCGGAGCCTCCGCAGGCTCGGAGGTGCGGACTGGGAAGCACACCTATACCATCGCTCTGGTTATGGGGATGCGCCACGGCGACTATTGGAAGACGGTTTATACCGGTGCGGAGGCGGCAGCCAAGGAGCTTGGAGCCAGCATCAGCTTCCTCGGTCCCGATGATGAGCAGGATGGCGAGGGTCAGACGGAGCTGATCCGGCAAGCACTGGCTGACGGGGCCGATGCGATTCTGGTGGCGCCCAACGACGAAGTGGTCTTGACGGAGGCGCTTACGGAAGCGCAGAAGCAGGTGCCGGTCCTGACCCTGGACACCGAGCTGGCCGCGCTTAAGGTGAAGGCCCATATCGGCACCGATAACTACGGCTCCGGTGTCAAAGCAGCGGAGGAGCTGGTCCGGCTGCTGGGTGGAGAGCCGGGCCGGATTGCGCTGGTCGGTTTTGCTCCGGGAACGCCCAAATCGGAGCAGCGGGAGGCGGGCATTCTGTCAGTACTTCAATCCCACCCGGAGCTGCAGCTGGCAGGCAGGGCAAATCCCCACTCCGGCCAACAAGAGGCCAAGGAGCTGGTTCTGGAGCTGGAGCGGACCTCCGGTCCCTTGGACGGCATCATCGCTTTGAATTCCGCGGCAGTTTTGGGAACAGCAGATGCATTGGACAGCCTGGGAAAAAAGCGGCAGGTGAAGCTGGTTTCCTTCGACAGCACTCTGCAGGAGCTGGAGCTGCTGCAGAACGGGGTAATCCGCTCCCTGGTGGTGCAGAATCCCTTCGGTATGGGGTATCTGGGCGTCCGCCATGCAGTTGACGCGCTGAAGCAGCGGCAAATTCCGGAGCAGGTGGATACCGGCTTTGCAGTGGTGCGGACAGAGGACATGTTTGCGACGGGAAATCAGAAGCTGTTATTTCCATTAATTAGGTGATTAATTATATTTGTTACAATATCCTTCCTGTTATCCACTTTACATGAGGATTTCGATACTTCACATGAGGATTTTGAATTCGCAAGGAGGGGGTTTTTCGGCATAATGAAGACAGAACTTAAAGGGAGGCTCAAACAAATGAAAAAAACACTTTTGGTATTGACGACTGGTGCCATTCTGGCTGCTATGGCCGCAGGCTGCGGCGACAAAAAAGAAACTGCCTCAAGCCCTGCTGCTTCTCCCGGTGCAAGCGCCGCTCAAACTGAAAACGCTTCCGCTAAGCAGCCCAACATTGGTGTCGCCATCTACAAGTTTGATGATACCTTCATGACTGGTGTACGGAACGCCATCTCGGATGCGGCCAAGAATGTAGCCAAGGTGGATATCGTGGACAGCCAGAACTCCCAGCCTACCCAGAACGACAAGGTGGATCTGTTCATCACCAAGAAGGTGAATGCCATGGCCATCAACCCTGTTGACCGTGCTGCTGCCGGCGTTATCATCAACAAGGCCAAAACCGCCAACATTCCGGTGGTATTCATCAACCGTGAGCCCCTGCAGGATGACATGAAGAAATGGGATAAGGTTTATTATGTAGGCGCCAAGGCGGAGGAATCCGGCACCATCTCCGGTCAGCTCCTGGTGGACAATTGGAAAGCCAACCCGGCCATGGACAAAAACAAGGACGGCGTTCTCCAATATGTGATGCTGAAGGGTGAGCCGGGCCATCAGGATGCGGAGCTGCGGACCAAATTCTCCATCCAGGCCATTGAGGATGCAGGCATTAAGGTACAGAAGCTGGCTGAAGACACCGCCATGTGGGACCGGGTGAAGGGCCAGGAGAAAATGGCCGCCTTCCTGGCAGCCAACGGCGACAAGATCGAGGCCGTGCTGGCCAATAACGATGACATGGCGTTGGGCGCCATTGAAGCACTGAAGGCAGCAGGCTACTTCAAGGACGGCAAGACTATACCGGTTGTAGGTGTAGATGCTACTGCTCCTGCGCTGAAGGCGCTGGAGGATGGGACGCTTCTGGGTACTGTCCTGAATGACGCCAAAAACCAGGGCAAGGCTGCGCTGAAGCTGGCCAATGTGCTGGCTCTGGGTCAAACCCCCAGCAAGGATAACACCGGCTATGACATTACCGACGGCAAGTATGTCTGGATCAAGTACAAGAAAATCACCAAAGCCAACATGGACGAAGCAAAATAATAAATGACCGCTGAAACATAGTCAGGCAAGGAGCAGGCCGGGGGCTTACAGGAAGCCGATGCGTAAGCCCCCTGCTTTCCTATGCCCCAAAACAGACCCTTAAACGGGGCAGGAGGGATGGCAAGTGGAGAATGAATACCTGCTGGAGATGAGGGAAATCACCAAGGAATTCCCCGGCGTCAAAGCATTGAACAGCGTGACACTGCAGGTGCGTCCGGGCACCGTCCATGCCTTGATGGGCGAGAACGGCGCAGGCAAGTCCACCTTAATGAAATGTCTGTTCGGCATTTATACGCCGGACGCAGGCGAAATGCTGCTGAACGGCCGCAAGCTGGAGCTGAAAAGCTCCAAGGATGCTCTGAACCAGGGCATCTCCATGATTCACCAGGAGCTGCATCCCGTCCCCCACCGCAGTGTGGCGGAGAATGTTTGGCTGGGGCGGTTTCCCACGAAGGGCATTCTGGTAGACCACAAGAAAATGATGCGGGATACGGAAGCCCTGTTTCACAATCTGAATATGGACATCAATCCGAAGGCGCTGGTAGGATCACTCTCTGTTTCCAAGGTGCAATCCATTGAAATCGCCAAGGCCGTCTCCTTTAACGCCAAGGTTATCGTCATGGATGAACCCACGTCCTCGCTGACAGGAAATGAAGTGGAGCAGCTGTTCCGGATTATCCGGGACCTGCGCAGCCGGGGTGTTTCGATTATTTATATTTCGCACAAAATGGAGGAAATTCTCCGTATTTCTGACGAGGTGACCATCATGCGGGACGGAGCCAAAATCGGCACCTGGCCGGCCGCCCAATTGACCACCGATCTGATTATTTCCCGGATGGTCGGCCGGGACCTGAGCCAGCGCTTCCCGCCCCGCAGCAATGTGCCCGGCGGCACGCTTATGAAGCTGGAGGGGCTGACCTCCGCCAACCCCATGTCCTTCAAGGATGTGTCCTTCGAGCTGAAGCGGGGGGAAATCCTCGGCATCGGCGGTCTGGTGGGCTCCCAGCGGACAGAGCTGGTGGAAGCCATCTTCGGCTTGCGGGCCTTGGCCTCCGGCCGGATTCAGCTGAACGGCAAGATCATCAAAATCAATTCCCCTGTGGATGCCATCCGCCACAAAATCGCTCTTCTGACAGAGGAACGCAGGTCAACGGGGATCTTCCCGGTGCTGAGCATTTATGAGAATACGGTCATTTCCAATCTGGGCCGGTACCAGCGTCCACATCTTCTGCTGGACAAGGGACGGATGAAGGCCGATGTGGAGAGCAGCATCCAGCGTCTGCGGGTGAAAACCCCCTCCAGCAGCCAATTGATCAAGAATCTCTCCGGCGGCAACCAGCAAAAGGTGCTGCTGGCCCGCTGGCTGTTGACCGAGCCGGACATTCTGCTTCTCGACGAGCCGACCCGTGGCATTGACGTGGGAGCCAAATACGAGATTTATACGATTATTGCCGACCTGGCCAAACAAGGTAAAAGCGTCATCATGATTTCCTCGGAGATGCCGGAGCTGCTGGGCATGTCCGACCGGGTACTGGTCATGAATGAAGGCCGCTTAAGCGGTATTGTGGATGGGAAGACCGCTACCGAGCAGGAGGTTATGCGTCTGGCTGCCCAGGCATGAAGCTGCTTAAAGCCCATTTTGGTCCATACTTTATGCTTACGATGCTGGCCTTGCCTTACGGCAAAGCCCTGAGGAGGATTGCACAATGAACAACATCGCTCTTAGAGAAAATCTGAAGAAATCCCAAAGCATATTTTCGCAAAATGCCATTTATTTTGTGCTGATCGCCTTGATTGCCGGGATTGCCATTAAGGACCCCAACTTTCTGTCCATCAACATTCTGCGGGACATTCTGCTGCAGAATTCCACCAAAGCCATCATCGCCTTGGGCGCCGCCTTTATTCTCATTACCGGTGGAACAGATCTTTCCTCCGGACGGTTGGTAGGCTTATCCGCTGTCATCTCGGCCTCTATGCTGCAGGCATCGGATTATCCGAGACTGTTCTT